>CAVKJM010000001.1:0-57603 GCA_963656505.1 bacterium
TTTACATTTCTTTGCGATCGTTTGATTTTATGGATTTTCGTTTTGGACAGTAGTGTCTTTCTCAATCAAGCAGAACGGAAAATGAAATAAACTGCTCCGAGCATGCAAAGCGCTGCCCACAGATAATCGAGCTTAAGAGGTTGCTTCATATAGATGAGTGCAAACGGTACAAAAACCGTGAGCGTGATGACTTCTTGCAAAATCTTAAGTTGCGCTAAAGAGAGCTCCGTAAAGCCAATGCGGTTTGCAGGAACCTGTAAGAGATACTCGAAAAGCGCAATCGACCAACTCACAATCGCCGCAACGTACCACGGAGAGCTTGAAAGATTTTTCAAGTGTCCGTACCACGCAAATGTCATAAAGCAATTCGATAGCACCAAAAGAAAAGTCGTCTGAAAGACGACTGGGATAGAACTCAAAAAATTCATGATTATTTTCCTTTGCCATTCTTCGCTAATGCGAAGACTTACAAAAATCTTTTCTTTCTTCGAGGCGCTCAATACGTTGGTTAAGCGTCTTACCAATCCATTCGTTTAGCGTTTTCCCTTCTAATAAGAAATCGCCTGAAGTGATTTCTTTAAGAGGAACAAGAACAAACGCACGCTCTTTCATTCTTGGATGCGGAAGCAACAATTCAGAATCTTCACTTTTTACATTGCCATAAAGCAAAAGATCCAAGTCGATTGTTCTTGGCGCATTGACTATGCCTTTCGGACGAACGCGGCCGAAATGCGTTTCGATTTTTTGAAGTTCGTGTAAAAGTTCTCGCGCAGAAAGTATTGTCTTAATTGTTAGAACTGCATTCACGTAATCGTCGCCTGTAGCGCAAACAGGAGCCGTCTTATAAAAAGACGATGTAGCAACGCATTCGGTATCGGCCAGAGACTCAATCGCCTCAATTGCTTTGCAAAGCGTTTTGGCTTTCTCTCCGAGATTTGCGCCAAGACCAATGTAGGCAAGAACAGGACTTTCTTGCCGCAAATCGATTAACGAGGCCACTTTAGGAGGTCTCCTTTGGGCTTTGAGCGGGAGTGCCTAAAACAGCGGCTTTTGCTCTTGGCTTTCTACGACGAACTCTTGGCTTTTTAACCTCTGGCGCTTCCTCGGTTTTAGTTTGAAGAGTTCCTTCTTGGGGCGCTTTGTTCGGCGTTTTTGCACGAGGCCTTCTTCTCCGAGATCTTGTCGATTTCGGAGCTTTGGCTTCCTCGATTGCAATCATCTCTTGGCGTGTCGCGTCATCGGAGGCAACAAACGTCTCCCACCAATGCACTTGCTCGGCAGAAACGTGTCCGAGCTGATTGCGTAAAAGCATAAAGTCATAAGCTGCCCGATATTTCGGATGCAAAATAAGCGTGTATGGATTCTTTCCTGTACGGCGTTCAAATCGCAACTGAAGCATCCAGATTGTCTGCATATCCGTAATAAAACGGTTTTGCACAACGAATCCTCGAGCCTGATTGGCAATCACGTCTTCTGTTGCTTGCAGTAAAGCCATGGCGTGTGTTGTCTTTGGACGCTTTTCGTAAGCGTCCCAACGTTTTTTCACTTGCGGCCAAAGTAGTGTCGCAAATAAAAACGAGGGAGAAATCTTCTTACCGACAGCGATTCGCTCATCGGTGCGGCGCATCGCAAGCATCAAAAATTCTTCGCCCTGCGGCTCACTTAAGATTACATCAAGAATCGGAAGCAAGGGATGCAAGAGATGATACTCACGCATATCCTGTAAGCACTTTTCTGCTTTCCCGCAATTAAAGAGTTTCATCATCTCATCGAAAAGGCGGGCCGCTGGAACGTTGTGAAGGAGTTCAGCCATATCGGCAATTGGCTTACGTGTTGCGCGATCGATCGTAAAGCCCAACTTTCCCGCAATGCGAATCGCACGCATCATGCGAACAGGATCTTCGCGATAACGTTCTTTGGGATTACCAATCACTCTTAAGCAGCGCTTTTTTATATCTCGCAAACCGTCGTGATAATCGAGAACTTCTTCGGTAATTGGGTCGTAATAAAGGGCATTGGCTGTAAAGTCGCGTCGCGCAGCGTCTTCCCACATAGGACCAAAGACATTGTCACTAATAACGCGTCCTTCCGCGTCTTTACGGACACCTGCGGCATCCAAGGCTCGAAAAGTTGAGCACTCAATGATCTCAGGGCCAAAAACAACGTGCACAATCTGAAAGCGACGACCAATGATGATTGCTCTGCGCTGAATGCGTTTGACTTCACTTGGAGTGGCATCGGTTGCGACATCGAAGTCCTTGGGACGAACACCAAGCAACAAGTCTCTTACTGCGCCACCCACGATGTAGGCCTTAAATCCTTTTTTCTGTAAGAGTTCGCACGTTTTCCGTGCTTGCCAACTTACAAGTTCAGGATCAATTCCGTGCTCTTTAGGACCAACAATGCGCGGCTCACGGTTATAGACCGTCTTGCGCTTACCTGTGAGTTTACGAATGAATCCTTTAACGCAATCCAACATTACTTAAACACCTAAAACTTGACGCACAGCGTGGCCTCGAGAGTCACTTCCTACCTCATAAAGCGTAAGCGACTTCCAGCCTTGTTCTTTGGCTAAGCGTAGTAAATCTGCATCGGCATTGGTCGCAACACAAACGCCACCCTTTGAGGCAACAAAATCAAACAAGGGCTTATCGTTAAGAGAATCCGAATAAAAGTAAAGTTTCTCGAAAGTCTTGCCGCACTCGCGCAAATAGTTCTTTACAAAAATCACTTTATTGGCACCAAAACTATTCGGTCCCACAAGGCGACCTGTGAAGTTGCCGTCCTCAGTCATTTCGGGCACGCCGCACAGGATGGCATCAAAGCCAAAAAACTCTGAAATTGGTTCCACCAAATACGCATACGTTCCAGAGCATACGGCTGTCATATCACCCTTTTCGCGGTGTGACTTAACTAAATTAAACGCCTTTTCTGAAACGACAGGAATCACCTTTTCTTTGACAAATTCGCTTCGCCACGCATCCAATTGGCTTCGTTTAAATCCAGCCATAAAGTGCAACTGAAAGTCGCTAAAGGCATCCGAATCCAGAATATGCCTTTCGTAGTAATCGGCATACAAGGGCTTTAATGGCGCAAAAGCCTCTTTGGGATTTAAACCAGCTTTAGCAGCGACAAAGTTAATCCAGTGCCACTCGCAATCCAAAGGAAGCAGCGTGTGGTCTAAATCAAAAATCGCTAGATTCACTCCTGACCTCCATTGCGCGTAAATTCAAGAACAAGAGGAAGCGTGACCTTGCGCTTTTTTTCCATCGCATACCGATCGATCCCATCCAATAGCGATCGTAAGCTACGCATATCTCTCGGGCAGTGAATGGCAATCCAATGCTGCACTTCCTTATCAAGTTCAATGCCGCGTTCTGCTGCCTGCCTAACGAATTCTTTTGCCGCGCTTTCATCATCCAAGTACTGCAACTCAAAAACAAGGCCCCAAGAAAGGCGGCTTCGGATATCGGCGCGAATGCTTAATTCATGCACAGGGGCGTGGCCGGCAATTAAAAGTCGCGTCGCAGGATGTGCTCTCACTTCATTCATTAAGGTAAAAAGCGCTTCTTGCTCAGATACTGTAAGCGTATCCACATCGTCTACGCCATAAAGGGTAACGCCCTCTTTAAAAGAGGGGATGCGCTCTTTCTCACTAGAAAGCACAGCGCGCACAAGATGCGTACAGCCACAACCGTGCGAGCCCCACAAATATAGAAATTGGGGACCTGTTCCTTGGAGAAATTGGTTAAGCGCCGCTAACGCTTCTGCGTTATTGCCGACGACAAAATTATCAAGCGTCGGTTTGGGCGGCGTTGATAATCCAAGAGAAAGTTGATGCGGCTTTTCTTTCACAAGCAATTAAACATTAAACAACGATACAACCTACATCGCGGGTCACATCGCTTCGGCTAAAATGGCGAGGCCCTACGAAGAGTAGGCGCGATTTTACCGCGAAAGCTTTTCTTTTTTCTTATTTTTTTATAAGGTTTTTACCCCATGACGGAACTGTCCTATGCTGCCGCTGGCGTTTCCATTGATGCAGGCGATGAGCTCGTTGAACGGATTAAACCCGCTGCCAAACGCACCATGATTCCTGGCGTTCTCGGTTCAATTGGTGGATTCGGCGCTCTCTTTGAAATCGGAAAAGAGTACAAAAATCCCGTTCTCGTTTCGGGAACCGACGGCGTCGGGACAAAGCTCATGCTCGCTTTTGCCTTAAATAAACACGATACCGTTGGGCAAGACCTCGTTGCCATGAGTGTCAATGACATTCTCGTACAAGGTGCGAAACCGGTTTTCTTCCTTGACTACTATGGATGTGGAAAGCTCGATGTGGATACGGCAACACGCGTTGTCACAGGCATTGCTAAGGGTTGCGAAATTTCAGGCTGCGCCTTAATCGGCGGGGAAACCGCTGAAATGCCCGGCATGTATCCGGCAGGCGAATACGATCTAGCTGGTTTTGCTGTGGGCATCGTGGAAAAAGACGAAATTATCGATGGGTCAACGATTTGCGCTGGCGACGTTGTCTTAGGGCTCGCGAGTTCTGGCCCCCACTCCAATGGCTTTTCTCTTATACGTAAGGTTGTTGAAGTTGCAGGAGCCTCTTGGGATATGCCTTTTGATGGAGCGACTCTCGGCGAACGTGCGTTAGAACCGACACGCATTTATGTTAAATCGACACTAAATGTGATGAAAGAAGTCACCATCAAAGGCATGGCGCATATCACAGGTGGCGGTTTACTTGAAAACATCCCACGCGTCTTGCCTGAAAATACGCAGTGTGTCGTTCATGCCAATTCTTGGAAGCGCCCTGCAATCTTTGATTGGCTCCAAGAAAAGGGAAACATCAATTGCCACGAAATGCACCGTGTTTTCAACAATGGCATTGGTCTAGCAGTGATTGTGAGTAAAGACGATGCTGCTAAAGCAATCGAAGCCTTCAAAAAAGAAGGCGAAACCGTTTACGAGATTGGCGAAATCGTAACGCGCGACGCAGGTGCTCCTGGCTGCGTTGTGATTTAAGAAATTCGCTTTATCAACGCTAAAAGGCTCGCTTTCGGGCCTCTTTCTTTTTTTGTAGGCGCTCTTAAAGGGCTTCTTGAATGTTTTCGAGAATGGGACGTACACGAGAGAAAAATGCCGCCTTCTCTTCGGTGTGTGGATCGAAAAAGGCCACCTTTGGCATCGAACGAAGCCACGTCATTTGCCGCTTAGCTAATTGGCGCGTTGCGGCTTTTGCCGCATCAAGAAATTCAGTCTCTGTCTTTTCCCCGGCTATGAAATCGATAGCTTGCCGATAGCCCACAGAGCGCATCGAGGGAAGTTCTTTATCAAAGTCTTCTCGCTTCATAAGGCGCTTTACTTCGTTGAGAAACCCTGCCTTTATCATCGCATCAAAGCGTAGCGAGATATCCTCATGCAACCTCTTTCTTTCCGTAGGCATGAGACCTACGACAGGAAGCGTAGCGTCAGGCGCCTTCTGTCCTTTTTGAAAACTTGTAATCGGGCGCCCAGTCATGCGATAGACCTCAAGAGCTCGCGCGATGCGTTGCGTATCGGCAGCAGCCAATTTTTCAGCACACACGGGGTCGACACGCATTAATTCTTCGCGTAACGCAGGAAGTCCTTTTTCTCGGATTTCTGCTAACACAGCCTCTCTTATCGCTTCATCTGTCGGGGGCAATTCATCTATTCCTTCGCGCAGCGCTTTAGCGTAAAGCATCGTGCCTCCCACAATAAGAGGAATACGAGCTCTCGCGCGGATCTCATCGATTAACCTTGAAGCTTCTGAAGCAAAGTCTGCCGCACTAAAGGCTTCTGAAATCTCGCGCACGTCAATTAAATGATGTGGACAAACACTTCGCTCTTGACGTGTTGGCTTTGCAGTCCCGATATCCATTTCCCGGTAAACGAGAGCCGAGTCCACAGAGATAATCTCAACAGGGTACTTTTGCGCTAGCTCTAAAGAGAGCGCTGTTTTTCCAGATGCTGTGGGGCCGAGTATGAATAAAGCACGAACACTAGCCATCACTTTCCTCTTAGGAAAAAAGCATCGAGTTCAGCAAGCGAGATTTCTCGCCATGTGGGGCGTCCATGATTGCATTCTCCAGAACGTTCGGTGCGTTCCATGCTACGAAGCAACGCGTTCATTTCAGGAATCGTAAGAATGCGATTGGCTCTCACAGATCCGTGGCACGCCATCGTCGCTAAACATTTATTGCGGCGCTGTACGGTTAAATCGGAATCCCCAAACTGAGAAAACTCATCGAGCACTTCCCGAACAAGAGTAGCCTCATCAAAGGAAGCGCCTGCCAATATCGCGGGAACGGAACGTAGCAATAAAGAGCTCTCTCCTGCCTGCGTTAAATCTAGTCCAAGTTTTACTAAGTTTTCTTTATTTGCCTTAAAGGCATCCATTTCCTCAGCGCTCACATCAACCTGCAAAGGAACAAGAAGCAACTGCACTTCTCGGTGATCATCGGCTTCGTTTTTTAACTTTTCATAGGTCACGCGTTCGTGCGCGGCGTGCATATCGACAACAACAAGCCCTTGCGCATTTTCTGCCAAGATATAAACACCAGCTAATTGCGCAATAGCGTGTCCTAAAGGGCCTTCTTCGGGCTTAATTGATAAGGCATCAGAAGGAAGGTTTTGAGGCAGATTTCCTTTCGCGTAAAGCGCCTTCCAAGAGGCTTCACTGATAGGCGAAGTTTCTCGAGTTGCAAATGATGAAGCCCTTTGCCAATTAAATTCACTTTTTGAAATCTCGCCAGACGCTGAGCTTTGAGGCGTGTTCGATGATTGAATTTCTCCTGTTTCCGCATCAATCTCAATGCGAGCTAACACCTCTTTTATGGCTCGCGCAACAAAGCCGTGCACTAAGGAAGAATCTCGAAAACGCACTTCCGTTTTCTGTGGATGAACGTTTACGTCAACTCGCGCTGGGTCAATCGTGAGTTCTAGGCAAAACGCTGGCTGCATTGCCACGTGTAAAACATCGGAATACGCAGCCTTAATCGCATGTTGCAAAACGCGATCTCTCACAAAGCGACCATTGACAAAAAAGAACTGCGCATCCGCGCGAGTCCGCGCGGCAATCGGTAGACCAATAGCACCCTTTAGCGTCATGCCTGGCACTTGAGAGAAAACCTCACGCGAGGCTTTGGCAAATTCTTGCGGCATCACAGCCTCGCGGCGCTTTTCATCGGTGCTTTCGAGAAGCGTTAACGTGTTTCTCCCATCGACAAACAGCCGAAAAGAAACCGACGGGTGAGAAAGCGCTAGGCGAAGAAGTTGATCTCTTACGTGCGAAGCTTCCGTTGCCTCTGACTTTAAAAATTTACGGCGAGCTGGCGTCTTATAAAAAAGGTCTTCAACGAGAACGCGCGTACCAGGAGCACCTGACGCGGGTTGTACGCCGTCTTCGCCTAAGGTCCAGGCGCGAGCCGATTCCGGTGTTCGACTAGTCATCTCAACACGAGCAACCGAAGCAATCGAAGCAAGCGCTTCGCCTCGGAAACCGAAACTTGCCACGCTTTCGAGTTCTGCTAAGTTATGAATCTTACTTGTAGCGTGGCGCCGCAAAGCGAGCACGAGTTCTTCGGGGGCAATCCCAAAACCGTCATCGATAACAACCATGCGCTTAATGCCGCCGGCCTCAAGTCGCACTTCGATATTTTTTGACTCAGCATCAATCGCATTTTCAACAAGCTCTTTGACAACCGAGGCAGGGCGCTCGATTACCTCACCTGCGGCAATCTGGCTGATAAGCTCATCGGAAAGAGCTTCAATGGTTCTGCGATTCGTTGATTCACTCATGGCTTCTTTGGATTTCTTTTTAAGAAGAGCCCTATTGTATCGAGCAGACTATGCCCACTCAAGCAAAAACACCCTCTCGAGAAAACCACACCTTTGATACGCCCTGAGGATCTTCCCTAAGAATCTTATCGTTAAGAGTATGAAGCAGGTTACAATCTGTAACTCATTTCGCCGATTTCTTTTAACAGAGGACGATTAGAAAAATGCAACGAGAGAGGCTTTCAAGCCGTTTAGGCTTTTTGCTGCTTAGTGCGGGCTGCGCTATTGGTGTTGGTAACGTTTGGAAATTCCCTTGGCTAACAGGACAAAATGGCGGAGGTGTTTTCGTTCTCGTTTATCTGCTGTTCTTAATCCTCTTAGGGCTTCCTGTGATGACGATGGAATTTTCCATGGGTCGTGCGGCTCAGAAAAGCCCCGTTTGCATGTACCAAGAGCTCGAACCCAAAGGATCGAAATGGCATTGGCACGGCTACATTGCCTTGGTCGGCAACGTCGTTTTGATGATGTTTTACACGGTTGTCTCTGGCTGGATGCTCTACTACCTTGTCTCAAGCGTCAATGGCTCTTTATCGGGCCTTGCTTCAGGCGCTGTCAATAAATTCTTCGGCCAATTGCTTTCTGACGCGACGACTGTGAGCTTTTACACCGTGATAACGGTGCTTGCTGCGTTTGTAATCTTGTCTTTCCCAATTCGCAACGGATTGGAGAAAGTTTCCAAATGGATGATGGGCACTCTCTTTGTTTTGATGATTTTCTTAGCCTTACATAGCTTTGTTTTAGACGGAGCGCGTGAGGGACTGAGTTTTTACCTTCTCCCAGACTTCTCAAAGGTCACAAGTGGCACGATTGTGGGAGCGATGAATCAGGCCTTCTTCTCCTTGAGTATTGGTATGGGTAGTATGGCAATCTTTGCAAGCTACATCGGTAAAGAACAAAGCCTTGTTAAAGAATCCATTAGCGTGATTGCTCTAGATACGGTTGTTGCCATCCTCGCTGGTCTCATTATCTTCCCGGCGTGCTTTACCTATGGCGTGAAACCCTCCGCAGGTCCAAGCCTTATCTTTGAAGCGCTCCCGCACATTTTTAACGAAATGGCTTTAGGTCGCCTTTGGGGTTCGCTCTTTTTCTTATTTATGACCTTTGCCACATTCTCAACCGTGCTTGCTGTTTGTGAAACCATCCTTTCTTGCGTCAGAGACTTAACGCACTGGTCACGCCCGAAGACAAGTCTGATTTGCTGCGTGGCGCTTGTCATTCTCTCGCTGCCGTGTGCCTTGGGCTTTAACGTTTTATCGAACATTCAACCGATGGGTGCGGGTAGTTCCATCCTCGACCTCGAAGACTTCCTTGTTAGTAACATCATTCTCCCGCTTGGCGCCCTTTGCTTTGCGCTTTTCTGCACAAGAAAGTGCGGTTGGGGTTGGAAGAACTTCCTCACGGAAGTCAACACGGGTAAGGGATTGAAGATGCCAACAATCATGCGCTTTTACTGCACATGGATTTTGCCGCTCATTATCCTTGCGGTCTTTATCGTGGGAATCATCCCCTTCTTTAAGTAAGAAACTGTTTCATCCTCACTATTGGCCGCAGACTCGTAACAATCTTTGTTCGTCTGCGGCTTTTCATTTAGTGATAAAGAAAAACTTCTCCTTAATCGGCTAGAATCTAGCGGCTCTAGGATGGGGAGCTTCGCCGGGGATTCGTTATGTCTTTTTTTGATTTAGTTATCGAGCTATTTACACAAGCCGATCACTTTCTTGTCACTGTCGCAAATGAATATGGCCTTTTTGTCTATGCGGCAATGTTTCTCATCTTCTTTTGTGAAACAGGCATCGTTTTGATGGCCTTCTTGCCAGGCGACTCCCTTTTATTTGTTTCAGGAACAGTAGCGGCTGCCGGAACGATGAATCCGTGGCTCTTGATGCTTTCTGTGATTTTAGGAGCGTGCGCAGGTAACACCGTTGGCTTTCACACAGGCCGCTGGCTTGGAAAACGCATCTACGACGGATCGGTGAAATGGATTGACGCGAAAAAGCTCGAAAAGACGAATCTCTTTTACGAAAAGCATGGCGGAAAAACCATTGTCCTCGCGCGATTCGTACCAATCGTTCGCGCCTTCGCTCCCTTAGTCGGTGGTGCGGCTCGCATGAATATGTGGCGCTTTGAACTTTATAGTGGCTTAGGAGCCGTTATTTGGGCCGTGAGCATCATCGGAGCGGGCTACCTTTTTGGAAACCTTCCTTTTGTGAAAAATCATCTCTCGATGATTCTTGTTGTGGGCGTTGTCTCAGCCGCTGCCGGTCCCGTGATCGTTGCCTTGTGCTGGGAATGGTTTCACAAACACATGCATAAGAAAATGACTAAGACTAACGAGTCCTAAATAATTTTCTCCCTAGAATACGAAAACCGCTACTCGAAGTTGATTTCGGGTAGCGGTTTTCTTTCTTCTAGGAGAATCTTCGCTATTTTACTTCTCTGCGCGAGCTTCGAGGGCTGCGATAGCAGGAAGTGTCTTACCTTCGAGGAATTCGAGGAAGGCGCCACCGCCTGTGGAAATGTAGCTTACCTTATTGGTGATACCAAAGACGCTTAAGGCGTTAATCGTATCGCCGCCGCCAACAATCGAGAAGGCGCCTTCCGATGTGCGCTTGGCAATCGCTTCACCGAGAACACGTGTGCCATCGGCAAAGGGCTTCATTTCAAAGACGCCCACGGGGCCATTCCAAACGATGGTTTCTGCCTTGGAGATCACATCGGCTAAAGCCTTCGCAGAATTCGGGCCAACGTCCAAAATCATCTCATCGTCGGCGATATCGTCAACATTGCAAACGCGATGTTCGGCTGTTTCGCTAAATTCTTTGGCAACAACCACATCTGTCGGAAGCGGCAATGTGGCGCCTTTTTCCGCAAGCTTAGCGAGAACCTTCTGGCATTCTTCGACGAGTTCGGGCTCGGCAAGCGACTTACCAATCTTGTGACCTGCGGCCAAAAGGAATGTATTGGCGATGCCACCACCGACGATAAGTTGATCGACTTTTTCAGCTAAATTGCTCAAAATCGTCAACTTCGTAGAAACCTTCGAGCCACCGACGATAGCAACGAGCGGGTGCTTGGCTTCAGCAACAGCCTTAGTTAAGGCGCCGATTTCGGCAGCCATCAAGGGGCCAGCACAAGCTATCGGAGCAAAGCGTGCAACGCCTTCTGTGGAGGCTTGCGCACGGTGCGATGTACCGAAAGCGTCGTTTACATACACGTCGCAAAGCGCGGCGTATTTCTTGGCAAGCGCTTCGTCGTTTTTCTTTTCGCCCTTATTGCAGCGGCAGTTTTCGAGCATGACGAGTTCGCCAGGCTTAACATCCACGCCATCGAGGTAGTTGCGCACGAGCTTCATGGGCTTACCAACGAGCTCACTCATGCGAACAGCGATAGCGGCTAAGCTATCGGCGCGTTCATTGAATTCACCTTCTGTCGGGCGACCAAGATGGCTCATCACCATCACAGCAGCACCCGCATCCAAAGCGAGACGAATCGCTGGGACGCTAGCGACAAGGCGCTTTTCATTGGTGATACGACCTTCATCATCACGCGGCGCATTTAAGTCAGAACGGATAAGAACTCTCTTACCGTCCAAAAGGCCTGCCTGCGCCAAAGATTCGAGTGTTTTAACTTTCATTTTTATTTTCCTTAAGAATCAATATTCTCTTGTGTAGGCTCTTGAGCTTACACAGGGGACTATCCAAATTTTTACTTCTTTGCGAGTAATCCTAATGCCTTTTCAACGACATTATCCACTGTAAACCCGAAATGTTTCCAAAGTTCTCCTGCGGGAGCTGATTTTCCGTAGGTATCAATGCCGATTACGGCACCATTGCCACGAAGGTACTTATACCAAAGAGGCGTAACACCCGCTTCAATAGCTAAAACGGGAACACCCTCTGAGAAAACACTGTCGCGGTAGGCTTGATCCTGGCTATCGAAAACTTCCATCGAAGGCATCGAAACCACGCGAGCCTGAATGTTTTGTGCGGCAAGGAGCGCACGGGCTTGCATCGCAAGCGGCAATTCTGAGCCACTAGCAGCAAGAATAATTTCGGCTTTTCCCGCACCTAACGGGGCTTCAGAGACAACGTAGCCGCCTTTAGCAATCGTATCAGCATCGACCTCATCGCGATCTGTAAAGGCAATCGTTTGGCGCGAAAGAATCAGAGCGCTTGGCCCATCTTTGCGGCTTAAGGCTTCGGCCCACGCCACCGTTGTTTCAATCGTATCGGCCGGACGCCACACGATAAGGTTCGGGATCAGTCGTAAGCTCGATGTGTGTTCAATGGGTTGATGTGTGGGTCCGTCTTCACCAACGCCTAATGAGTCGTGTGTGAAAACGAAGATATTACGAATGCCCATTAAGGCAGCCATTCTCACGGCGTTACGTTCGTAGTCAGAGAACGTTAAGAACGTTCCCGAGAAAGGAATCAATCCCCCATAAAGCGCAATACCGTTACCAATAGCGGCCATCGCAAATTCACGCACACCAAAACTTGCGTGGCGACCTAAGGGATTCTCGACTGAGAGGGGCTGAACGCCCTTCCAGGCGGTTAAGTTCGAACCTGTTAAGTCTGCAGAACCACCGAAGAGCTCAGGTAAATTGGGCGCAATTGCATTTAAGGCCTTCTGGCTTGCCTTACGTGTAGCAACGCTTTCATGCGCCTCTTGCGCCGCGCAAAGCGCCTCAAAGACAGTCTGATCGAAGACTTCGGGTAAATCTCCTGCGAGGCGACGCTTTAATTCAGAGGCTTCTTTCGGATAGGCCTTCTCGTATTGCGCAAACATCGCATCGTAATCGGATTGAAGTTTCGCGCCAGTTTCTCTTGCGTCCATCGCGTCGTAAATTTCTTGCGGCACTTCAAAAGGCGGGTACTTCCAACCGAGGTTTTCGCGAGTGGCGGCAATTTCTTCAGCACCTAAGGCTGCGCCGTGGCACTTCGCGGTGCCTGCCAAGTGCGGGCTTCCCTTACCAATTGTTGTTTTGGCGATAATCAAAACGGGTTTATCGGTGCTTAGTTTGGCTTCGGCGATTGCTTTGTCCATCGCATCAATGTCGTGCCCGTCAACGGGGCCAATCACTTTCCAGCCGTAAGCCTCAAAGCGACCACGGGTATCGTCAGTGAGCCAACCCTTCACGTCGCCATCGATAGAGATTCCGTTGTCGTCATAAATGGCGATTAACTTATTTAATTTCCAGACACCGGCTAAAGAGCACGCTTCGTGGCTTAAGCCCTCCATCATGCACCCATCGCCCATAAAGACATAGGTTCTATTGTCAATAACGGGGAATCCTTCGCGATTGAATTCTGCGGCAAGCATCTTTTCAGCTAGCGCCATACCCACGGCGTTAGCAATGCCTTGCCCTAAGGGACCTGTGGAGGTTTCCACTCCTGGCACAACGCCGTACTCGGGGTGCCCTGGGGTGCGGCTTCCAAACTGACGAAACGCTTTGATATCGTCGATTGTGAGGTCGTAACCCGTCAGGTGTAAGAGCGCATACTGCAACATTGAGCCGTGGCCATTGGAAAGAATAAAGCGATCTCTTCCAATCCACTTCGGATCCTTTGGGTTATGACGCAAATGCTTTGTCCAAAGGGCGATAGCAATGTCTGCCATTCCCATTGGCATTCCTGGGTGTCCGCTCTTAGCTTTTTCAATAGCATCCATACTGAGGGCGCGCACGGCATTGGCCATGCAATAGACACAGACTTTATCGGACATAAGTAAACTCGATGAAAAAAGATGACAAGGCAAAGAGCCCCAAGAAAAATTTCGTGCTGATTCTAACAGTTCCCAATCAAGTCAATTGAGGCGATTTTTAGGCGTTTTTCACAGGCTTGAAAGTCAAAACAGCGAAAAAACAGCGTAGACTCAAGGAAACGCATTTCTTTACCCATTTATTGTACGGAGTTCGGCAAAATGGCTATCCCGCGCTTTTACATCCCCAATGTCACATTTGAAATCGGTGTTCGCACGTATTTACCGCCTGCGGTTCGTCACCATGCAGGTCGTGTCCTGCGTATGGCAGCAGGCGAAAAGGCTAGCGTTTTCAATGGTTTAGGCGACATTGCCACAGGCCCCATTTCCTTTGAAGGAGACGATGCCTATATCACCATCGAAGAGCTTGAACGTCCAAAAACCGAGTCTCCCCTTTCTATTACCTTAGTTCAGGGCCTTATTTCTGCTGAAAAACTCGACTGGGTTGTGGAAAAAGCCGTGGAATTGGGTGTCACACGTATTGTGATTGTCCCCTCGATTCGGTCGACAGCGAAATTACCTGAAGATCGCCGCGATAAGAGACTTACGCGCTGGATGGATATCATGCATTCGGCTTGCGAGCAGTGTGGCAGAAACTCCATTCCAACGCTTGAATTTATGCAGTTTGAAAAGGCCATGGAAAACGTGAAGGCCGATCGCCGCTATATGTTGGCTCTTTCAAGCACTGTGGCTCCTCGCTTAACACGCATCTCGTCAGTGGCGTTTGCCGTCGGTCCTGAAGGCGGCTTTTCTGCAACCGAAATCGCTATGGCCACCAAGTTCGGATGGGAATCTGTCCTCATCGGACCCCGTGTCTTACGTACTGAAACCGCAGGTCTTGTTGCAGCGACGCTCGCGAACGCCGCTAGTGGCGACATGAAGTTTTACTAAAAAGATTCTCTTTATAAGCGGGGCTTCGTTTTTTGGCGAGCTCCGCTTTTTTTATGCCTTCTTGTTGCGTGAAAGCCAGAATAAGAAAAGTCCCACACAGAAAACAGGAACCGTTAACCATTGGCCACGAGATAGGCCAAAAAGGCCAAAGCCTAAATAGGCATCGGGCTCTCGGAAGAATTCGACGATAAAGCGCGCGAAGGCGTAGCCCACACAAAAGAGTCCCGCAACGCGTCCTGCGGCTCGTGGCTTTCTCGAATAGATCCAAAGAAGAAGAAAGAGGAAAAGCCCCTCACCTAAGGCCTCATAAAGTTGCGAAGGGTGACGGGCTAGGAAAGTTCCCGATTGCGGGAAAACCATCGCCCAAGGAACCGCATCACTTGCCACACGCCCCCAGAGTTCGCCATTGACAAAATTGCCAAGTCTTCCGAAGAAAATTCCTAATGGGGCCATGGGAACCACAAAGTCGGCAACGCCTAAAAAGGTTCTCTTTGTTGTGCGGGCAAAATAAGCGATAGCAATCACGGCTCCTATCATGCCCCCGTGAGCGCTCATGCCGCCTTGCCAGACTTTCAAAATATCTAAGGGGTGAGATAAATACCAACCTGGCTGATAAAAAAGACAAAAACCTAAGCGCGCCCCGAGAATGACGCCTAGCATCCCGTAAAAAAGAAGGTCTTCGACAGCCTCGGCATCAAAGCCGCGCCAGACTTCCTTTGCCCGTAATCTGCCTAAAAACCAAAAAAGCGCAAAACCCACCAAGTACGCCAAACCGTACCAGTGCACGCTCACGGGACCAATTGAAAACGCAATCGGGTCAAACTCGGGATGAATCATCAGTTTCGTTCGAATAAAAAAAGCAATCTAGCAGGCGCAATGATAAACTTGCGCATCCAATTATTTTGCCGATTGCTTAACTTTTACGCCGTCGGCTTTCTCTGTTTATCCGCTTATATATAAGAAAGGTTTTTTATGTCCGGTCACTCAAAATGGGCCAATATTCAACATCGTAAAGGCCGTCAGGACGCCAAGCGTTCCAATTTGTGGACAAAGCTTGTCCGTGAAATCATCGTCGCAGCTCGCGTCGGCGGTGGCGGCGACCCTGATATGAACTCGCGTCTTCGTCTTGCTATTTCCAAGGCTCGTGAAGGTAACGTTCCAAAGGACACGATTCAGAATGCGATTTTGAAGGGAACGGGGCAACTTGAAGGGGTGAGCTACGAAGAAGTCCGCTACGAAGGCTATGGCGTCGGTGGTGCCTCTTTAATTATCGATTGCACAACAGACAATCGCACCCGTACCGTCGCTGACGTTCGCCATGAACTTACCAAGCACGGCGGCAACCTCGGAACCGAAGGCTCTGTTTCTTTCCAATTTAAGCACTGCGGCGAATTTCTTTTTGCCCCAGGAACAAGCGAAGACAAAGTGATGGAAACCGCGCTTGAAGCCGGTGCCGATGACGTTGTCACAAACGACGATGGCTCAATCGAAGTCGTGTGCGCGCCCGAGGCTTTTGATGCCGTGCAAAAGGGTTTTGAAGCCGCAGGTCTTACGCCTGTTTCCGCTGACGTTACGATGAAGCCCTTAAACGAAATCGAACTCACAGGTGACGATGCCTCGAAGATGCGTAAACTCATCGATGCACTCGAAGACCTCGACGATGTGAGTAACGTTTACACGAGCGCAGTTTTTAGCGACGAGGAATAATCCCCATAACGACTCTCTAAGGGAGCCACATGATGAAAGTTCTAGTAATTGGTAGCGGCGGACGCGAACACGCCCTTGCGTGGCGTCTTTCTCAGTGCCCGAATGTAGATAAGGTCTTTGTTGCCCCAGGCAATGCGGGAACAGCCTTAACTGATCACTTAACCAATGTAGCCATCTCAGGCAACACGGAGTTAGCCACTTTTGCTAGAACCGAAGGCATCGACCTTACGGTCGTTGGTCCCGAAGCTCCCCTTTCTGAGGGCATTGTCGATGCGTTTCGCGAAAGAGGGCTCACAATCTTTGGGCCGACAAAGGCAGCGGCACAATTAGAAAGTTCCAAGGACTTCGCGAAAGCCTTCATGAAGCGCCACAACGTGCCAACAGCCGAGTACGCCACCTTTGAAAATGCCAAAGAGGCGCACGATTACATTGCAAGTCACGGTGCGCCAATTGTCATCAAAGCCGATGGACTGGCTGCAGGAAAAGGCGTCGTTGTTGCGATGACAGAAAAGGAAGCGCACGACGCAATCGATGACATGCTTGGCAATCACAAGTTTGGCTCCGCTGGTGCTCGTGTCGTAATCGAAGAATTCTTAGAGGGTGAAGAAGCAAGTTTTATCGTCATGGTCGATGGCGAGCATGTTCTTGCGATGGCTTCAAGCCAAGACCATAAGAGACTTCTTGATAAAGACGCGGGCCCGAATACGGGCGGCATGGGAGCGTATTCGCCAGCTCCCGTGGTAACCGATGCCATTCACGACAAAGTGATGCGTGAAATCATCCTTCCAACCGTGCGCGGCATGAAAGAAGAAGGCAATACCTACACAGGATTCCTTTACGCCGGGCTCATGATTGGAAAAGACGGCTCTGTGAAGACGCTTGAATTCAATTGCCGCTTCGGAGACCCTGAGACGCAACCGATTATGTGTCGGCTTCAAGGCAATTTTGCCAAGGCAATCTATCTAGCCACGCAAGGTAAGTTAAATGAGGCTTCTCTTACGTGGGATCCACGCATTGCCTTAGGTGTTGTCGTTGCTGCTAAAGGATATCCTGAGCATCCAGAAAAAGGCGTTTTAATCGAAAAGCTTCCCAAAAACGATGCCGATCACATGCTCTTTCACGCTGGAACAAAAACGGATGCCAATGGGCACCTTGTGACTTCAGGCGGCCGCGTGCTTTGCGCCGTGGGTTTAGGTGCAAGTTTTAGCGAAGCGCAAGAAAAAGCCTACGAGATGACGCGTGGCGTGCACTTTGCTGGTGCTCAATACCGAAGCGATATTGGCTATCGTGCGATTGCTCGCGAGAAGAAATAATCGCCATTTCTAGGACGCAATAATGCCCTTTTCTGAAGCTATCGGACTACTCGGTGGAACGTTCGATCCGGTTCACAAAGGGCATATCGTTTTAGCTAAAGCGTCTTTAACTGCTTTTGGTTTTGACCGCGTCCTTTTTATCCCCGCAGGGCGCCCTTGGCAAAAGCATCTTACAAGCACGATTGCCTCACGAAAAGCGCTTTTAGAGTTAGCCCTGCGAAGCTACCCGAAGTTCACTTTGGACACACGTGAATTAACCCGCGAGGGCGAAACCTACACCATTGACACGCTAAAAGAATTGCGGGAACTCTATGGGCCAGAGGTAAGTCTTACGCTCATTCTTGGAACCGATCAATGGGAAAATCTTCCCACATGGAAACATTGGAAAGAGTTCCTGAGTTTTGCCAACATCGCTATTGGCACGCGTAACGGTAAAGCCCCGCACGCTCCTGAAGAGGTCGCCCTTTGGGCAAACGGCCACTACGTCGAAAACACGGACCTTAAAACGCACGCTAAGGGCGCTGTAAGCTTTTTTACTGTGCCCCCCATTGAAGCGAGTTCTTCTAAAATCCGAAGTATCTTCCAATCAGGCGACAAAACAAATGCGCTCTTAGCCAAGTGGCTTGATTCGGATGTGCTCGACTTTATTTTGAAACACAATCTTTACTGAAAAATCCTATGAAGCAATACAGTCTTTTGAAAGTTGTTGTTGATGCCCTCGATGATGTCAAGGGTCAAGATATTTGCGTCTACGATACGACAAAAAAAACTTCGGCTTTCGATCATGTTGTCATCGTTTCTGGTACTAGCAATCGCCAGACACGGGCTCTCGCCAATGCCGTTGAAAAGGCTGTGAAAGAAGCCTCAGGAAAAGTCGTTGGCGTTGAAGGGACAGAAACTGGTGAATGGGTGCTCGTTGACTGTGGATCGATTGTTTGCCACTGCATGCAACCGAATATTCGTAAGTACTACGATCTTGAAGAGCTTTGGGGACCCGATGCGCTTGATGTGAATGCCTTGTTTGCAAAAGCAACCTCTCAAGTTGAGGAAGAGGCGCCAACAAAAGTTAAGGCAACAGCGAAGAAAGCCACGACGAAAAAGGCTACAACCAAAAAGGCGACGACCAAAAAGGCAGCAGAGAAAAAGCCAGCAGCAAAGAAGACCACAACAAAGAAAGTTGCGGCAAAAAAGACAGCAGTGAAAAAGACCCCAGCTAAGAAGGCCGCTACGAAAAAGCCTGCTAGCAAAAAGCCCGCGGCTAAGAAAGCGGCTAAGAAGTCCTAATGCACATTACGATTATTGCAGTCGGTCAACGCGAGGCCTCATGGGTCAATGAGGCCGTCAAAGACTATTTGGCGCGATTTCCCAAAACGTTCACTGTCGAACTTCGGGAATTGAAAACCGAGCCTCGCGCAGGACAGACGCCACAAAAGTTAATGGCGCTTGAAGCCGCTCGCATCACAAAATCGATTCCAGCTGGGGACTTCGTTGTCGTTCTTGACGAGCGCGGCAAAGACCTTACGACAGTGGAATTTGCCAAAAAGATTTCCACCTGGAAAAACGATTCGCGTAATGTGACTTTTATCATCGGGGGCCCTGATGGCCTTGATGCCAACTTAAAAGCCAAAGCCAATTTTTCGATGCGGCTTTCTTCGATGACTTTGCCGCACGCGATCGCTCGCGTCCTTCTTGCCGAGCAAATCTATCGGGCTTGGTCGCTTCTTAACAATCACCCGTATCACAGAGCCTAGTTTGTATGTGCCTATTTTATTTAGCTAGTAAAAGCCCCCGACGCGTGCAAATCTTAAAAGATATGGGCTACACGCGATTTGAAGTTTTATCTGACAACACGCCCGCTACTGCTTTCGCAGGTGACGAAGTTCGCGAGGAGGGCGAAGCGCCAATTAACTACGTTACACGCATTGTCCAAGAAAAAATTGAACGTGCCGCAAAACGCATTGCGTCGGAAAACCTCAAAAAGCTTCCTATTCTCGCAGCCGACACCGTTGTCATTCCTGGAAAAGATCTTTTTGGAAAAGAGATTCTTGGGAAACCCGCTAACCGTAAAGAAGAATGTGAGTTTCTTCGTAAGCTTTCTGGGAAAACCCATATCGTTTTAACAGCGGCCCTTCTATCTCGAAAAGAAAAAGAATTCACACGAGCCTTAAGCGTTTCCTTTGTCACGTTTAAGAAACTCACAGAAAAAGAGATCGACTGGTATAGCGCAACAGATGAACCCTACGACAAAGCCGGAGGCTATGCAATCCAAGGGCTTGCCGCTCCTTTTATCGAAAAGATTGAAGGTAGCTACACGGGCATTATGGGTCTTGCTGCCTATGAAACAGCCGCTATCCTCGAATCCTTCGGAATCTATCGAGATAATTTCTAGCCTCATCGTAAAAACCGAGCCTTTAGAAAGAACGTAGAATGCCACGCATGTTTTTAAGAAAATCCCTTTCTCTTTTATTGAGTGCTTCGGTTCTTTTCTTCGCAGGCTGCGCCTCGGTGGATAAGCCCGACGCCAATGGACAAACGCCCCTTGAAGCAAGTCGCAAGGCGCGTAACGTCCCCGCGTTGGATGAAGCCACTTACCAAACAAAAATTGTTTGTCGTGCAACAGAACCACTTTCTGTGAATACGCCTTTTAAGTCAAAGATTCTTGCCTGCGAACCGATTAATGCTCAAGCCACCATCGAAGAGTTGCGTGATGCGGGTTGGCGCACGGAATCGGTTGAGATCGGACGCCCTGAAAACGTCAACGGCGTCGTTGGCATGACTTTGCAAATTACCTTACGAAAGATCTTTTAGTTCGGAGTAACTATGTTCGTCCCTTTAACTGCGACGCGAAACTACATGCGCGAAAAGGGGCTAAACGCCCTCGTTGTTCCTACGGGCGACCCGCACGCAAGCGAATACCCCTCAAGCCACTGGCAATTGCGTAAAGCGCTTTGCCCCTTTACGGGATCGGCGGGAACTCTTGTAATCACCGAACACGTTGCACTCCTTTGGACCGATTCGCGTTACTGGGAACAAGCCAAAAGAGAATTAAACGACACGGGGTTTCTTCTTAAAGAAGATGGAGCCCCGACTGTAGAAAGTCCTGAGGTTTGGTTAAGGAAAAACTTACTTGAAGGCGCCAGGATTGGTATCGATGGCGCATCTACGCCATTGGCTCGTTTTGAAGCGATTCAAAAAGAACTTGCCACAAAAAAGATGACGCTTACCGATGTCAGTGACACGGTCTACAACCTGTGGAGCGAGAGACCTGCGATTTCTAAAAGGCCTGTTCTTTCCTTTACGCATTGCCAAAAATCTCGAAAGGAAAAACTTAAGGCCGTGTATGAGGCCCTCGATTGCGCAGGCGCCGATGCCATTCTTTTAACAAAGCTCGATGATATTGCGTGGCTTACGAATTTACGCGGTGCAGATGTTTTGTATACGCCCGTTTTCTTAGCCTTCATGCTTGTCACGCACACCTCGGCTACTCTTTTTATTGATTCTCAAAAAATGGGGTCTGCCACGCGTTTTGCGCTTAAAGCCGATGGGATTGAATGCGAAGAATACGAGGCCCTTGATGCATCGCTCCTCAGTTTTTCAAACGAATTAAAGCTTTTAATCGACCCGAAGGAAGTTAACGCACACCTATATAGCAAAGCGCTTTCTCGATTAAATCTACTAAAAGACACAAATCCTGTTGCCACACTCAAGACTCGGAAAACACCCGAAGAAATCGCCTCGATTCGAGAAGCGATGCGTTTTGAGGGCGTAGCTCTCGTAAAGCTTTTTATGTGGATTGAAAAGAAGTTTTCGGAAAATTATCCTCTTACCGAATACGACGTCGCTGAAAAGCTTCGCGCCTTGCGCCTAGAAGAACCCACCTGCGTTGATTTAAGTTTTGAAACGATTGCAGCGTGCGGAGCCAATGCCGCGCTTTGCCACTACGCACCGACAAAAGAAGAATTTTCCGAATTAAAACTCGGAACCATGCTTTTACTCGATTCTGGCGGACAGTATTTCGGTGGCACAACAGATATCACGCGAACGATTGCGTTAGGCGCTACTCCCGAGGCAATGCGTAACGACTACACGGCTGTTTTACGTGGCCATATTGCATTTTCTTCAGCGCGCTTTCCAAATGGTCTCCACGCTGGGCGCCTTGATAGTTTTGCAAGAGCCCCCCTTTGGGAAAGTGGTCTTGATTTCGGACACTCCACAGGTCACGGTGTGGGATTTTTCCTATCGGTGCATGAAGCGCCCCTTTCTTCTTCGCCAAGAACTCCGGCGGTTGAGGGAACAAAACTCGTTGAAGGCGTCGTCCTTTCCGATGAACCTGGCGTCTATCGCGCAGGTCTTTGGGGTGTGCGCATTGAAAACCTCGTGACCCCCTGCCACTTTAACGAAACGGATTTCTTAACCTTTGAGCCATTAAGCCTTTGCCCCTTTGATCGCTCGCTTATCGTTATCGAGAAGCTCACAGCGTTTGAACGCCAATGGATCAATGACTATCACGCCTATGTTTTCGAGAGGCTTTCTCCGCTTTTAGATCGTGAGGCGTGCGAGTGGCTTAGGAAAGCAACAGAGCCTCTCTAAATTAGGGATTGCATCGGTACAATCCCTAAGAAAAAACAAAGAGATTGCCCGAAGAAGATACAATTCGTTACATTCTTTAACGGACATTTCTCAGAAGTCATCGGCGTGAATCGCTCTGTCAGAGTAATTTTTCGCAGGAGACTTCTATTGTTTGATTCTGATTGGATACACCCTATGCGCTTATCTCGCTCTTGCTTGCGTGCGACTCTCGTGATTTTGTCTGCAACAGTCCTATTTACGGGGTGTGGCGATTCCAATTCATCAAAATCTCAGGCAAAACCAGCTATCGCCGTAACAACCGTTCGCACAAGCCCGAGCACAGAAACGCTTTGGGTTCGAACACTCGGACAGACCGAAGGCGCCCAAGAAAGTGAAATCCGCGCCCAAGTCTCAGGGACTCTTCAAGCCATCACTTACAAAGAAGGCGAACGCGTTAAAGCTGGCGATACACTTTTTATTCTTGATGATGCCCCTTACGTCGCAACGTTGCAATCAGCTAAAGCCGCAGCAAAAGAAGCGCGCGCCACACTCGAAAACGCCACGCTTGATGCCGCTCGCTATGAGAAGCTTTTTAAAGCTAATGCCGCAAGTAAAAAGCAGCGCGATGACGCATTAAATGCCAAAAGAGTCGCTCAAGCGCAACTTGAGAAAGCGCTCGCGAATGTTTCCGATGCACAAGTCGATGTCGATCGCACACGCGTAAAAGCCCCTGCCGATGGTGTGGCAAGCCGCGCTGAAGTCAATTTAGGGGCTCTTGTTAACGCAAGTTCCACCCTACTAGCGAAGTTAACGCAGCCCGAGAATTTGCGTGTGAAGTTTCAGCTTTCTGAAAAAGATCTTGCCAACAACACAGTAAGTCTAAATAACGCTGTGCGTCTTTTTGATAATTCAGGCAAAAAGATTGACGCCAAACTCGATTACGTCTCCCAGCAAATCGATGTTTCTACTGCAACGCGCGCCTTAAGGGCCACAATCGCTCCGAATTCAGGTCTAGTTCCTGGGCAACTCGTTAGCGTGCAGCTTGCACTTGATACGCTACCGAATGTTTATCGTGTACCGCAGCGCTCAGTTCAGCAGTTGCCTGACGGAAGTTACCAAGTCTTTGTCGCAAGCGATGGTAAAGCTCACGCACGACCGATTACTGTTGGCTCTTGGCACGAAACCGATTGGATTGTGTTTACGGGGCTCAACGATGGTGATGAAGTGATCCTCGATCAACTGCAGCGTTTGCGTGATGGAACAGCCATTACCGTTAAAGACAACTCTGAAGTTAAACCCTAGGAAGCGATACCGATTATGCTCAGTCAATTTTGCATTCGACGACCCATCTTCGCTTCAGTTCTATCGATTCTGATTGTTCTCGCCGGTCTTATCGCTTTCCGAGTTTTGCCGATTTCGCAGTACCCCAATATCGCGCCTCCTGCCATCACCGTTTCTACATCCTGGGACGGCGCCAATGCCACGGTTCTGGCAAGAACGGTTGCCGCTCCCATCGAAGATCAACTCTCAGGGATCCAAGGCCTTCTTTACTACAACACGAGTATTCGTTCCAACGGTAACGTTCGTATCTCCTGCATCTTTGATGTGGGAACAGACCCCAACGATGCCGTTCTTGAAATTAATAACCGCGTTAGAACAGTCGAAAAACGCTTACCGAAAAAGATTCAACAAGACGGCATCAGTGTGCGTAAGCGAGATGAAGAAACGCTTTTGATGGTCGCCTACACGTCGCCCGATAAGTCGATGAGCCGCGTCGATATGGCAGACTACGCCCTCCTTAACGTTGTCGATCAGTTACGGCGCCTTCCTGGCGTGGGCGACGTGGACGTTTTTGGCAACACACAAGGTGCGATGCGTATTTGGCTTGATCCACAGCGTATGGCCAAATTTGGTATTACGCCAGACGATGTTGACTCCGCCGTTAACGATAAAAACTACGAACGCGGCGCAGGTCGTATTGGTGTTGCCCCAACCACAGAAGACCAACAGCTTTTTTATACGACGCGCGCCAAAGGACAGCTTCTCACGCCAGAGGAGTTTGGCGCCATCATCATTAAAGCCGATAGCGAAAACCGCCTCGTTCGATTGCGTGATATAGCAAGTATTGAATTAGGTAATCGAAGCTATGAGATGTCCAATCTTTTTAATGGCCAACCTTCGATTACGCTTGCCGTATTCCTACAAACAGGGGCTAATGCTGTTGCTGCCGCTAAGGTTGTTAAAGAAGAGCTAGAGCGACTTTCTCACTTCTATCCAAAAAATCGCATCACGCACACGATTACCGACGATACGACCGTTTTCGTTAATGCCTCTTTGCACGAAGTGTTAAAAACACTTTTGGAAGCGGGACTCCTTGTTTTAATCGTCATCTTCTTATTCCTACAGAATTGGCGCGCCACGCTCATTCCAATGCTCTCAGTGCCTGTTTCTCTAATCGGTACGATGGCAGGTCTTTGGGTCTTTAACTTTTCACTGAATACGCTCACGCTTTTTGCGATGACGCTTGTGATCGGTATTGTCGTTGACGATGCGATTGTCGTCTTGGAAAACGTCTCTCGCTTAATTTCCAACGGCTTGAAGCCACGAGAGGCGGCAAAGACCGCAATGCATGAAGTCGCAGGAGCCCTTGTTGCCATCGTTCTCGTATTAAGTTCCGTTTTCATTCCTGTTGCCTTCTTAGGAGGCATGGCAGGAGAGCTCTATCGCCAATTCTCCGTTACCGTGGCCGTTGCTGTCTGCCTATCGGGCTTTGTCGCGTTAACGCTTACGCCAGCGCTTTGTGCGATTTTGCTCACAGGGAAGCCCCCTGCCAAGAATCGCACCTTTGACGCTGTCAATCGCCTGCTTAAAAAGACAGGAACCCTTTACTTACGTGCTGTGGAATTTTTCTTAGATCACACCAAGTGTGCGTTAGGTGTCTTTGTTGCCGTGTGTGCAGCAGTCTATTTCTTAATGATTTCGACACCGACAACGTTTGTTCCTGTGGAAGACCAGGGCATCCTTCGTATGTCCTTTAACCTTCCATCGAGCGCATCTTTTAATCGCACTGAAAAAGAAGTCGACAAGATGCGCCACTTAATCGAAGAAAAACTCGATGGCGTAGAAAGCATTCTCGCCATGGTCGGTAACGACCAACAAAGCAATGACATCCGTGCCTCGGCCGCTACCTTTATTTTGAAACTTAAGGATTGGGATAAACGCGAAAAGACCGCCTTTGAATTGCGTCGCGAATTGCAAAAATTAGGCGACACCTCTACAGAGGCTCTTGCCGTTGCTTCTCAACCCAACCCCATTCGAGGCCTTGGACGCTCTAGTGGCTTTAATGGCTACATTCAAGCGCGAGGTAACGACGACCCGGTTTTGCTACACGCCGTCGCAGACGACTTTATTGCTGCGCTTTCTGCTCGAAGCGAATTGACGGGCGTGCGTCACATGATGCGCGCGAGCGCTCCTGTAATCGAAGTAACCGTTGATGAAGAAAAAGCGATGCGCTTAAAAGTAACGACTGAATCGATCTTCTCTACGTTACAGAGCTTTTTCTCAGGCACTTACATTAACGACTTCACACGCAATGGCAAGATTCGTCGCGTGATTATGCAAGCCGAACCCCAATACCGCATGAGTCCTGATGACTTATCGCGCTGCTGGGTAAGAAGTTCTGACGGCAATATGATCCCCTTGGGTTCTCTTATCACCACAAAACGCATCTCGGGCGCAGAAAGCCTTATGAGAAACAATGGCTACCTTTCTGCAATGTTTTCGGGGTCTGCGGTTGAAGGCGTAAGTTCTGGCGAGGCTGTTGCCCTCGTTGAACAAATGGCAGAAGAACTTTTACCTGAAGGCTATGGCATCTCTTGGACGGGTCAAGCCTGGCACGAAAAACGCATCGGAAGTTCTTCAAAGATTGCCTTTGGTTTTGGTGTGGTGATTGTGTTCTTACTTTTAGCTGCGTTATATGAGCGCTGGTCCTTGCCAATTGCTGTGATTATGTCGGTGCCTTTTGCCGTTTTGGGAGCGGTTGTGGCTCTTCAAATGCGCTCGACCCCCAATGACATTTATTTCCAAATTGGGTTACTTGTCTTAATTGGGCTATCTGCGAAAAACGCGATTTTGATTGTGGAGTTTGCAAGTGCCAAGATGCATGAAGGAATGAGCGCGAGAGAGGCTGCTTTAGCAGGTGCCTCACTGCGACTTCGTCCCATTTTGATGACGTCGCTCGCCTTCGTTTTAGGCGTTTTGCCTCTAGTCTTTAGCACGGGAGCAGGCGCCATGGCACGTCGCTCGATGGGTACAGGCGTTTGTGGAGGCATGATTGCGGCAACCTTTATTGCGACAATTTTCGTGCCTGTCTTCTTTACGTGGTTTGCGAAATCCAAAAGAAGTGAAAAAGAAGAGGATTTAGAGACCGAAAGCCCTGAGAAGACTCAAAATTAAGTGAAAACTTTCATTTCTCTTTCACTTCTTAAGGCAGGGCAAAACCTGCCTTAAGTCTTTTTTGATGAAAAATCATTTTCCGAGAGTCAAAACTTGCCCTAAAATAGGACTTGTAAAAATAACTTCGGAGACCGTCATGTATAAAAGTTTCCTGGTACCGACCGATGGTTCGAACCTTTCGCTAGCAGCTGTTAAAGGCGCGGCTTCTTTTGCCAAAACTCTTGAGGCCAAAATCACGCTTCTTACCGTCATCGAGCCGTACAACTATGCGGCTGTCAATGAATATCGCCCGGAATCCATCGACGACTACGACGAACGTATGCTCGCTCTCGCTCAAGACCGGCTTATGGAAGCCCGTGGAATTGTTGAAGAATACGACGTTCCTGTTGAGACGATTGCGACAAAGAACTTTTCTCCGGCAGAAGCCATTATTTCGACAGCCGAACAAAAGGGCTGCGACTGCATCTTTATGGCTAGCCACGGCAGAAAAGGCCTTGCCGCATTGATTTTGGGTAGCGAAACACAGCGCGTTCTCGCCTATTCGAAGAAACCCGTGATTGTTTATCGTTAATCCTTTCTTAAGCTTTTTGGCGGCCCATTGGGCCGCTAAGTTATTTAACTTGGAGAAATAATGTCTGAGCTCGACTCAATTAACGCCGAAATGGACGCGGCCAATCTATATTCTGAGGAAATTCTCACTGACCGTAAGATGGGAACAATCCGCATTTTGACGCCCGTGTTACCCAGCGGCGCAGCCGATCCTGCGAGAAAACCGATTTTCTCTGGCGAAGTCCAAATTATGACGCAAATGGGGCCGCTACCCATTACTTTTGAAATCGACGCCGCCAACGTTGAAGAAGCCGTTGCCAAATACGGCGAAGCTGCCAAAGAAGGCGTGCGTAAGACGATCGAAAAGATTCAAGAGATGCGCCGCGAAGCCGCCACAAAGATTGTGACCCCAGGAACTCCTGGCTTTGGTGTTCCTCCGACTCAAGGGGGATCTCCGATTCAGATGCCGTAATAGCGCGAGGGGCTTTGTAAGGCCCCTTTCTTTTTCTAACAAATCCTAAGTGCGCGCGCTTTAAAACTTAAATAAAATCCCTTTGAGTTATTTCTTTCCTTTTTCTTCTCAAGAGAGACCTATGTCTGAACTTTCCACACTGACAGCCATTAGCCCATTGGATGGCCGCTACGCTAATAAATGCAATCAATTGCGGGAAATCTTCTCTGAATACGCCTTTATGCGTGCCCGCGTAAAAGTCGAAGTCGAATGGCTTCTCGCTCTTTCGGAAACTGGTTTAGAAGGCATCCTGCCCATTAGCGGTGAGCACGCCGAATTCTTGCGTAATCTTTATAAAAATTTCACGACAAAAAATTGCGCTGAGATTAAAGAGATCGAAGCAACCACAAACCACGATGTGAAGGCTGTGGAGTATTGGATTAAGGCGCAGGTCGCGCACGACGCTACCCTTACAAGCGAAAGTGAATTTGTTCACTTTGCTTGCACCAGTGAAGACATCAATAACACAAGTTATGCCTTAATGCTGCTTGAGGGTCGTAAGGCTCTTATCGATAGGCTCGATAGTATCATCGCCAAACTTCGAGATGATGCGCACCGTTGGGCCGATGTTCCGATGCTTTCTCGCACACACGGACAGACAGCATCCCCAACAACCGTTGGTAAAGAATTCTCCGTCTTCACGGTGCGCTTAGAGCGCGCAAAAAAGGCCATCGAAGCCGTTAAGATTCTCGCGAAGATGAATGGCGCAGTCGGTAACTTTAATGCTCACATGGTTGCCTATCCTGAATTTGATTGGGAAGCCTTCGCTAAGAGCGTCGTGGAAAATCGTCTTGGCGCCCACTTTAATACACACACAACGCAGATTGAATCGCACGACTATATGGCAGAACTCTTTGATGCCATTTCTCTATCAAACACGATTCTTATCGATTTGGCGCGTGATATTTGGGCCTACATCTCGTTGGGTTACTTTAAGCAAAAGCTTCGTGCTGGCGAAGTAGGAAGTTCCACGATGCCTCACAAGGTCAACCCGATTGATTTTGAGAATGCTGAAGGAAACTTAGGTATTGCAACCGCTCTTTTCCGTCACTTCTCTGAGAAGCTTCCGATTTCTCGTTGGCAGCGCGACTTGAGCGATTCAACCGTTCAACGTAACTTAGGCGTTGCCTTCGGATACGTCTTTACCGCATACACTTCCCTTGAAAAGGGTCTCGGGAAACTCGAACTTAACGAAGAAAAAGTCGCAACCGACTTAGACAATTCTTGGGAAGTTTTAGCCGAAGCCATTCAAACCGTGATGCGTCGCTATGCGGTGGAAAAGCCCTACGAGAAACTTAAGGCTTTAACCCGTGGCAAAGGTCATATGTCATCGGATGTAATGCGTGAATTTATTAAGACGCTTGAAATCCCAGAAGATGCCAAAGCAAGGCTTCTTGCGATGACACCAGCAAGTTACATCGGTAAAGCGACCGAACTTGCCCGTCGCGCATAAACAAACAAAAGAAGGTGTTTTTTTAAGTTGCAAAGACACCTTCTTATTTTTTACTTTTTTTAAGGAACCCTCCGTGTCTCGTCGAATTCAAATTGCGTGTCTTAGTCTTGTTGCCGCCTCCCTTTGCGCCTGTATCTCTCAAACAACTCGCCAATACGGCATGGACTACGACATCACGCATTCTCGTGCGTGGAACGTTCTTAACTTCTTTGGCTTTGGACCAGTACCAGATGACAATGCTGCTCCCAAAGAATTCCTTTCTGGAGCCAATAGCCACACCTTTGCAACGGCTCAAGTCGTAACCGCTTCATTAAATAAGAAAGCAACGCCTTCTACAAATGCTACTGAAGGCGTCTTTACGATGGCAGGTCTCGTCGATGCGATGCAAAAGTCCTTTACGAAGTCAACGGAAGAAAATCAGTTCTTTGGTTTTTACGACGATGGGGAAGCTCAGAGAAACGTTCAAGCGCAAAAGAAAGTTATCTCCATTTTGGCTCGCGCCTTCTTTAACCAATTAAGAAAAGGGAATCCCGAAAATAAGTTTTATTTGGATTTAGTTAGAACAGAAGTCAAAGGCGATACGCTTTTTACTTCAATGGCCGTCTTCTTAGAAAACGAAGCACTTGGCTGCAAATACGTGATGGATGCTAACGGCAAAGAGCGAATCGGCACTTGCGGCATCGTCTTTATCTCAAAAAGTGAGGTTGATGCTAAGCCCTCTCTGATTCCCTTTGTCATCGGTGGGCTTAAGGTGAAAAAAGAAAAGTCGCGTCCTTCAGAATTTGTCGCGGATTTCTTAGATCGTGATGAACGATTTGGTTTCCGTTATGGAAGTGACCCCTACGCGCAAAATAAAGCGCTAACGGGAATGCCTGCTTTTAAGTGGGATGGAAAGGCTTGGCAAAAGACAAATGACTTTGATGCACTTCTTGAGCCCGCCTTTAAGGCGCTCACGAAGTCACTTCCGCCTCTAACATTTGTCTATCACAAGGCAACCGAAGTTGCCCCTGGGAAAGTTGCCGCGCCCTACATCATTGAAGGTAACGGCTTTGACTTCTTTTTTATTCCAGGGAAAGACAACATCCCTGTCGGTCAATTAGAAGATTACTAAGACTAAAAACCCCGGGCCACAAAGACTCGGGGTTTTACTTTGAGAGAAACTCTTTTTATGAAGCTTTTGCCTTATCGATAAAGCTTAAGGCACCGTCTTTGAGTTCAACTCGCACCGTATCACCAGGCGCGTATTTACCTTGAAGGATGAACTCGGCTAACGGGTTCTCAAGTTTTTCTTGCACCGCTCTCTTTAAGGGGCGAGCGCCGTACACGGGATCAAATCCAGCAGCCGCAACATAATCCAAAGCCGCATCGCTTAACTTCAAGGCAATGCCTTGAGCGGCTAAGCGCTTAGCAAGCAAATCGACCTGAAGCGAAGCAATCTTACGAATCTCAGCTTTACCAAGATTATTAAAGACCACAATCTCATCGATACGGTTGACAAACTCAGGACGGAAATGTGCTTTCACTTCCTGCATCGCCGCCGCGCGAACTTCTTCGTGCGGAGCATTCGCCAGGCGCTGAATCTCATCGCTACCTAAGTTACTCGTCATGATGATTACCGTGTTCTTAAAGTCCACCGTGCGACCTTGGCCATCTGTCATACGACCGTCGTCTAAGACCTGCAAGAGGACATTAAAGACATCGGGATGCGCCTTTTCAACTTCATCGAGCAAGATGACGCTATAGGGCTTACGACGAACGGCTTCAGTTAAGTAACCACCCTCTTCGTAACCAACATATCCCGGAGGAGCACCGATTAAACGCGCAACCGAGTGCTTTTCCATAAATTCACTCATATCGATACGAATCAGAGCCGATTCCGAATCAAAGAGGAATTCACAAAGAGCCTTCGTCAATTCTGTCTTACCAACACCTGTGGGTCCCAAAAAGAGGAAGGAACCATAGGGGCGGTTAGGATCGGACAACCCCGCACGGCTACGAAGCACAGTCTGGCTTACCGCACGAACAGCTTCATCTTGACCGATCACACGGCGCTTTAAGGCATCTGCCATACCAAGTAGTTTGGCTTTCTCGCCTTGCATCATCTTTGAAACTGGAATGCCTGTTGCACGGCTTACCACTTCAGCGATTTCTTCAGCACCAACGCTTGTGTGCAAAAGTTTCGGATGCGTCTGCGCGGTTTTCTCGCCACTTTCAGCCTTACGAAGCTTTTCTTCAAGTTTTGGCAAAACGCCGTACTGCAATTCGGCTAACCGTTCAAAGCGACCTTCACGACGGCAGGCTTCCATTTCGATACGTGTGTGATCGATTTCATCGCGCACGGCTTTCGAACCAAGAGCCTCGGCTTTCTCGGCTTTCCAGACTTCTTCTAAGTCTGAATACTCGCGCGAAAGTTTCGTGATTTCGTCTTCGATTGCCGCTAAGCGTTTGCGACTTGCCTCATCGGTTTCCTTTTTCATCGCTTCGCGTTCAATCTTTAATTGAATTAAGCGACGATCGAGTTTATCGAGAGCCTCGGGCTTCGAATCAATTTCCATTTTCACGCGGCTTGCCGCTTCATCAATAAGGTCAATGGCCTTATCTGGTAAGAAGCGATCTGTGATGTAGCGCTGAGAAAGTTCAGCTGCGGCCACAATCGCCGGGTCCGTAATTTCAACGCCGTGATGGGCTTCATACTTTTCCTGCAGGCCACGCAAAATAGCAATCGTATCCTCTAGGCTCGGTTCATCGACAAGAACCTTTTGGAAACGACGCTCCAAAGCCGCGTCTTTTTCTACGTACTTGCGATATTCATCGAGTGTTGTTGCACCGATGACATGAAGCTCACCGCGAGCGAGAGCGGGTTTAAGCATATTGCCCGCATCCATCGAGCCTTCAGTCTTACCAGCGCCCACAACGGTGTGCAACTCATCGATAAAGAGAATGATCTTCCCTTCAGAGGCGGTGACTTCTTTTAATAGCTTCTTTAGACGCTCTTCAAATTCGCCACGGTACTTAGCACCTGCAATGAGGCCTGCCATATCCAAAGAGAGCACAACCTTGTGCTTTAAACCGTCAGGGACTTCGCCGTTGACGATACGTTGCGCTAAGCCTTCGACAACAGCTGTTTTACCAACACCAGGCTCGCCAATTAGAACCGGGTTATTCTTTGTACGACGCTGCAAAATCTGCATCGTGCGACGAATCTCATCGTCACGACCGATCACAGGGTCAATCTTTCCTAAGCGAGCGCGTTCTGTGAGGTCGATCGTGTAGCGCTTGATTGCGTCGCGCCCTGACTCGCCTTCTGCATCCTGAACCTTTTCGCCACCACGGACCGCGTCAATAGCAGCAGAAAGCGCCGATTGCGTAACGCCAAAGCGTGAAAGAAGCTTTGAAACTTCAAACGAGGAATCGGTTAAAGCGAGCAAAAAGAGCTCAGAAGAAATAAACGAATCCTGGCGCTTTTGCGCTTCTTTTTCCGCTAAGTTAAAGGCTCGAACTGTGTCGCGGCTTACTTGAACGTCGCCACCAGTGCCCGTGACTTTCGGAAGACGAGAAATCTCGTCGGCGACTGCACGACGAATCTCTTTGGCGTTAGCACCCACTCGCTCAAAAAGACTATTCGCAACCCCTTCCTCGTCATCCATGATGGCGGCGAGGATATGAACAGGCTCAATAAACTGGTTATCGTTTCTCAAGGCCATCGATTGCGCTTCGCCAATAGCCTCTTGGAATTTTGTTGTTAATTGATCTTGTCTCATAAGAATCTCCTTCGGGGTCTAACCTATAAGCGGTTCTTTCCCCGTTTGAGCTCTATATGGGGATTTATCCTGCGATTTTCAAGAGCCAAAAATGCAAAAACCGCCAAAAATCGACGGCTTTTACATTTGATACAAAAGAAGATTTTCTAGGATTTTCCCTAGTCCTTTAAGAAGTACTCGACGGTTGTCACAACACGGATGTTTTTCACATTCGGCGTGAAGTTATCGCGATTGGAAATCGTAAATTGCCCCTGGTTAGCACGACGAATCTTCCCGAGTTTGCTTCCCGAGTCTTCGGCAAACTTTTCTGCCGCGGCTCGAGCGTTCTTTGTCGCCTCTTCAATCATCGTCGGCTTCACAGCGTTTAATCCCGTGAACTCGAATGTGGTTTGCCAGCTGTAGTCATTGGCTAATGTGACGCCCGCTTTTAAGAGTTCACTTTGGCGCTTCATCAAATCGAGGACAAGAGCGACCTTATCGGTTGACACAGTGACCGTTTGGACCATGTTGTAACGGAAGGCCATATTCTTGTTGCTGTAGTTATCGGCTTGAGCGTCCGTTACCGTTGGAGCGGCAACTGTGATTTCTGAAGCATCAAGGCCGGCGTTTTTTAAGAAGGCCACAACCTGATCTTGGCGATTCTTTGTTGTCTTGTAAACCGTCTGAAGGTCATTGCCTAATTCACGAAAGCCGATAGGCCACGTAACACGGTCGGCTTGCACGACTTTTTCTGCTAAGCCTTTAACGGTTACAACACGGTCACGGTTAACGAAGTTTTCCATGCCCGTTGAAAGTTGATTTCCAAGAAGCGCTGCGCCGCCGGCGATGCCGATAGCTAAAACAACGCTTGAAGCAATAGATTTGCATTCCATAGGTTTTATCTCCCTAGACGCTCTATTTTTGAACTGCTTGAAATTCTAGCGAGGCACCACTCTCGTGAATGAAGCGAAGGTGAAAAGAAATGTTTCCTATCGTTTCACTCTAGCGCAAACTTCTTTCCACCGACTCGTAAACAACAAGGTCTGGTTTTACCTCACGAATCACATCTTGAAGCACTTCGTTGGAGCGACCGTTGACCGAATAAAAATGCGAATCCGAAAAATGCATGTAAAAGAAGGCCCCCATCGCACTCGTAAAGGAATCGCCCATAAGAAGGACTCGTGCTTTATTCGGGGCTTGGTCATTGTGCGCAGCTCCTTTCCAATTTTTGGTAGGAATCCGAATCGCAATTTTCTCGGCAATTGTCTCTTGAGCCTCTGCGCCATTTTCTGAAAACATAAGTGGCACTTTGCTCTTGAGAACAATGTTGTAGTCGTCGTTTTCGTAGCTATTGGGAACGCCAATAATATGGCGAAGATCGCCACTTTTTCCGATAGGGGTCTTTTCAAAACTATAAACATCGGGCGCAGTCTGTTTAAAAGCCTCTCCATTAAAAAGAAGTCCCTTTTGCGTTAATTCTTTAAATAGCGTGAGAAAACCGATTTCTGCGCCTGTTCGTTTCCAATGCGTGTCTGCCTTGTAGTAAATAAGCTCATTGTTTCGAGCACGCAACGCATCAAATGGATAACTAAATAAGAATCCGTTCTTTTCAAAAATCGCCTTTAATCTTTCCGTTTGCTCGCTTACGCGACCACAAGCTCCGTGACGTGTCATCCAATTCGGAAACTTCTCGCAGAAGATTCCATGCTTATCGGGAGCGGCAAAAATCACATACGAGGCACCGACTTCTTTAGCTACGCTCTGAAGTTTTTTGTGATGCTCAAGTAGCTTCTGTTCGTTTTCCTTACTTATCTCGAAACTCTTAAGAAAGTGCCTATCGATGACTTGTGCATACGAATTGCCAAGAAAGAGGAAACGTTCTTTTCCAAAAAGCCCGCGAGAAAAATCCGTCGAGGAAAAAAGAGCGGGATTAGCCAGAACTCGATTGACTTGTGCGATAACGAATTCCCGTCTTACGAGGCGATCTGTAATCCATCTATCGTTATTTTGAAACCAGGTTCGCAATTTCCCTCGACTAAGCGTCTTGGCTGGCCACTGAAATTGCGTAATCGTGCGGTTTTCTGAAGTGAAAACTGTTTTGGGTGTTGTTCCGCGCACCGCAACACGAACAAAGAAGGGAATCGTTATCAACCCAAGGAATACGAGAAGAAATGTTCTTTTCAGATTCATCATGGTCGGCCTAGAAATTAAAGTAGATAAAGGGATTGCGGGTGTTCGTATAAAGCACAGCTAGGGACACGACAAAGAGCGCGAGATTTCCGAACGACACGAGTTTTGGCGTTGAGTCCCAATCTTGGAAATCAGTTGCAGCAGACCGAGAAAAGAGGGCAACACCCATTCCAACAATCAGGGCGAGCGCACTCACTGGGCTTATAAACTCTGGAGCACACATCGTGAATGGATTACAGAGTGCTCCCAAATAATGAATCGCCGCAGGAATATCTACAGCGCGAAAGAACACCCATCCAACCATAACGGCCAATAAGCAGTATGTTTTCTGCAATAAAACAGGAAGGTTACTTAGCCATTGGCCAAAACGCCTTCTCTCGAGAATAAGCAGCGCTCCATGAAAGAGGCCCCAAACTACAAATGTGAACTGCGCCCCGTGCCAAAGACCGCACAACAAAAAGACAATCAGAAGATTGCGATACGTCATCCATACCTTCGGTGTCCGACTTCCCCCTAATGGGAAATACAGATAATCGCGTAACCAGGACGAAAGCGAAATATGCCAGCGTCGCCAGAACTCCTTAATGGATGCGCTCTTATAAGGCGCATTAAAGTTCTCTTTTAATCGAATGCCTGCCATTGCCGCTAAGCCGATAGCCATATCCGAGTAACCCGAGAAATCAAAATAAATTTGGACGGTATAGGCAAGGACACCAAGCCAAGCATCAACAAAGTTCGGTGTTATAAGTGGGTTAAACGTGACATCAGCAATTGGAGCAACAAAATTAGCGATAAGAACCTTTTTGTTGATGCCAAGAATGAAACGAAAAACGCCCCACACAAAAAGATCAGTGTTGCGTTCTCGATGCTGGATGCTCTCTCGCACGTCTTCAAAGCGAACGATGGGGCCTGCGACAAGGTGCGGGAACATCAAAAAATAGGTTGCAAAATCTGTTGCGGTATGACGCTTAACTTTGTGCGTATAAATGTCTACAAGATAGCTAATAGCGTGGAAGGTAAAAAAGCTAATTCCAAGAGGCAGTGCGTGAGCACGAATATGAATTTCTGGAAAGAAAGGAAGAGCGGAAAGTTCTGCGAGAATCCAAGCGAGATACTTGAAATAAAAAAGGACAACTAGGTTAAGCGAAATGCCAGCGATAAGAACACATTTGCGCGATGGCGTTGCCCCCCCCAGCGCCATTAATTTGTTTGTTTTCAAGGCGTTTTGGCACTCCTCAGAAAGAAGCTTTCCGAGACCAAAGTTCACAATACATAACGCCAAGAGAAGCAAAACACCTGTGGTTTCGCCCCAAATATAAAAAACAAGACTCATCAAAATGAGCCAATAGTTGCGCCCCTTTCCTTTCAAAATTCGATCTAAAGCCAGATAAAGCGGAAGAAAGAAAAAGAGAAAACTTGCAGAAGAAAAAACCATCTCAGTTCTTACACCATAAAGGAGAGAGGGCTTCATTTTAAATTAGCCCAATCTCGCTAGGGAGTTTTTCTAGCGTTTCCCTTACTGCGGGAAAACTCCTCTTCGGTTAAAGAACCCCTTTTAAGGGAACTCAATAAACGAGGTTCGTATTTTCTTACGCTTTTTATCTAATGCAAACTACCTAGATTTCGTGATGAAAAATGCAATCTGTGAACTTCTCTGCATTTCTTTGTTTTTCTTAAGTATCTCTCTATAGAATGTGCCTCAGTTTTTCCAATAATCAGAAAACATCGGTCCAATCGCGTCCACTGCGAGGGGAAAGGTGCAGTTACTTAAAGGAAGATGAAGTGGCAAATCTAATCAATCGTCGCGCCCTTATCGTAGGCGCCGCTAGCCTTTGCGCAGCTCTAAGCATTCCGTCTATTGCTCTTGCACAGACGGGTACCGGTAACAAACCCATCCGTATCATCGTCCCCTATTCTCCTGGTGGCCCGCTCGATGTTTCTGCGCGCGCAATCGCTGAATCCGTGAAAAACGATCTCGGAAACGTCATCGTCGAAAATAAACCCGGCGCTGGCGGCAACATTGGCGTCTCCTATCTCGCGCAGCAAAAGCCCGATGGCATGACGCTTTGCGTGGGAGCCGTTGCAACTCACGCGATTAACCCGAATTTATTTAAGAAACTCCCGTACGACCCGATTAAGGACTTCCGTCCTGTCACGTTGATTGCTCACGTGCCAAACGTTTTGGTAATTACGCCTGCATTCCGTGACAAGACTGGTGTTAAGAGTGTCGCAGACCTCATTGCTTACTGTAAGAAAAACCCAGGCAAGCTCAATTACGCCTCGGGCGGCAATGGCTCTGGTGGCCACATGGCCGGAGAACTCTTAAAGACTCTTGCGAAGATTGACATGGTTCACATTCCCTTTAAGGGAGCCGCCGCGGCTCAGCTTTCTGTGCTCGCAGGTCAAACCGATTTGATCTTCGATAACCTCGCAAGCGCTAACGCCAACATTCTCGCCGGAAAACTCATTCCGCTTGCTGTGACAACACCGACACGCGCCAAGGCGCTGCCTGATGTTCCGACAATGATCGAATGTGGCGTTAACGACTTTAACATTTCAACGTGGTACGGTCTCTTTGTTCCAGCAAAGACTCCTGATGCGGTTCTCAATCGCTTGAACACAACGATTACGAAAGCGCTTCGTAGCGATGAGTTAAAGCGTCGCATCTCTAAGCTCGGTGGCGAAGCCTCTCCTTGCACACCCGATGAGTTCTCGAAACTCATTAAGAGCGAATTAAAGAAGTACAAGCACGTCGTTGAAGTTTCTGGCGCGCACGTTGACTAACTTAACAAATAGCCCTCGGAGAAAAGTGCTCGACACTTTTCTCTAGGGCTTTTTATAGTTTCTTGTCCATGACAATCAAGAACGCAAAAAACTTTTGGGCTGGCATCATGTTTGCTGTGCTTGGTGTTTTCTTTATCGTTTTTGCTCAAGAAAACGATATGGGAACCGCGGCACATATGGGGCCTGCGTACTTTCCAACGCTCTTAGGTGGCATTTTGGCCATTATGGGTGTCTATATCGCCATCTTGGGTCTACTTTTACAGCCTGTGAATAACGACGGGAAAGTCGACGCTTTCCACTGGGATGTTTTGGGCTGGATCCTTGGAGCCGTGTTTGTCTTCACGCTCTTACTTAAGCCCTTAGGACTCATGCTTTCACTTGCGGTGATGATTGTCATTTCTTTACTTGCAGAAAGAAAGCTTTTCTTAAAAGAGACGATCGCTCTTATCGTCGTTCTTGACTTTATTGCCTGGGCCGCCTTCGTATACGGCATCGGCATGATTGTTCCGGTTTGGCCGGCCATCTTCTACTAAGCGAGGAACGCAAAATGGATTTATTTAGCAATCTCGCCTTAGGTCTAGAAGCGGCGATTTCTCTACAAAATCTTTTCTATTGCCTTGTGGGCGTTACCATCGGTACGTTAATCGGCGTTCTACCTGGCATGGGACCTGTTGCAGCTGTGGCAATGCTTCTTCCTGCCACGTATGCCTTAGACCCCTCGGCAGCTCTCATTATGCTTGCAGGCATCTATTACGGTGCGCAGTACGGCGGTTCGACCACAGCAATTCTTGTCAACATTCCTGGTGAAGCCGCGGCTGTTGTCACATGTATTGATGGCCACAAGATGGCTAAGCGCGGAAGAGCAGGAGCCGCTCTTGGCATTTGCGCAATCGGCTCTTTTATCGCTGGGTGCTTTGCAACGCTTTTAATTGCTGCCTTTGCTCCCCCATTGATTGCTGTGGCTTTCCAGTTTGGTCCTGCTGAGTACTTTAGTTTGATGGTCCTAGGTTTAGTGGGCGCCATTGTGCTTGCCACGGGCTCGATTCTTAAAGCGATTTGCATGATTATCTTAGGCCTTCTTCTTGGCATCATTGGTACCGACGTGAACTCGGGGGCGCTACGCTTTACCTTTGGCATTGGAGAGCTCCAAGAAGGCATCGACTTTGTTGCGCTTTCGATGGGAATCTACGGCTTTGCGGAGATTATGAAAAATCTGGAACTCGGAGAAAAGCGCTCTCTTGTTCCCAATCGCGTCGGTTCCGTTCTCCCGAATCGCGAAGAAATGAAAGCCTCCGCCGCTCCCATTGCTCGCGGCACATTGATTGGCTCTTTCTTAGGCGTCCTGCCTGGTGGCGGCGCTCTTTTGAGTTCCTTTGCGAGCTACACAGTTGAAAAGAAGATTGCAGGAAGCCGCGCAGATCCCCCGTTTGGAAAAGGAAACATTCGCGGTGTCGCGGGCCCCGAATCTGCCAACAACGCTGGAGCGCAAACTTCCTTTATCCCGATGCTTACTCTTGGCATTCCATCGAACGCCGTGATGGCTCTCTTAATTGGCGCCATGATGATTCACGACATTGTGCCTGGCCCACAAGTGATGAGCTCTAACCCATCACTATTTTGGGGGCTCATTGTTTCGATGTGGATTGGAAACCTTTTCCTTATCATCCTTAATTTGCCGATGATTGGCATTTGGATTCAACTCTTAAAGGTTCCGTATCGTTGGCTATACCCGGCAATTCTCGTTTTCTGCTGCATTGGAGTCTTCTCCATTAACAACAATATTTGGGATGTGTGGGTGACGATTTTCTTTGGCGCTGTCGGTTACCTCTTTATTAAACTTGAGTGTGAAACAGCTCCCTTAATTCTCGGATTCATTTTGGGTCCGATGATGGAAGAAAATTTGCGGCGCGCAATGTTACTTAGCCGCGGAGATCCGATGACGTTCTTTACGAGTCCGATTTCTTGTGGTCTTTTGATTGCTGCTGCAGCGTTGCTTGTTGTTGTTGCGGCGCCGTCAGTGAGAAAGAAGCGTGAAGTCGCTTTCCACGAGGACTAAAGAATTCTTGCAATGGACAAAGCGCTATTAGCCAGCCCATTTAGCGAGCCGCCAAGCAAAGCAATGCGCGAGGCGGCTCGCGCGTTTTGCGCTCCCGAAAATTTTTCAGGACGCATTGGTGCCTTAATCCTACGCAACGGCGAAAAAGAAGAGATTCTTTTTGCGACAGAACCCGCCCGCAAAGAACTCTTTATCGATTGGAAAGAAGTAAAAGGAGCTACGCTTTGGCCTAGCTTTCGAGTTGAAGAGGTCCCTAGCGTTACCTTAAAAAATTCCCTCGGGGAAGAAACCACACTAAAAGAATTCATTGCGGCAATCACTGTCTCCTACCCTATTCGCCCCACAGATCAAGGAGGACGCACGATTGAACTACGCAAAGCCTTTATGCGATTTGCGCTTACTGAGGCATTAAAAAGTCCTAGCGTTCAGTTATTGATGCGTTTTGCGAAAGAGTTTCCAAAAAAGACTCCCGTTGAACTTTGCGAGTGGTGGGTAGGAATGAGTCCTGCGACAGAAGTGCGCCATAACGGGATGTTTATCGCGCCACAGACTCATGCAAAGCCTCTTATTGAATGGCTCTTAAAAGGCATCCCGCACGAGGCGCCTCGCGGCGTTTGGGATGGGCCAGTTAATCCTGCACTTTCCATCCTTTTTGAAGATGACGATATCCTTTTGATTGATAAACCCGCCAAGCTTGCTTCCGTTCCTGGTATTCGCGAAAAGGTCGACGCGAAAACCGTTCTTGAAAAAGAGAAAGGGCCTTTATATATCGTTCATAGACTTGATACCGACACATCGGGCCTCCTCTTATTTGCCAAGAATCCGAAAGCGCTTTCTTTTCTTTCCGAGGCTTTTCGGCGTAAAGACGTTTTAAAGTGCTACAAAGCGCGCTTATCAGGAGAACTTAAAAAAGAAAGAGGAGAAATTGTTCTTCCCTTAAGAACAAATCCGATGGATGCGCCTCGGCAATGTGTGATTTCTGAGGCCGAAGGCGGCAAACCCTCGCGCACCTTATTTGAACTCTGTGAAGTAGGCGAAGGAAACGACGGAAAAATCTCTCTTGTAAAGCTTTACCCAGAAACGGGGCGCACCCATCAACTACGCGTGCATTGTGCGCACCCCGATGGCCTTGGACTTCCCATTGAAGGCGATCCCTTTTACGGCATTGGAGGGCTTTGCAATCAAGTTCCTGCTAAGCGCCTTCACTTACACGCAAGCGAAATCACATTTCCGCATCCGACAAAATCCGAGATTCTTCACTTTGAATCCGACCCCGAGTTCTTTGATTAGTCGTGCCATTGAGCACCCTTTGAAAATCCAAGAATCGAAAATTCCTCTATGATTCTTCTTGTCAGTGATTTTTACTACAAGGTCATTACCTAAAAATTAAAGCAATGTCTGAAGACAAACCACCTTGTTTGCTGCGATGGAGCCATGACCATGCGCGCTAAGTTCGAAGCATGGATTCATCGTCAGTGGGCTAAACGCGGGCTTCTCGCGCTCCTCTTGAGTCCCTTTTCTCTTTTGTTTTTGCTCGCCATCAAAATACGACGCTCGCGTATTGTGCCTGTGAAGCTTCCCGTGCCCGTTATCGTTGTCGGAAACATCTATGTCGGCGGCACAGGAAAGACGCCTGTCACAATCGCTCTTGTGCGAGAACTCGCCAAGGCCGGTTTTCATCCCGGTATCGTGAGCCGCGGTTACGCAAGTTCCAATGCTAAAGAAACGCGCCTTGTCACTTGCGACTCCAATGCAAGCGACGTGGGTGATGAGCCGCTTTTAATTTATCGCGCAACAGAATGCCCCGTGGCTGTTAACCGCCATCGCGTTAATGCAGCACGCGCCCTATTAAAAGAGCACCCCGAAATCGATGTCATCGTAAGTGACGACGGTCTGCAGCATTTGCGCTTAGCACGCGATGTGGAATTGGCTGTTGTAGGCGCTCGAGGGCTTGGTAACGGCTGGGTGCTTCCTTCAGGGCCCTTACGTGAACCGCCAAGCCGCCTTGACTCGGTTGATGCCATTATTTTGAATGCAACACGAGAAACGCTTGCCACACGGACGCCTCGCTTTGCTGCAACCTCGCAACTTGGTTTAGTAAAGCAACTTGCCACAGGGAAAGTAAGTTCCATTAATGAACTATCAAAGAAAATTGAAACGGAGCACCTAAAGGCTGAGGCCTTCGCAGGGATTGCGCTTCCGAATCGCTTTTTCTCGATGCTTCGTGCGCACGATATTGACTGCAAAGGCGTAGCTCTTCCCGATCACTACGGCTTTAAAGAGAATCCCTTTAAAGAAACCGATGCCGATATCCTTTTCATTACGGGAAAAGACGCTGTCAAATGCGCACAAAACCCAGAGATCGCTAACGACAATCGCCTTTGGGTTGCCGACCTTGAAATGGTCCTTGACCATTTCTTAATTGACAGAATTATTGAAAAGATTCGCCAATCGAAGGAGTCCTAAACGAATGGACACGCGTTTAACTGAAATCTTGGTTTGCCCTGTTTGTAAGGGACCACTACGCATGAATGCGACAAAAACGGAATTGCATTGTGCCAAATGCGCTCTTGGCTTTAAGGTTGTCAATGACATCCCTGTGATGCTTGCCTCAGAGGCTCGGAAACTCACAGAAGAAGAAATTGAAAGTGCTCGCGTAAAGGCGGTTCAATCATGAGTTTTATTGCCATTATTCCTTCGCGCATGACTTCAACGCGCCTACCTGGAAAGCCCTTAAAAGATATCGCTGGAAAGCCTATGGTCGTGCGTGTTGCAGAACAAGCGGCCAAATCTGGCGCAGCGCGTGTTGTCGTAGCCGCTGATGCAAAAGAAATCGTTGAGGCTTGTGCCTCTTTTGGTATTGAGGCGCTACTTACCGACCCCAATCACCCCACAGGAACCGACAGAATCGCTGAGGTTGTCCAAAAATTAGGGCTCACAGACGATACGATTGTCGTTAATGTTCAAGGCGACGAACCCCTTATTGACCCCGCTGTTATTTCTCAGGTCGCGCACCTATTAGAGAAAGCAAGCGATTGCACGATTGCCACGGCCGCTCACACGATTTCTGACGCGGAAAGTTTCTTTAACCCAAATGTCGTGAAGGTTGAATTAGATAGTGCAGGACGCGCCATGACCTTTACGCGGGCCCCTGCGCCTTGGCCGCGAGATGCTTTTGCCAAAGATAAAACGAAGTTGCCAGAAGGCTTTACGGCCTATCACCATATTGGTTTATATGCTTATCGCGCGCACTTTCTAAAGCACTTTTCTTCCTTGGAGCGTGCCCCGATTGAGCGCTTTGAGTCGTTGGAACAGCTTCGAGCGATGTGGCACGGCTACAAAATTGCTGTGGCGATTTTGGAAAAGAACCTCCCAGCAGGAGTTGACACCCAAGAAGATTTGGATCGAGTTCGGGCGGTTTTCGAGAAAATGGCCTAGGTAATTTATCTTACCCTCCTAGCTTACTTGCAAAAGGTTTTCGATTCATCTCCGTAAAAGAGATGAATATGGCTGATTCATTTTGAAAATTTCCGCAATAAGCCTAGAATTCGGAAACTTCGCTTGGGGCCCTTGGCCTCAAGCAAGCGACATTCTTTTTATTTTCAATTATGGAGACCTCCATGCGTTTAATCCTTATTGGACCACCTGGAGCAGGAAAAGGCACACAAGCGGCCTTTATTAAAGAGCACTTTGGCATCCCGCAGATTTCTACGGGCGATATGTTGCGTGCGGCCGTAAAAGCTGGGACCGAACTCGGTAAAGCCGCTAAAGCCGTGATGGATCAGGGAAAACTTGTCAGTGACGATATCATCATTGGATTAGTCAAAGAACGCCTTCAAGCCGATGACTGCAAGAAGGGCTTTCTTTTCGATGGCTTTCCTCGCACGATTCCTCAGGCCGAAGCCTTAAGAGCCGCTGGCGTTCCGATCGACTTTGTTTTGGAAATTTCTGTTCCTGACTCTGAAATCGTTGAACGTATGTCGGGTCGCCGTGTGCATCCGGCCTCGGGTCGCAGCTACCACGTCAAATTCAACCCCCCGAAGCACGAGGGAGTGGACGATGTCACAGGAGAGCCTCTTGTGCAGCGTGATGACGACCGCGAAGAAGTTGTTTTAAAACGCTTATCCGTTTATCATTCGCAGACCGAAGCTTTGGTGAGCTTTTACAGTGCGCTCGCCAAGAGTGGAGCAAAGGATGCGCCGGCATACCGCTCCGTCTCCGGCATCGGTGCGATTGAAGAAATTCGCGACCGCATTTTCGATGCGCTTAAGTAATCGGAATTAAAGTTTGATTTAGGTCTTCCTTTGTTTAAAGGGAGACTTAAATTTCGTTTTTTATTTGTTTTTTTAAATTCTGTCTTTTTTCGCCTAATAGAGTGGTTCTACTAGGGAAGAAAGCTCTTTGGAGTTATAAGTTATGACTACATCGATCTGGCTTGCCATTGCCGCCGGTATCGTGGCCGTCATCTTCGGTCTTGTGACCCGTAGCTGGGTTTTGGCCAAGGATGCTGGCAACGCTCGGATGCAAGAGATTGCTCTTGCGATTCAGCAAGGTGCCCAGGCCTATTTGACAAAGCAGTACACCACGATTTCGATCGTCGGTGTCGTTCTCTTTGTCGTGATTCTTTGCGTACCAGCTTTAGGCTTTAAGACAGCCTTGGGCTTTGTCATTGGTGCCGTTTTGTCGGGCGCCTGTGGCTTTATCGGTATGAATGTTTCTGTGAAAGCCAACGTGCGTACGGCTCAGGCCGCCTCTCTTGGCATGAAAGAAGCGCTTGACGTTGCCTTCAAGGGCGGCTCGATTACGGGTATGCTCGTTGTCGGTCTTGGCCTTTTGGGTGTTGCAGGCTACATGGCCGCTTTGATTGTTCTCGCTCCTGAAGAAGCAGGGCTCTATGACACAATCAAGCCCTTGATTGGCTTGGCCTTCGGTTCTTCCTTGATTTCGATCTTCGCCCGTCTCGGTGGCGGCATCTTCACAAAGGGTGCTGACGTCGGTGCTGACTTAGTCGGTAAGGTTGAAGCCGGTATTCCTGAAGACGATCCCCGTAACCCGGCTGTGATTGCCGATAACGTTGGCGACAACGTCGGTGACTGCGCGGGTATGGCAGCTGACCTCTTTGAAACATACGCTGTGACCCTTGTTGCGACCATGATGATTGGTGCGCTTTCTGTCACAGGCGACGCTGCTCGCTTAGTCGAATATCCGCTTTTACTCGGTGCGGTTTCTATTATCGCTTCGATCATCGGTACGTTCTTCGTTAAGTACGTCCCGGGTAAGAAGATTATGACCGCTCTCTATCACGGCTTGATCGCTGCTGGCGTTATCGCCGCTGTCGCGTTCTGGTTCGTGGGCGACTTCGTCTTCCCAGAAGCTTCGATGCTTCCCGATGGTGTGACAACAACCAAGCTCTTTGGCGCGGCTCTCGTTGGCCTCGTTCTCACAGGCTTAATGGTTGTGATTACTGAGTACTACACCGGCACGGAATACGCCCCGGTGCGTGCGGTTGCCAAAGCCTCTACAACAGGTCACGGCACAAACATCATTCAGGGTTTGGCCGTTTCGATGAAAGCAACAGCGCTTCCCGTTCTCGCCGTCGTCGTTGCGATTATGGTGAGCTACGCCTTGGCTGGTTTGTACGGTGTTGCTATTGCCGCGACCTCCATGCTTACGATGGCCGGCATCGTCGTCGCTCTTGACGCGTATGGCCCGATTACCGATAACGCGGGTGGTATCGCTGAAATGAGCGAACTCGATGAGAAGGTTCGTAACGTCACAGATCCTTTGGATGCTGTTGGCAACACGACAAAGGCTGTCACCAAGGGCTACGCCATTGGTTCTGCGGGTCTTGCCGCTCTCGTGCTCTTCTCCGATTACACACACTCCTTAAAGCAGGCCTTCAATATCGACTTCACGTTCGATCTTTCGAATCCGTATGTGATTGTCGGTTTGATCATTGGCGGCTTGATCCCCTACCTCTTTGGCGCTATGGCCATGGAAGCTGTGGGTCGTGCTGCGGGCTCCGTTGTCGTTGAAGTGCGTCGTCAGTTCAAGGAAATCCAGGGCATCATGGAAGGTAAGGCTCGTCCTGACTACTCCAAGGCCGTTGGTATGTTAACGGTTGCCGCTATTAAGGAAATGATTGTTCCGTCTGTGTTGCCGGTTATCGTTCCGATTTTGGTTGGCCTTTGCTTAGGTCCCCAGGCTTTGGGCGGCGTCTTAATGGGCACGATCGTGACAGGTATCTTCGTTGCGATTTCGATGACCACGGGCGGCGGTGCTTGGGATAACGCCAAGAAGTACATCGAAGATGGTAACTTCGGTGGCAAGGGTAGCGAAGCGCACAAGGCCGCTGTCACAGGCGACACCGTGGGCGACCCGTACAAGGATACGGCGGGTCCCGCTGTTAACCCCTTGATTAAGATTATTAACATTGTTGCTTTGTTGATCGTTCCGATCCTCTAAGCAATCAGTGCGGTAATTCTTAAAAGAGCGACGCCAAAAAGGCGTCGCTTTTTTATTCGTTTTTAAAGGTAAAAGCGGCGTTTAGCCTACTTACTTTCCACTAGAATAAGGCAATTCTTTTTCCCGTTACGGGAAACCGACAAACAGGGAGTTTTACGAGCTTACTTTTGCCATGCTTAGAGACCATCTTAAAACCATCTTTTTCTTAAGTTTTACTTGCGCTTTCCTTGTTGCTTGTTCAAGCACGACTCCTGAAAAGGTGCTCGTCCAACCGCGAGCCCATTATTCCGTTTTTACCGATTCGACCTGGGTTCCTGAAAGTCATATTAGAGCGCCTTATGGTGCAACTGAAATCGTGCTTCCGATTGAAAAAGCCCTCACAGAAGGCGTGCACGCTTTCGTTGAAACCCGAGAAAGTCTTTTCCAACTCGAAAAAATCGATGAAAAGACTTTTGCTGTGAAAGAAACCCCGAGTGTTGAGAAAGAAAAAACCTTAAGTTGGGGTGAAGGCGCTTCTGTGATTTACCGCAATAGCCGCCCCGTAGTCGATTGGGGAAAGGCCAAGGCGCAGATGCTTTCCGATGGAAGGCTCCTTGTTTCTGTGCGCGATAAGGTGGATGTGAACTTTGCAATCCGCATGCTCGCTTTTAATATCTCTGGAAAACCCATTCGCCAAATTCTGCGTGATGCGAATAACCAGCCCGATACGCTTGCGTGGTACATGAAGGGAAATGAGGTATTTCCCACTGGGTCCGTAGCTTACATCTTTACCTATTGGCTCGGAGACGATGAGGTGATTTGGCCAGCCAAAGGCACATTTACGGGAGCCGCGAATCTTGAAAAATTGATGGAAAACTTTTCAGAAAAGCAGCCATTTTGCTTAGCCTACATCGATCACACAAAAGCCAACCCCTATGGGGCTTGGTTTGATAAGAAAAGCTTACCTAAAGCTGGCATTGGATCTTTTTTGCGTAAGTTAACGAAAACCGGAAAGATCGAAGGCGACTATCACTTAAGTAACGCGAGCCACGAAGACTTCTTCTGCCAAAGAGCTCCGACGATTAAACCTGTGATGGGGCGTTGGACGATTCGCTACATTCAAGGCACACGCGTGCTTGAGCTCGCGCGCCCAGAAGGCGTTTTAAGTTCCGACCTTGGCATTCAACCCGTAAACAAAGATTCGATTAGCATTGGCTTTGCTGAGATTGAATCGAAATCCTCGTCAGGACGCGTTCAAAAGAAAGTCGTTCCTGTCCGTATACTTCATAACAACAAACCGATTACCGACTTTCGTGTGAAATTCAATGGGATAGCCGCCGCCGCTGTTCGCGAAGCCGTAAAAGGCGCTGCGCAATCCAAAGCTGCACTCGAAAGTTCTTCTGCGACAGAAAAGTAGAAAATGACTGCAACAATTATCGATGGTAAGGCACTCGCCCTTGAGGTTCGTGCCAAGCTAAAAGACCGCGTTAACGCTCTTATTGAAAAAGGCCACCGACCAGGGCTTGCTGTTATCCTTGTTGGAGAGGACCCAGCAAGCCAAGTCTATGTGCGAAATAAACTACGCTCTTGCGAGGAAGTTGGCATTAAAAGCTTTGCCTATCGACTCGCCAAAGAGACAACACAGGCTGAACTTTTAGCTCTTATTGAAAAGTTAAATAACGATGCCGCCGTTGATGGAATTTTGGTGCAACTACCTGTTCCAAAGCACATTGACCCTGCGGCAATTATCCGCGCCATTGCGCCAGAAAAAGATGTCGATGGCTTTCACGTGGTAAACGCCGGCCTTTTGATGACGCGCGCTAAGGGCAGCGAAAAAGCCTTTAGCTTTGTGCCGTGTACGCCTGCGGGAGTGATCAAAATGATTGACTCTGTGGGTTTTGAGATTTCAGGGAAAAATGCGCTTGTCATCGGAAGAAGCAACATTGTTGGAAAACCCGTTGCCCTTCTTTTACTTGAGCGAAATGCCACTGTCACCATTGCCCACAGCCGCACAAAAGACATCGCGGCCCTTGCACGTCAAGCCGATATTCTTGTTGTGGCTATCGGAAAAGCCAAGGCCGTTACCGCGGACATGGTAAAGCCTGGGGCATTGGTCATTGACGTAGGCATTAATCGGCAAGAAGATGGGCATTTGTGTGGTGATGTGGATACGGAAGCGGCAAAAGAAGTCGCAGGGTGGATCACTCCTGTTCCAGGCGGGGTCGGTCCCATGACCATTGCCATGCTTTTAGAAAACACGGTGCTCGGCGTCGAAAATCGACTCGGCCTTTTGCACTAAAAAGCTCTTACCTTTTAGAGGATTTTTTCTATGACAAATCCCTTGATCGATCAAGGCGACTTACTTGCCTTTGACAAAATTACACCAGAGTGCGTTTCAGAAGCTATCGCTACGCTATTAAAAGACTCAGAAGCGGCTCTTGAAAATGTGATCGATGAAAAGACACCTTCCACGTGGGACGCAATCGTCGAGCCCCTTAACGCTGCAACCGAACGTTTGCATCGTGCCTGGGGAGCAGTTGGTCACCTAATGGGCGTTACCGATAGCGAAGGCTGGAGAAAGGCCTATGTGGAAAACATCGAAGCGGTTACGACGTTTTCTGTAAAGCTCTCGCAGAATTCAAAGCTTTACGCCAAGTACAAAGCGATTAAAAATAGTGAAGGCTCTGCCTTTCTTACAAAAGAAAAGCAGCGCGTGATCGATCGCACCTTACGAGACTTCCGATTAAGCGGCGCAGAACTTGCTCCTGAGAAAAAAGCCCAACTTGAAGAAATTGCGCAAAAAGAGGCGCAACTCTCGCAGCGCTTTAGCCAAAACCTTCAAGATGCAACCGATGCTTTTAATCTTGATATCGACGATAAAGAAAAACTTTCTGGATTGCCTGAAAGCGCTCTAAAACTATACGAAGCGCAGGCTAAAGCCGCAGGAAAAACAGGCTATCGCATCGGGCTTACCTTCCCCAATTATTTACCGATTCTTCGCTATGCCGATAATCGCGAACTGCGTGCCATGCTTCACAAAGCCTACTCGACAAGAGCTTCGGACTTAGATATCCCGGAGCGTGACAATGGTCCGATTATCGGTAAGCTCTTAGAGCTTCGCGCCAAAGAAGCGCATCTCTTGGGCTTTAAAAATGCCGCAGAAGAGTCTCTTGAAACCAAGATGGCAGAAAGCCCTGAAGCGGTTATTGCGTTTTTAAAAGATATGGCCTCTCGGGCTCGTCCGTATGGGTTGCGCGACAATAAAGAGCTCGAAGCCTACGCTAAAGAAAAGCTTGGCATGACCGAAGTTGAACCGTGGGACAGGAACTACGTTTCCGAGAAATTGCGTCAAGAGCGCTACTGCTTTAACGCCGAAGAAGTGCGGGATTACTTCCCATTACCCAAGGTTTTAAGCGGGCTCTTTTCTTTAGCCGAACGCCTTTTTGAGATTCATATTGAACAGGCCTCGGCTCCTGTTTGGCATAAAGATGTTCGGTTTTTCCACGTTAAAGATAGTTCAGGTAATCTCATTGCACGCTTTTACGCGGACTTTTATGCGAGAGCTGGTAAGCGTAGCGGCGCTTGGATGGATAGTGCCCGCGATAGAGTCTTACTTCCTAACGGGACGCTCATTACGCCCGTGGCTTACCTTGTCTGTAACTTCACACAACCCATTGGCGATGAACCTTCGTACTTAACGCACGATGAGGTTCAAACACTATTTCACGAATTTGGCCACAGCCTGCAGCACATGCTCACACGCGTTAATGTCTCGGAACTCTCAGGGATTAACGGCGTCGAGTGGGACGCGGTCGAGATGCCTAGTCAATTTATGGAAAATTGGGCCTGGAACTTTGAGACACTTGAAGCGATTTCTGAAAAGCGCGCGACAAAAGAGAAACTGCCGCATGATCTTTTTGAAAAGATGCTTGCTGCCAAGAACTTCCAATCTGGTCTTTTTTGCCTACGACAGCTTGAATTCGCACTCTTTGATATGAAACTTCACTGCTTAGAGCACCCTGACTATCGGAAAGTTCTAAGCGATGTCAGGCACGAAGTTTCTGTCATTAAGACGATGGATTACGATAGGTTTGCAGAAAGCTTTGCACACATCTTCGCAGGAGGCTATAGCGCTGGTTACTATAGCTACAAGTGGGCTGAGGTTCTTTCTTCGGATGCCTTTGCTGCTTTTGAAGAAAATGGGCTCTTTGATAAAGCCACAGCCAAGCGCTGGCTCACTGAAGTGCTTGCCACGGGTGGCACCCGAGACGCAATCGATAACTTCAAGGCCTTTCGCGGTAGAGCGCCAAAGATTGACGCTCTGATGCGTCATACGGGGCTCACGGACCCTTTGTAAGTTTTTTTTCAAGCGAGAGGTTCCTCAGTACCGAGGACTTCTCGCCAAAGAGTGAGGACTGCTTTCCGCTCTTTTTCTAATGAAGCCACAGGAACTCTTACGGGCGCGTCGCTACCGAATTCAAGGCGTACGCGCCTTTGAATATTGCGGTAGCTGCGATAAGCGTCAATTGCCTCGTTAGCAAGTTCCCGATCAATAAGGCCCAACTCAGAGGCTAGAGCTAAAAGAGCGGAGTTTCCCAGGTTCTTTAAAAGCTCTGGATGCTCATGGGCTTGAGTCAATACGAGTGTTTGCACCACAAACTCGACATCGACCATACCACCACGGTCTCGCTTTAAGTCAAAAAGTTCCGAACTATTGCGATGCGTTTTAAGAATGCGTTCACGCATACGAATAACGGCCTCTTGCACAGCCGCCTTATCGCGCTTTTGGCTTAAAACGAAATTGCGTTCTGCCTCAAAGCGAGCGCCTAATTGCGCATCTCCTACGCAAAACCTAGCGCGCGTTAACGCTTGATGCTCCCAAATCCAAGCACCCTTTTCTTTATTTTCCTCGTATTGCTTAAAGTGCTCAAAACTTGAAACTAAAAGGCCATCTTCGCCTTCGGGCCTTAAGCGCGTATCAACAGAATAAAGTTTCCCAGAACTCGTCTGCATCGTAAGCCAACTAATAATGCGGCGAGCTAATCTTGCGTAAACCTCTGAGGCTTCCGCAGCATCGTCCTCATATAAGAAAACAAGATCTAAATCGCTTTCGTAACTGAGTTCTTTTCCACCTAGCTTTCCGTAACCAATCACAGCAAAACTTGGTGCCTCTCTATGGCGCGAAGGGGTGATTTTCCAAGTGAATTCGAGCACAAGACGCAACACGGCGTCAGCCAATTCCGATAAACGGTCAGCAAGAGCTTCAACCGAAAAGCGCCCTTCTAAATCGGCCATTAATAATTGGAATGTTGCCGCGTGCGTTGCATCTCTTAAAACATTAAGCATCGCTTCGACGTCGTCAGCGAAACTAAGGAGCTTTTCTCGAGTTTCAGCTTCCCAACGCTTTGCAAACTCAGAACTCAAATCGAGTTCTTTTGCGTTTCGTGCGTCAACCAATTCATCCAACAAAATTGGATGCTCACAAAGAAAGTCCGAAGCCCAACGGCTTGAGAGTAAAAGGCGCGCAACTTTTTCTGTGACTGCCCTGTAGCGATTTAAAAGCGCTAAATAGGTTGTTCTTCCAGCGATGACTTCCAAGAGATTTAAAAAGCGCTCTAAAAGGCTATCGCAAAGTGTTTCATTGCCAACTTTTGCGGCCCACTCTTTGGCGTTTTCCGCAAGATAAACAATAAGAGCGGCAAGTTGATCGCGTTTTTCAATTTGATTTGCAATCGCTCGAGCCGTGAGCAACCCACAAATTCGAGCGGAGAGTTCTTCACTCTTTATAAACCCGAGACAGGATAACTTTTCAGTAAGAGCTCCCTTTGCCGCATCGTCTCCTAGACGCCATCCAATAGGCCAGCCCTCTTTTTCTTCAGAGGCGCTTGTCGTCTTAAAAATGGAATCGAAGGTACTTGATACAAAGTCGCGTGTTTCTTCTAGGCGCTTTTGAAGGGTCTCTGCATCGGTACCAAGCATCGCGGCTATTTTCTTTTGCGTTTCTTTTTCGTTAGAAAGAAAATGCGTCTGCTTATCATCAACGTACTGCAAGGCGTGTTCGAGGTTTCGTAAGAAGACATAGCCCGCACTAAGTTTTTCTACCACTTCAGCGCTTAAGCATCCAGCATCTCCTACAGCTTTTAATTTTTCAAGTGTTTGAGATCCTCGGAGCGCAGGGTTTCTTCCACCTCGCATCACTTGGAACGTTTGAACGATAAATTCGATTTCTCGAATACCACCACGACCCAATTTCACGTGAATGCCTTGCTGCTGCTTAAGTTCGCGTCGCCTTGTTTCTGTGCGAATCATTTCGTGCACGCGACTTAAAGACCCTAGGACACCAAAATCCACGTATTTGCGATAGACAAAGGGTTCAACTAAGGCTCGTAGTGTTTCAGAGGCCTTCGTAAACTCGTCTTTACCCATAAAGACTGGCTCGCTCACAATACGAGCCTTAAGCCACGCAAATCTTTCCCAGTCTCGGCCTTCGCGATAAAGATAGTCCTCGAGCATTGCGCTACTGACAACAATCGGACCACTTTCTCCAAAGGGCCTTAAGCGCGTATCGACGCGAAAGACAAAGCCATCTGCTTCAAGACGGTTTAAAAGTGCAATCACACGACGCGCCACACGCTCAAAGAATTCGTGATTACCAATAGCGGTTGTACCAGCCCCCTGGGTCCTTCCCCCTTCGTCGTAAACGAAAACGAGATCAATGTCTGAACTTACATTGAGTTCTCTGCCACCGAGTTTTCCCATCGCAAGCACAATAAGGTCTTGCGCAACTCTCTCTTCACTTTCTGGGGTGCCGTAGCGCTTTGCCTCCTCAAGGGAAGCCATACGAACACTTTTTTTGATTGTCACTTCTGCCAAAGCGCTCATCGTCGCTACGACTTTCTCGTAATCGATGGCACCCGTAATATCTTCTAAGGCTAGGCTTAAAAGCACATCGCGTCGCAAGTGTCGCATCGCGTGCGATAGCTCTTCGCTAGTTGTAGCACCATGAAGAGCAGCCGCAAAATCATCGTACGTAAATTGTTTCTTGCTGTAACGCTCAAGGACTTGAGAAACCTCCTCTCCACCTTCTAGAGCAATAGCCTGCGCCGTCCTTTGGACAAAAGACGAATAAGAAGGGATTTCGTTTACAGTAAGACGCTTACACATAGAACCTCTTTTGGTGCTTTTCCTGTGCTAGAGTGCTCGCTAATAGTACCCGAAACGCTAGGTTAGTGTCTCGGGCTCTGTTGTTCGCTCAAGAAAAAACTTAAAGAGACGTTGGTTTTATTTTGAAAAATCCCGGTTGCTTTTTATCGTGTTGGACAAAGCTCGAAGGAGTTCTTAGCGCTAAGCCAAGACTTCGTTTGGCTCTAACTGCCGCCTTCTGGGTCGTTGCAACCTCTCTTTTTGTCTTAGCAACGCTCATTCTTGTCACACGCTTTGTCATTTTCCCGAAGATTGACTCCTATAACGATGCAATCGAACACGCCATTTCCAAAGCTTGGAATGTTGAAGTTCGCATCTCGCAAATGGTGCCAAGTTGGGAAAGAGTCTGGCCTAGACTCACACTAAAAGAAGTCACGATTAAAAAGCCAGGGACAGAAAAGTCTCTCACACTACCGAGCGTAAACGCCTCCTTTTACTGGGGAAGCCTTCTTGGGAAGCCACAATTTAAGTCGCTTGAAGTCATCAACCCGTCCTTAGAGGTAACGAGGCTTTCTGATACGCTTTTTTCTGTCGCAGGCTACGAAATCGACACTGCCAAAGATAGTGCCAATCGCCGCGATGGCGCGTGGCTCGATTTCTTACTCGATCAAGGTCGCCTTGATATCACACAGGCTCACGTCCTATATATCGATAAGCGTGGCGATGTTGAACATAAACTTGAAGTCACTGACTTTAACGCCACATTCGCAAAACACATAAGGCATTGGGACTTTGGCCTGCAAGCTAAAGCTCTTGGTAAGAAAATTGACTTTCGCGCCGAATTAAGACGGCCCTTTGGGAAGCGCACAACCGAGTGGCGTGAATGGACTTGGTCGCTTTACTCGCAGCTTGATGCGATTGACTTAGAAGAAACTCGTCCCTGGTTAGGTAACCTCGGCAAAGGCGTTGCCGCAGGCCAAATCTGGGCCTCCTTTGAAAAAGGAAAATTAGCCTCGGTTCAAAGCGACCTTGTTTTAAGCAGGATTGCTACACCTGCCTATAAAGACTTCGATTCTGTTGCCGCCAATCGCCTAGAACTTCAAGCGAAAGCGAAAATCAAAGAAAGAATCATCGACCTAACTGTCGATCACTTTGCTATTGAAAGCGCCAAAGCAGTTACACTTGATTCTCTTGCTGGCGCATTGAAAGCAACATTCAATGAGGATCGGTCAATAAAAGGCGCCACGTTAACTCTTGAGAAACTCAATTTAAAAACCGCACGAGATCTTCTTAAAGAGTATGCGCTTCTTGATAAGACAATCGCTACCGAACTTGAGCGGTTTTCTCCGACAGGAGTCATTGCCAATCTTACTGCGGCCTGGTCTGGCGACTACAAGGCACCAACAAGTTGGGCTCTTAAAACGGATTTCGAGAACTTCTCCGTTCTTTCTCAAGCCAAAGAAGGCGCTGTTGGAATTCCTGGAGCAAAAGATTTTACTGGAAGCCTTGAAATCACACCCACGTCTGGAAGCCTTGATATCGATAACGTTGCTTCGCTTACCTTCCCAGGAGTTTTTGAAAATGAGACCATCGCCTTTACAGCACTCGAAGGAAAAGCCAATTGGAAAGCCGGTTCTGGGAAAACGCCTTTTACGGTCGAACTTTCTGACTTTATTATCGTCAATGACGATCTTTCTTTGACACTCAAGGGCTCATGGAACGCCTCAGGCGGCGTTGCGGGAACCGCTGACTTTGACGGGCAAATCAAAGAAGTAAAAGCCACAAGCGCCTGGCGCTACATCCCGAAAAATATTTCCGAAGGAACTCGCCACTGGTTAGAGGGAGCCCTGCGTGGCGGCGTTGCGCACGACGGTCACTACGTGGTTCGTGGTCCCTTAAAAGACTTCCCATGGCACAAAGCCGATACCAAGAAAGCGCATTTTCTTGCCACAGGGAAAATTACCGATGGCCTATTAGATTTCGTACCCATGTCAACCCGGCCCGCTGATGGCAAGTGGCAAACCGCTCATGCGTGGCCCGTTGTAAGCGGCATTGCAGGAACGCTTCTTTTTGAAGGTTCTGCGATGGACATTAAAGCTGAGACTGCGACGACTCTTGGCGCAACAGCGAAAAATGTGCACGCGCTCATCCCAGAGATGGGAGCTGCTGATACCCACCTCACAATCGATGGAGCGGTAACGGCACCTCTTTCTCTTATGAGCCAGTACCTTGAAAAGAGCCCTGTAGGAGCGATGCTCTCAGGCGCTTTTAATGGCACGAAAGCCAAAGGGGACGCCTCTTTAGATTTAAGCCTTGTGATTCCTTTAGGAGGAAACACGGCTAAACCCAAAGTCAAAGGGCTTCTTACGTTCGAAAAGAATGCCGTGACGATGGCCTACCCTGTGCCTCCTATTACAGAACTCTCAGGAAAGCTTACCTTCACAGATAGCGGTGCTAGCGCAGATAGCCTCACAGCGCAGGCGCTAGGCGCCACTGTAAGCGCACACGTCCTAACGGATGCCGATGGAACCATTCGCATTAGCGCGGCTGGAAAAGTCTCACCTAAGAAACTCGATTTCTTTGTTGACACGCCTTTAATGCGCTCGATTCTTTCGCGACTTGAAGGCGAGAGCTCAGTCGCAGTTGACATTCGTATCCCAAAAGGAAAGGCGCTTTCGGTTACTGCGCTCTCGAATCTTGTTGGTGTTAAAAGCAATTACCCAGCGCCCTTGGCAAAAGCTGAGAATGAATCGTGGCTTACGACCTTCTCAAGCGAACCCGTTACGCTTCGTGGTAAGAGCGCACGCCTTATGAAACTGACAGCGGCTAATAAGGTTGACCTTATTATGCAGTTTGAAGAAAACGATTCTGGCCTTCCCGCCTTAGGAGGCATCGGAATTGGAAAGAAGGCGGGGCTACCCAATGCGGGGCTCGTACTAGAGGCTGACGCGCAAGATGTGAACTTTAGAAATTGGGATTCGATTATTGCTGAATTCATTTCTGCAAGTAGAACCGATACTAAGACAAAAGCGCATCACGCGTCATTGACCTTACAAGAGGTTCGCTACAAGACTAAGAGCTTTGCTTACGATGAAATCCATCTGACAAACCTCGCTGGACGCGCTAAGTGGCGCGGAAAAGAAACGTGGACTTTCTCGATCGATAGCACGGAGGCCACGGGGCTTTTAACTTGGGACTTTGCCAAAGGACCCAATGGTCACGTGCAGGGGAATTTCTCGCGCTATCACACACCGAAATCGTTTGAAGAAAACTTTAGAGAATCTGTAAAAACTGAAAGCTTCAAAGCCTCGATGCCCTCTCTTGCAATCGAAGTCAAAGACCTTGCTTATAAAGACGCAAACCTTGGAGCTCTTAGCCTACAAGCCTCAACGCCAAGAACACAAAATGGCGTTTCCTGGCGCATTGATTCGCTACGCATTACAAACCCCGATGCGATTCTTAACGCTAAAGGCGAATGGTCTGCCGACGGGATGACAAGCCTTACAGCTACCCTTGACTTAACAGACGGCGGTGAACTTTTAAAGCGGCTAGGCAAAGAAGGAATCTTAGGAAAAGGTTCGGGTTCGATTCGTACATCTTTACTTTGGAAGGGGTCGCCCTGGGATCCGGATTTATCGACGTTGCAGGGTAACGCCCGCATTGATATGAAGCGAGGGTATCTCGCGCAGGCCGATATGGGTGTGGGAGGAGCATTCCTCTCGCTTGTTTCCCTTCAGTCGCTTATTAAGAAATTAACTCTTGATTTCTTTGATACGGCGCACACGAGCTTTACCTTTGATTCGCTAACAGGCGACATGCTTATCGCAGACGGCATCCTCACAAGCGAAAAATTAGAACTTATTGGAACAAAAGCTTCGATTACGCTTTCGGGATTAGCCGATATCGCCAATTCCAAACTGAATGCCAAAGCCCGCGTTGTTCCTAATATTGATGCGGGAGCGGCCTCTTTGCCGATTGCGATTATTAATCCCATCATCGGTTTGGGCGCCTACGTTGGTCAATGGATTTTAAGTAAGCCCTTAAACTACATTTTGACAACGGAGTACTCCATCACAGGCTCATTTGATGAACCCGTTATCAGTAAAGTCTTAAAAAAAGAAGACACCACTGACGCAAATCAGGAGGCCGCACAATGATGGGGCACCGATATAATG
>CAVKJM010000001.1:57613-79749 GCA_963656505.1 bacterium
CTGTGATTCAATTTCACCTGATGACACCCATTGTGTGGGCCACGCGCCTTTTGGTTGGCGCCTACCCGCAATGGCACGGCTCGGCTCCGACTCGTAAACAACGCATTTACTTTGCCAATCACACCAGCCACTTGGATACGATTGTGATTTGGTCGGCGTTGCCTGGCGCCTTACGCTCCTCAACGCGCCCAGTGGCAGCGAAAGACTATTGGACCAAGGGAATCTTCCGTCGCCGCTTAGCGATGAAAGAACTCAATGTTGTGCTTGTTGACCGTAAACACGCTGAGCGTGTTGACCCATTAGGCCCCTTAAAGGAAGCGCTTAAAGCAGGCGACTCCCTGATTATCTTTCCCGAAGGAACGCGTCGCCCGCAAGAACTTCCAAGCGAATTTAAAAGCGGCCTCTGGCGCTTGATGCGCACATTTCCCGATGTCGAACTCATTCCTGTTTACATCGAAAACTTACATCGTGCGCTTCCCAAAGGAACGTATATTCCAGTGCCAACCGTTTGTTCGGTCCACTTTGGAGCGCCTCTTGAACACAGTGCCTCTGACCCTAAGGTTGAATTCTTAACTCGTGCACGCGAAGCCGTGATTGATTTAGCGAAGGTGGCCCTATGATGCGACTTGGTATTGACCTGCAGCAGGCCTATCTCATTTTGCTTACCGCCCTAATCGTTTTAATGGCTGCGGCTACGATTTATGGCTTGTGGGCCGCAGGGCGTGCAAAAACATCCGAACAAACGTTTCGTCTAGCCATTGTTAACTCACGCGTACGCATGGGCTGGTGGCTTGTCATCATCTTTACTGTTGCCTGGGTCTTTGGGCAAACGGCGCTTGTTGTCATTTTTGCGATTCTCTCGTTTTTCCTACTGCGTGAATTTATCGCGTTGACGCCAATTCGCCCGTGCGATCACTGGGTCTTGGTGATTGCTTTTTATCTTGTGATTCCGGCGCAATACGCGCTTGTGTATTACAACTTAATGCCCTATTTCACGCTACTGATTCCGGTCTACGTCTTTTTGCTTTTGCCTTGCGTTGCGGCTATCGGAAACGACTCAGATCGCTTCTTAGAGCGCGTAGCGAAAGTGCAGTGGGGTTTGATGATTTGCGTCTTCTGTGTGAGCCACGCCCCTGCGATTGCGACACTCGATTTCGCGCGCTTTGAGCGCTACAACTCATCAGGGGCCTTGATGCTTCTTTTTTACCTCTTGGTGACATTTTGCGCTGACCTCTTCTCGGTTCTCGCAAGTTCCGCCTTAGGTGGTAAGAGCCTCAGAATGAATCCGCATAAGACCGTAAAGGGAATCACAGTGGGTTGCCTGTGTGCCTTCTTAGTCGGTCTTGCGCTATTTTGGCTTACGCCATTTCGCTTTTATCAGGTCGCGCTTTACTCCTTTGCAATCGTCCTATCGTGCGTGATGGGAGACATTGTGATTAGCACGATTAAGCGTAGCTTAGGTTCCAAGAGCTGGGAAGGCGAGCTCTACATTGGTCGCGGTAGCTTAGAGCGCTTTGCACCTTTGATTTTCTCGGCTCCGGTTTACTATCACTTGACGATTCTCTTTTTCCGCTTATTGAAGAATCTTCCAGCCGCTTAATGGCTCAAGGAAAAAACTGAAGATTAAGAAGAGTTTTGGCGCCAATTTAAGGGCGCCAAAATTTTGCCGTTTTCTTCGAAATCGATAGGCTAAAATCTAGAAAAAATTTTCTGGAGCAAACCATGTACGACCAATATGAAACCTTCCTGAGAACGGTATACGAAAAAGGGACCGACAAGTCCGATCGCACGGGCGTCGGAACACGCTCGCTTTTTGGTTATCAGATGCGCTTTGACCTCACAGACAGTTTCCCACTTGTGACAACAAAGAAGCTTCACTTGCGCTCGATTATTCATGAGTTGCTGTGGTTTCTCTCGGGCTCTGGAAATATTGGTTACTTACACGACAACAAAGTCACCATCTGGGACGAATGGGCCGATGAAAACGGTGACTTGGGTCCCGTCTATGGCGTGCAGTGGAGAAGTTGGCCCGCAGCCGATGGGCGCCACATCGATCAAATTACCAATGTCATTAACCAGATTAAAACCAATCCCGATAGCCGTCGCTTGATTGTGTGCTCGTGGAATGTGGGCGAGATTGACAAGATGGCCTTACCTCCCTGCCACTGCTTATTCCAGTTTTATGTCAATCACGGAAAGCTCTCCTGTCAGCTCTATCAGCGCTCCTGCGATATCTTTTTAGGTGTCCCCTTTAATATCGCAAGCTACTCACTATTGACTTACATGGTTGCGCAACAGTGTGACTTAACGCCAGGAGAATTCGTCTGGACCGGTGGCGACTGCCACATCTACAACAACCACTTCGAACAAGTGAAGTTGCAGCTTTCTCGTGAACCGCGCCCGTATCCGAAGTTGGTGATTGCCCGTCGTCCGCCTTCGATTTTCGATTACAAGTTTGAAGACTTTGAGATTGTCGGTTACGACCCCCATCCCACCATTAAAGCTCCGATTGCCGTTTAAGCTATGACTCGTCTTGATTTGATTGTTGCCCGAGGAAAAAACGGCGCAATTGGCCTTAAAGGGAAAATGCCTTGGCATTTACCTGAGGACTTAAAGCACTTTAAAGAAACGACGATGGGGTCCCCTGTTATCATGGGGCGTCGCACTTATGAATCCATCGGTCGCGCTCTTCCCGGTAGAACAAACATCGTCTTAACACGTGATGCTTCCTTTAATGCCCCTAATATCCTTGTTGCAAGCTCGATTGAAGCGGCGTTAAAGCTTGTTGCCGATGCCCCCCTTGCTTTTATCATCGGGGGCGCCAATCTTTACGCACAAGCACTTGAAAAGCGCCTTATTTCTAGCGCTTGGGTTACCGAAATTGATGCCTCGCCTGAAGCCGATGCTTTCTTTCCTAATCTAGATGAAAAGCACTGGAATCGCGTCGTCTTAAGAGAACTTGACGCAACCGAGGCTCGCCCGAAGCTTACTTTTTGCCGATACGATTTTTTAAAATCGCTTTAAAATTTCGCCCGTAAAAATAATTCAGCCACTTTGGAGTTAAGGAGTTTTTATGCCTCATGTCGTTTGCGAAGCGTGTATCGGTTGCAAGAGAACGGATTGCGTAGACGTTTGCCCGGTCGATTGCTTTCGCGAAGGCCCGAATTTCCTCGTAATCGATCCCAATGAATGTATCGACTGCGCTGTGTGCATCCCCGAGTGCCCCGAAGCGGCTATTTACGCTGAGGAAGACGTTCCTGAAGATCAAAAGGAATTCATCGCCTTAAACGCAGAACTTGCGCAACAGTGGCCCTCGATTACACGGCGTAAACCCGCTCCCGATGATGCCGATCAATGGCGTGGCGTAAAAGGGAAGATTAAATTCCTTAAGCGTTAATTGACGCTTTGCGCCTAACGCATGAAAGACTTAACTGAAGAGATTTCCAATCTTTTACCGCAGACGCAGTGCCGTCAGTGTGGCTTTGATGGCTGCGCGAAATATGCCAAAGCCATCGCTTCGGGGCAAGCCAACATCAACCGTTGTGCCACTGGTGGCACAAAAACCATTGGCCGTATTGCCGCGCTTCTTAAGGTTAAACCCGTAGCACTTGATCCCGAGTACGGAAAAGAGATGCCCTTGGCTCTCGCGCGCATTAATCCAAACCGTTGCATCGGTTGCCGCATTTGCGCCAATGTTTGCCCCGTTTCTGCTATCACAGGATTACCCAAACACCTTTTTGCTGTCATGGAATCCGATTGCACGGGATGTGCCTTATGCGTAACAGCGTGCCCGGTGGATGCCATCGATTTATTTGAACCAGGCCGCGAGTGGAGCGCTGCAGATGCAAAACGCGCGAAATCCGCTTATGAAGCAACTTGCGAGCGTCAAAGAAAAGAAAAAGCCGAAGAAGTTAAACGCCTAGAGAAAGCCGCTCTTAATAAAGCAGCGCTCCTTAAAAGCGTCATGGCTCGCGTCAAAAGTAAGGGCTCTACCCATGAATAAAGCCCAACGCCACAAGATCTACGCCTTGCTTGCCGCAGAGCGCGAAGCACCCAAAAGCGAATTGGACTTTACAACGCCTTTTGAGCTGCTCGTTGCTGTCATCCTTTCTGCGCAGTCAACAGATAAGGGCGTAAATCGCGCTACAGAAAAACTCTTTCCTGTCGCTAATACGCCAGAGGCAATCGTAAAGTTAGGCATCGCAGGGCTTGAGCCCTACATCAAGACCATTGGCCTTTATCACAATAAGGCACGCCACATCGTGGCAGCTTCCGAGGCGCTCCTACAAAACTTTAACGGTAAGGTCCCCGAGGATTTTGAGGCTCTCACTTCTCTTCCTGGCGTAGGGGCAAAGACGGCCAATGTTGTTTTAAATGTGGCTTTCGGGCATCCGACAATCCCCGTGGACACCCACGTTTTCCGTGTCGCTAATCGCACAGGGCTTGCTCCTGGGAAAACGCCACTTGAGGTGATGAACCGACTCCTTAAGGTGACGCCACCCGAATTTTTACAGAACGCTCATCACTGGCTTTTACTTCACGGACGGTACTGCTGCAAGGCAAAAAATCCCGACTGCGAACACTGCCCAATCCGCGCCTTATGCGAATTTGAGGGTAATCCCTACCGAAAAACGAAAAAAGTTACAGAAAATTTGTGTTAAAACAAAGCTTAAGAAAAACAACGCTCCTAAGCGATATCGCACAAATTTTTTACGGATTTTTTCTAAATTCTTTAAAACAAAATCCCTCTTTCGCATTAAAATGCGTTGGTTTCTTAATGGAGCCCCGGGAAAGCGGCAAGGTGTTTTATTGCCGCCAAACGTAGCCGGGATTTAATTCTTACTACTTCTTTAAATTTATAAAAAATATGACAAAAATTGACCTGACCCAATATGGGATTACCGGTACAACGGAAATCCTCTATAACCCTGATTACGCCACACTCTTTGCCGAAGAAACAAAGCCTGGTCTCGAGGGCTATGAAGTCGGCAAAGTCACAAGCCTTGGCGCCGTCAACGTGATGACTGGTGTTTACACAGGCCGTTCTCCGAAGGATAAGTTCTTCGTTAAGAACGATGCCTCCAAGGATACAGTTTGGTGGACAAGCGACGAATACAAGAACGACAACAAGCCCGTTTCTGAGGCGACATGGAATGCCGTCAAGGATCTCGCTGTTAAGGAACTTTCCAACAAGCGCCTCTTCGTTGTCGATGCCTTCTGCGGCGCCAACGAAGCCACACGCCTTAAGGTTCGTTTCATTATGACAGTTGCCTGGCAGGCTCACTTCGTTCGCAACATGTTCATTCGCCCAACTGAAGAAGAACTCGCCAACTTTGGCAAGCCTGACTTTGTCGTCTACACAGCTTCCAAGGCCAAGGTTACAAACTACAAAGAGCTCGGCCTCAATAGCGAAACCGCTGTTGTCTTTAACCTCGCAACAAACGAACAGGTGATTTTGAACACCTGGTACGGCGGCGAAATGAAGAAGGGCATGTTCTCGATCATGAACTACTTTAACCCGCTGCGTGGTATCGCTTCGATGCACTGCTCTGCCAACACCGATAAGGAAGGCAAGAACACGGCCATCTTCTTCGGCCTCTCTGGCACGGGTAAGACAACGCTTTCTGCTGATCCGAAGCGCCTCTTAATCGGTGACGATGAACACGGCTGGGACGATGAAGGCGTCTTTAACTACGAAGGCGGCTGCTATGCGAAGGTGATCGACCTCAACAAGGACGCTGAAGCCGATATTTACAACGCCATCCGTCGCGACGCTTTGCTTGAGAACGTGATTGTGAAGGCCGATGGCACACCGGATTTCCATGACCGTAGCGCCACGGAAAACACACGTGTTTCCTACCCGATTTATCACATCAACAACATCGTCAAGCCCATCAGCAAGGGCCCGCACGCCAAGCAGGTGATCTTCCTTACCGCTGATGCCTACGGTGTGTTGCCCCCGGTCTCGATCCTCGACAATGATCAGGCTCAGTACTACTTCCTCTCTGGCTTTACAGCCAAGGTTGCTGGTACAGAACGTGGTATTACCGAACCGACCCCGACATTCTCTGCTTGCTTTGGCGCAGCGTTCCTTTCGTTGCACCCGGTGAAGTACGCTGAAGAACTCGTTCGCAAGATCAACATGGTTGGCGCCAAGGTCTACCTCGTTAACACGGGCTGGAACGGCACCGGCAAGCGCATCTCCATTAAGGATACCCGCGCGATTATCGATGCCATCCTCGATGGTTCGATCAACAAGGTCGCGACCACAACAATCCCCTACTTCAACCTCAAGGTTCCGACAGAACTTCCGGGTTGCGAGACCAAGATTCTTGATCCGCGCAACACCTACGCTGAAGTTTCTCTGTGGGATGAAAAGGCTCGCACACTTACAGCGGCGTTCCAGAAGAACTTCAAGAAGTTCACAGCCAACGCCAAGTGCGCAGCTCTCGAAAAGAGTGGCCCGAAGCTCTAATAGGGATTTCTAAAAGCCTCTTAATTTCGAGGCTTTTAGATGCGTAATGTTTCAAGACGGCGGAGCACATTTCCGCCGTCTTTTTATTAACGAGGCTAACCGATGGCAAAAGAAATCGAGCGTAAGTTTCTTGTCACAAGCGATGCGTGGCGCAATTTGGGCGAAGCACTCCCCTATTGCCAAGGCTACTTACACTCAGATGAAAACTCTGTTATTCGCATTCGCATTCAAGGCGATAAAGCGCGCCTTACGATTAAAGGGCGCCCGACAGGGATTGTCCGCCCCGAGTACGAATACCCGATTCCCCTTCATGATGCCAAAGAGCTTTTGGCCTTAGCCGATCAAACACAACTCATCCATAAGAATCGCACCAAAATTAACTACAAAGGAAAAGTCTGGGAAGTCGATGAGTTCTTCGGGAAAAACGCTGGTCTCGTTGTGGCTGAAATTGAACTGCAAAGCGAAAACGAAGTCTTTGAAAAACCGTCTTGGGTCGGAAAAGAGATTTCTGAAGATCCCCGTTACTACAACGTTTCTTTAGCGCACCATCCGTACATCGACTGGAGCGACGAGGAAAAGAATCCATAACAATCCAAGCGATGCCAACACTTGATTTTGCTCCGATGGAAAGTCTAGGAAGCGCCATCTTCCGACGGCTTCATGCACAATTTTTTAGTGGTGTTGATCGATACTACATCGCCTTTGTCACGCCAACACGTGAGCCGCGTTTTACCGAACGGCAATTAAAAGAACTCAAGCGCGAGGTTAATGCTGGTATTAACGCAATCCCTCAACTTTTAACGCGCCGCGCGGAAGACTTTATTTGGGCCGCACAAGCGCTAGCCGATATGGGTTACAAAGAGGTCAACCTTAACCTTGGGTGCCCTGCAGGAACGGTTGTTGCCAAAGGAAAAGGCGCAGGCTTTCTTCGTGACACCCATGCTCTAGAGCTCTTTCTTAGCCAGATTTTTTCAGCAAATCTTTCCATCCCAATTAGCGTTAAAACCCGTTTGGGGTGGAGTAGTGAAGAAGAGTTTGAGCGCTTAACGGATGTCTTTAACGCTTTTCCAATTCACTGCCTTACTATCCACGCACGTGTGAAAACTGATCTCTATCGTGGAAAGGCGCGCATCGATGCTTTTGAAAAGGCGCTTCCCTCGCTTTCGATGCCTATTGGTTATAACGGCGACATTGTCTCAAAAGAACATATTAAGGCTATCGAGAAGCGCTTTCCGACTCTTTCTCAAATCATGGTTGGTCGTGGACTTGTTGCTGACCCTGCGCTATTTCGCAAAGCCCGAGGCGGAACGCCAGCGAGCCTCAAAGAACTTCAAAGCTTCACAGACGCTCTCTATGAAGAACACGCCTTTTTATGGGGAAGTTCCAAAAACGCCATGATGCGTATGAAGGAATACTGGTTCTTACTTTCCAACCTCTTTGACGGTAATGCGCAAAAAGATTTAAAACTTATCTTTAAAGCTCGTACAGAAGCCGAATATAAGGATGCCATCGGGCGCCTATTCTCTGAACCGCTGCGTTGCGACGCGCGTTTTGGTTGGTTTAAAGCGCTTTCAAGCTAATTGTGGCTTTTGACCCACCAAGCATTAGTGTTTTACGCAATTTCGTTTACTCCTTATTGTCGATAAAAAAACCTAAAGAGTACAATAAATTTTTTTATTTAGACGGACGTTTGTTCCGCGACTCTCTAAGGACTGATTAGAAAAATGAATATCGCAAGTGAACTCAGCGAGTACACACAAAATGTGAAAGGTAATATCACAGGCGGCTTGACCGCTGGTGTTGTCGCTCTTCCGTTGTGTCTTGCTTTCGGTATCGCATCGGGTCTTGGCGCGGCCGCCGGCATGTACGGTGCGATTTGTTTGAGCTTCTTCGCCGCTATTTTCGGTGGCACAAAAACACAGATTTCTGGCCCCACGGGCCCCATGACCGTTGTCACTGCAAGTGTTGTCGTAGCGCTCAATGGTAATCTACAAATGATTGCTTGCGTCTTTATGGTCGCAGGACTTTTGCAGATTCTCTTTGGGTTCCTACGGCTTGGGAAATTCATCCGCTACATTCCCTACTCGGTGATCTCTGGATTCATGAGTGGTGTCGGTGTCATTATTGTTCTCTTGCAGCTTTCGCCCCTACTTGGTGGCCCGAACCCCAAGGGACCTGTTGATGGCATCTTCATTCTTGGAACATTGGACATTAACTGGGCAAGTGCCGTTCTTGGCGTTGTCGCTCTTGCGATTATTTACCTTACCCCAAAGAAGATTAATGCCATTATTCCAGCGCCTCTCTTGGCTTTGATTATTCTCACAGCCGTAAGCTACTGCATGGGATTGAACGTTCCGATGATCGGTGAAGTGCCCTCTGGCCTTCCTCCCATTCACATGCCTCACCTCGAGTTAGCGCACCTTACAACGATTCTCACCTATGGTTTTGTGCTCGCTATCTTAGGTTGCATTGACTCCCTATTGACGTCTCTTGTTGCAGACTCGATGACAAAAACCAAGCACGATAGCAACCGCGAATTAATCGGTCAGGGTATCGGCAACGCCCTTTGCGGTTTCGTTTGCGGTAACGTTGGCGCTGGTGCGACGATGCGTACGGTGACAAACATCAAGCTTGGCGGCACAGGTCGTCTTTCTGGTGTCGTGAGTTCCCTCTTTCTTATCGCTGTGTTGGTAAGCCTTTATAGCGTTGTTTGCTATGTACCCTTGAGTGTTTTGGCTGGCATTCTCATTTCTGTCGGCATCAACATTCTTGACTACCGCATGTTAAAAGAAGTGAAGATCTGCCCGAAGGTCGACATCTTCGTGATGATTGTCGTCTTCTTACTCACGGTCTTTGTGGACCTTATCTTCGCTGTGGGTGTTGGTGTTGTGCTTGCAAGCTTGACGCTTATCTATCAGGTCAATCGTCGCACACATCTTGATGTCACAGAAAAAGATGGCGTTGCCGTTTGCACAGTCGTTGGAGGCTTTTACTTTGGTTCTAGCTACGATTTGGCAGCGCAGTTCTCTGCGTTAAAAGCCAAGAAGTACATCCTTGATATGACGCACTGCGACTTTTCTGATATCTCAGGCGTCTACGCCTTCGAAGATGAAATCGGCATTAAGCACGATGCGGGCGCTGAGGTTTACATCGTTGCTGACCCGAAACAGAACCTCGTGGATCTGCGCGAGAAGGTTGGCGCAGGCAAGGTCTTCACAGATCTTGACTCGGCGTTAGCAGCTGTTAAGTAAACGCTTTAACGCACAATAATGGGGGCTCCCAAATCGGTGAGCCCCCTTATTTTTTACGCTAAAAAAATCTTGACTGCGTGAGCGATTACTTGGCCTCACGCACAAGCGTCATTAACCAACTTTGAGAGGTGCGAATCATCTCAAGGGTTTCTTCAGAGACGCGTCCAATCGGAACCAATTGCGCCTTATAGGTGGGTTCTGTTAAAAAGACTGTAAGGTTTCTTCTTGGGGCCCAGTATGCGATATCGCCCTTTTTCGGTGTGTAATCGAACTTTTCGCGCGTTAAGGGTAACGGGTACTTTAAGTAAGAAATTCTTTCGCTCTTACCTAAGTCTTCAAAACTCATCGTTAACGGAGCTCGCTTTAAAAGCGCCTTCGCGTAAGAGTTATCGAGTAGCGTTGCAGGATAGTACTTTCCGTTGTATTCAAAGAAGACGTCTTCGGCCATAGCGCCTGCTGTTACTGCAACTAGTAGGGTAAGGAAAAGAATTTTTTTCATAACGATGGCGCACCACTTTCAAATGTGTAGGGTCTAAAAAAGGGGCACCACAAAGCGCCCCTTTCGAAACTTTAAAAATCTACGAACCTTGAGGCCGCGGCATTACTTGCCGGACTTCTCCATCGAGCAGATGAGTTCGAGAACCTTGTTGGAGTAGCCGATTTCGTTATCGTACCAGCTCACGAGCTTCACGAAGTGATCTGTCAGGGCAATACCAGCCTTCTCATCGAAGATGGAGGTGTGTGTGTTGCCGAGGAAGTCAGAGGAAACAACAGCGTCGGCTGTGTAGTCCATAACACCCTTCATCGGGCCAGCAACGGCTTCCTTGATGACTTCGCAGATGTCAGCGTAGGAGGCAGACTTCACAAGTGTGCAGGTCAAGTCAACGACGGAGACGTCAGCTGTCGGAACGCGGAAGCTCATACCCGTTAACTTACCGTTCAAGCTCGGAATGACCTTACCAACGGCCTTCGCAGCACCCGTAGAAGACGGGATGATGTTCTGAGAAGCAGAACGGCCACCGCGCCAATCCTTCAAGCTCGGGCCATCAACCGTACGCTGTGTAGCGGTTGTGGAGTGAACTGTTGTCATCAAGCCCTGTTCGATACCGAAGGCATCGTTAACAACCTTGGCGAGAGGAGCCAAGCAGTTTGTTGTGCAGGAAGCGTTCGAGACGATATCCTGGCCAGCGTATGTCTTGTCGTTAACACCAACGACGAACATCGGTGTGGCATCCTTGGAAGGAGCAGACATCACGACGCGGCGAGCACCCGCTTCGATGTGCTTGCGAGCGAGTTCGTCTTTGAGGAAGAAACCTGTGGATTCGACAACATAGTCAACACCAATGTCGCCCCACTTCAAAAGAGCAGGATCGCGTTCGGCTGTAATGCGAATGGTCTTGCCGTTGACAACGAGGTGGCCGTCAACAACTTCGACTGTGCCATTGAAGGCACCATGCATTGTGTCGTACTTGAGCATGTAGGCCATGTAATCGGGCGGCAACAAATCGTTGATGCCGACGACTTCAATGCCAAGCTCAGGACGAGCTACAGAAGCACGGAACACAAAACGGCCAATACGGCCGAAACCGTTAATACCAACTTTAATAGTCATTTTTCAACTCTCCAGAGAGTAAGAACAAAACGAATCTTTCTTATTTTTTTCTAAACCTTGCAAGACGTAGAACCGACTTAACACGGTTTCAAACACTGCAAACAATAATTTTAACCTAGGAATACGACAAATGGCTTAGGCAAACCGAAGTTTGCCTAAAAGTTTTCGTTTCTTAACGTAAATTCTTTCAAAAGAAAGGATTTTTTACTGCGGATAGCAGTCGCAACCACTCGTTTCGCCATTAAAACGACGATTGGCGAAATCCCAATTCACGCAGCTTGCGAAGAACGCTTCAACGTACTTGGCGCGAGCATTGCGATAATCAAGATAGTAAGCATGCTCCCAAACGTCAAGCACAAGAAGCGGACGCATATGTTCCGTCAAGGGAGTGCCAGCATTGGAAGTTGTAACAATATCAAGAGCCCCAGAAGACTTGTGAACAAGCCAAATCCAGCCGCTACCAATACGAGCAAGAGCCGCGGCTGTAAAGGCCTTCTTAAAGGCATCAAAGTCACCCCAACGAGCGCAGATTGCCGCCATCAATTTTGCATCTGGTTCACCACCGCCATTGGCTTTAAGGCTCTTCCAGAAGAAAGAATGATTAAACGCCTGGGCCGCATTATCAAAAATCGTCCCTTGGGCCGTTTTTACGATTTCTTTGAGTGATTTTCCTTCGAAGATGCTGCCCTTAATAAGAGCATTCAGATTGCTGATGTAGGCTTGATGATGTTTACCGTAGTGATATTCGAGAGTTTCCTTACTCATCGCTGGGGCGAGGCTATCAAGCGAAAAATCAAGCGTCGGCAAAACGAACTCTGGCATGGGCATTCTCCTTATGTACCTGGATGTTGCGATTCCGAAATCTCGTTTAAAGACAATTTAAGCGAGATTTCCCCCGTATAACCTCATCATATAGGAACACAGGGAAAAAAGAAGGGGGCAACTCTAAAACCTCTTGAAAAAATTTGCAAACTATTTTTTCTGAGAAATTTGCTTGACATCGGCCGAGGATTGCTCCTTACCTTTTCGTCGGGTTTTTCTGAGCGATGAAATTGTCCAAACTGAGCGACTCAGAGAGACGCCCATTTGACGAATTGTCGTTGCTTTTCAGAGAAAACAAGCGCTACACGAATAAGGTCCTTTGTCTCTGACTGTTCGCCATAGTGCTTGGTTTTAATCTGTTCAAGGGCTTCCTGAAGCAGGTTGCTGTCATTTTCGCCTTCACGACAAAATTTAAACTCAAGCACCCAGCGGCGATTTGCGATAGCGACCTCTAAATCACTGCGCCCTTTGTGATTATGGACTTCGGTCTTAGGTTCAAGACCGGCCCCTGCCATATAAACTTGAGTAAAGGCGCGTACCGAATGCTCGTTTTTGACTGGATACTGCTGGTAATCAATAGAAACAAACAACCGATTGAGAATGTGATAGAGAGATTCTGCGCCTTCGGTTGACAAAACTCGAACGATTGGTCCTGCGCCAATTTGTCCCGCGCTTTTCCCGCTCAATAACTGTTCCGTGTAAAGCTGAGCCATAGCGCGCCTGACCTCAGCATTGGGGTAATCGACAAAAACCGTATCGCCGTACTCGATTGATTTGATTGTGAGATAGCCTGCTTGCGTTAAAAGTCCAACGTCCGAGAGATTATCGGTATCCGACGAGCCCGACAGGTTACTAAGCGAAATCGATTTTTCCTGAGCGTATTCCTCGGGATTTCTCAAAGAATGCGTTTTCAGGTATTGGGTTAAAGCAGAGGGTTTTCCGCCACTCTCAAACCAGTAGTCTAAATAGCCCTCTTCTGGCGAATCGAAGAATTTCAGCAAAGACCAAGGAACGAAAACACGAACTGAGGCCCTTCTGTCAAAACAGAATCCATCATAGTGATCTGTTAAGTCCGATAACAGTTTCGAGCGACCGATGCCAAGAATTTCAGCGGCACGATCGAGATAACCGTCAAAATACTTCTCGACTTCTTCGTGTGTGTAGCCTAACAACGTTCCGTATTTGGGATGTAGTGTCAAATCCGAAAAGTTATTCAATTCAGAGAAGATGCTCGTCTTGTTGAACTTTGTGATGCCTGTCATGAAGAAAAAGCGGACAGCGGCATCGTTAGACTTGATGACAGAGTAAAAGTTCGAGAGTTCTGCCCTGACCATCTCAAACAAACTTTGATCGTTTAAACAGGCAGTTAAAGGGGCGTCATATTCGTCAATCAAAATGACCAAAGAATTCTCAGCAACGGTTTTAAGCCAGTCCGAGAGTTGACTAAAGACGGAACTACCTGAGTTGTTGAGTTTGAATCCAACCGATGAAAAATTGCCGACTAAACGGTCCGAGAGATCTTTTTGAAAGCGTTGAAAACCTAGGGTTGGCTTAACTTCGGAAAAATCGAGTCTAACTACTTTATAACTTTTCGTGTCTTTCCAAAGATGTTCGATATCTAGACCTTTAAAGTCTCGCAGGCCGTATTTGAACAAAGACTCAAAGGCCGAGACCAACAGCGTCTTGCCAAAGCGTCTCGGACGAGAAATAAGAATTTTCTCTTGCTTTGAGGCGATTTCGTAAACCAAAGCCGTTTTGTCTACATAAATTTGGCCAACATCGCGCAAAGCACGAAAATCAGATGTTCCCAAAGGCAAGGGCTGCAAAGCGTGATTGTTCATCGTTGTTTTACCCATCACCTAGCCATTGAAAAATCACCAACTATTTTTTCTGAGAAAGTTGCTTGACATTGGCAAGGGCTTTCCCTTGAGAGAAAACCATCTCAACGTCGGAACCAACGGCCAATTGATCGACCCCCGTGTAAACGTGACCATTTTCATCTTGAACAAGACAAAAACCCCTTTCAAGAACACGGTTCACATCAAGAGACTGAAGCCTTGCGCAAAGGGAGGCTAATGAAACACTCTTTTTCTCAAAGTCGTGCTTAAAGGAGCTTGTTAGGTGCGAACCTATACGCTCTACTCGCTCGCGAGCTCCTTTAAAATCAGGTTTTAGTCGAGAAACTCGAGCTTGAAAATCTATTGAGGTTCTCCTCTTTTCTTCAAAATCCTTCCTTGCAGCACGAATAAAGCGCATCTTTAGTTGCTTAAATCGCTCTTGCGCGATGCCTGATGAAGGTTTTGCGCTTTTTAGACGAGAGCAAAGAAGAGCGAACTGATTCTTCTTTCCTTCGAAAACATCGTCAGTGGCCCTTAATAACTTTTGGTGGATTCTCTCGTGCTCATCTTTGAATTGCGCCAAGAGTTGTTTCATGAGGCGCTTGGGTTGATCGCATACACGTAAATTGGCTTGCAACTCGCGAAGTTTGGCATCTTTGGATGAGCTAAGGCGTCTTACGAGACCTGCAAACGTTACCGCTGCCTTTTCCCAACCTGAAGCGACAGCCATCGCTGCTGCCGTTGGCGTTGCCGCTCTTAAGTCAGCAACAAAATCGGCAATCGTGGTATCGGTTTCGTGACCAACACCACTAATAATCGGCAATTTTGTGCGAGAGATGGCGTAGGCCAACTCTTCACTATTAAAGGTCCACAAATCCGAGAGAGAGCCGCCGCCTCGGACAAGCAAAAGGCAATCGACTTCATGGGTGTCGTCTGCGACTTTGAGTGCTTGGATGATTTCTTTTTCTGCGCCTTCGCCCTGAACCGTCACGGGGTAAAGCGTTAGAGAAATATTAGGGGCGTGTAGCGAAATTGTTTTTACAACATCACGCAAAGCCGCTCCCGTCTCGCTTGTGATAACACCCACACGTTTCGGGTACGGCGGAATCGGTTTTTTTCGAGAAGGATCGAAAAAGCCGTCAGCTTCAAGCCTAGCTTTTAATGCCATAAATTTGGCATAGAGAAGCCCTTCGCCAGCGGGCTCCAAGGATGAAACAATTAGCGAGAGTTTCCCTTGCGGCTCATAGAGTTGAAGTTTGCCGCGCACCTCAACTAAGTCACCGACTTTAGGCTCATAACTATTGGCGCGCCTCGCGTAACGAAAAAAACAAAGCTGAATCAGCGCCTCTTTCTTTTCGTCTTTTAAGTCGATGTACCAGTGGCCTGAACTTGCCGGATGAAACGAGTGCACCTCTCCTAAAACGCGAACATCGGAGAAATCGGCTGTGAGCGTATTTTGTAGACGACCAAGAAGAGCCGATACACTCAGTACTGGCTCTTCCCAAGGCGCTTTGGTCTCGGAAAAGAAAAAATCACCATCCTCGACCATACAAAACCTCACTGAAAAGTAAATAGCCTAAGAAAAGGCTACTCTAACTTATCTTAGTGACGTCGCGCAGGAGCGGGAGCAATTGGCGCGCGTCCGTCAATGTGGCGGAACGTAATACGACCCTTGGTTAAGTCGTAAGGCGAGAGTTCCAAGGAGACCTTGTCTCCAGCCAAAATGCGAATGTGATGCTTACGCATCTTGCCGTTTGTGTAGGCGATGAGCTCATGCCCGTTTTCAAGTTTCACGCGATAACGCGCATCGGGAAGCACTTCAAGCACTTCGCCTGCCATTTCGATTAGGTCTTCTTTTGCCATAAATCCGTATTGTGTGATGAAAAAATTACCCTAAAAGAAGAGCAAATTGCGACTTCTTTCAGGATTTCGGGCCTCATTTTAACCACGAAGATAGAGAGTGACGCGCTTTTTAAAATGAAATGACTTGTTTTTCCTGTTGTTTTTTCGTCAATGAGGCTCCATAATCGCGCAAGCTTCTTTTTTAAGGATTGTTTAGCCAGCTATGTCAGTAAAAGAACTTGATTCCTCTCTTGCTCAAAGTGAATTTTCTCGCGTCAGAAACGCCTCTCCTTTAGTGCATTGCTTAACAAACATTGTGGCATCGGCCTTCACGGCTGACCTTCTTGCCGCAGCGGGCGCAAGCCCAGCGATGATTCCAGCAAAAGAAGAAGCGCCTGACTTTGCTCGCGCCGCCTCTGCTCTTTTAATTAATGTCGGAACGTTAACGAGCATGGACTTTTCTGCCATGGCGCTTTCAGCGAAAGCAGCCGGATATGCGAAACGGCCCTGGGTTTTAGATCCCGTTGCTGCAGGCATTACGATTTGGCGCGATGCGATGATTGCAAAACTGCTTTTAGAAAGCCCCACAGTCATTCGTGCCAATCCCTCTGAAGTGATGGCCTTAAGTGGTGGAGAAAAAACAAGTAAAGGTGTCGATAGCGTATTAGGAAGCAACGAGGCGCTAGAGGCTGCCGTGTCTCTAGCGAAAAACACAGGAGCCATTGTTGCTGTCACAGGAGAAATCGACTAAATCACCAATGGCACTGAAACGCTTTCTGTCATAGGTGGCGACAGTGGCGCCTCGCGCGTCGTTGGAACCGGGTGCGCGCTTTCTGCGCTTTGCGCAGCCTACATCGCCAACGCTCCAGATCCATTAGTTGCTGTAGCAAGCGCCTGCGCGCTTTGTAAGCGAGCGGCTGAAAAAGCCAAAGGCCTCTCTTACGCAAGTTACCGCATCGCTTATTTGGATGCAATCGAAACGATTAGCTCTGGACTTTAGTCGATGGCTCGCCCCAAACTTGATTTAACTCTTTATCTTGTTTTAGATCCCGTCTTGTGTGGCGGGAGCGATGGAATGGTTCGCACAGCAGAAATTGCCGCAAAAGCCGGTGCCACTATCGTGCAACTAAGAGCCCCAAATTGGAACACAGAAGAACTCATCTGCTGCGGGATAAAGCTTAAAGGCGTTTTAGATCCCTTAGGCGTTGCTCTTATCGTCAATAACGATGCCATGGCCGCTAAGGCCATTGGCGCAACAGGTCTACACGTTGGGCAAAGCGATATGAGTCCCAAGAAAGCGCGCGAGATTTTGGGAGAGGATGTCGCCATTGGCCTTTCGATTACAAAAGAAGAGCAGCTCGCTAGCGCTGACTACGCGCTCATTGATTACATCGGTGTGGGCCCAGTTTGGAAAACAGCAACAAAAAAAGATGCGGCTCCCGCTATGGGTCTAGAAGAATTCACGCGCATTGCTAAAAAGGCTCGAGTCCCTTCTGTTGCCATCGGCGGGATTGGAGAAAAGGAGGCTTGCCTTTTGCGCGGCAAAGCCGCAGGGATTGCTGTCGTCTCTGCCATTTGTGGTCAAAAGGACATCTTCCTTGCCACAAAGACTCTTAAATGCGATTTCAGTCAAGCAAACTAGGTATTTGTCGCAGAAAAAGCACCGTATAGTCATTTCCAAAGAAAATTGTTTTTTGGGAAATCGACTATGTCAAAACTACTTTTTAGCGCCATTGAAGGCGCGCCTCTTGATCCGATTCTCAGTGTAGGGGCCCGTATTGCGGCCGACCCCCGAGAAGGGAAAGTCAACTTAAGTGTTGGCGCCTACCTTGATGAAAACGGGAAACCAACCACCTTAAAGGTTGTAAAAGACGAAGAAGAGCGTCTTGCGCAAACCGAAGGCGGTGTCCGTCACTACTATGGCCCGATGCGCGGCGACCCCGTGCTGTGCGAGGCCACACAAAAGCTCATCTTTGGCGCCGATAGCGAAGTCGTTAAAAGCCATCGCGCACTTACCGTGCAAACTTTGGGTGGAACAGGCGCCATATGGCTCGCATCGGACATGATGCATGGGCTTTGTGGCGCAACGCACGGGGTAAGTAGCAACCCAACTTGGGAGAACCACCTTGCCATCATGCGCTCAAGTGGCATCGAGACCAAACATTATCGGTATCTAGCGAAAGACGGTGGCGTTGATTTCGCAGGTCTCATCGAAGACCTTGCAGCGCTTCCGAAAAAGACGCTTACCATCTTGCACGCGTGCTGCCACAACCCCACGGGCTACGACCTAACGCATGAACAATGGAAAGAAGTGCTTTCCGTTTGCGAGAAAAAAGATCTCATTCCCTTACTTGATATCGCCTATCAGGGCTTTGGCGAAGGACTCACAGAAGATGCATATGCCGTAAGGCTCTTTGCCGAATCGGGAATGGACTTTCTTGTCTCGAGTTCTTTTTCGAAAAACTTCGGTTTGTATGGCGAGCGAGTCGGAGCGCTCACGCTTGTAACGCAAAACGAAAAGGAAGCGAACGCACTTTTAAGCAATGCAGAAAGCTTCGTGCGTTGCAGTTACTCCAATCCCCCGCTTCACGGCGCAAGTATTGTGCGTGCCGTCTTAAGCGATGAAGTTAAGAGAGCCGCGTGGGAAAAAGAAGTCAATCAAATGCGTGAGCGCCTTATGCGCATGCGCATCGCTTTCACAGAAGCGATGAAAGACGTGGGTGCCAAGCGCGACTTTAGCTTTGTCGCTAAGCAACGCGGTATGTTCTCATTCACAGGATTAACCGCCGAGCAAGTCGAGCGTCTTGCCGCAGAGCATGGCGTCTATGCGGTAAGTAACAGCCGTGTTTGCTTATGTGGTTTAAACGAAAGTAACATTAAACGCACGGCCGAGGCCTTTGCCGCTGTCTTATAAAAGAACTTTTTTGTAGGAAACCTTTTTTCGGGTTTCCTACAAAATCTGAAAAAATTTCACGCAAAAAGAGGCGACATTTTCGAATCATTTTCGCTCTTGCGAATTGCCTCGATTGTGTATATAGTTGCGCTTTCTGCATTCCCCGATAGCTCAGTCGGTAGAGCAACGGACTGTTAATCCGTGGGTCGTTGGTTCGAGCCCAACTCGGGGAGCCAGCAGCACAAAAAGCTCACCTTGATGGTGAGTCTTTTTTTCTGTGGCTTCGTTTTTTCACCCAAACGTTTTTCCCAAGGTGCCAATTCACAGCAATGGAAACTCTGCGATTTATTAGCCAATTTGCTAACAAGACGTTTCCTTTGTGGATGCTTGCTTTCGCAGCTGTTGCCTACGTCGCTCCAGAGTCATTTCTCTTTTTAGCCCCGTGGATTTCTCCGATGTTAGGGCTAGTGATGTTTGGGATGGGATTGACGTTAAAACCCTCTGATTTCCGAGCCGTTCTCACGCACCCGAAAGAAGTGCTTTTGGGTGTTTTCGCTCAATACAGTTTGATGCCTGCGATTGCGTACGCCATCTGCCTTATTCTTGATTTACCCAAAGAGCTTGCCATCGGCGTCATTCTTGTTGGCGCATGTCCAGGCGGCACATCAAGTAACGTCTTAACGTATTTAGCCAAGGGCGACGTGGCGCTTTCTGTGACACTAACGAGTTGCACCACGCTGATGGCTCCCATTGTGACGCCCACTGTCGTTGCCTGCCTTGCGCAAGAGTGGATTGCCATCAACCCGATGGCGATGTTTTGGTCAATCCTATGGATTGTTCTTATTCCTGTTGCCGCAGGTCTTTTTATTCATAGCCTTTTTGGTGAAAAGATCGATCAGGCAGGAGACGTCCTACCTCTCATTAGCGTAGCAACGATTGTTGTGATTGTCGCTGTTGTCGTTGCCGCCAATCGCGATAACCTTTCTCAGGCAGCACTAATTTCTTTTGTCGCTGTGATTCTTCACAATGCGCTAGGGCTTTCCTTAGGGTATTTCTTAGCGATGGGCTTTGGCTTAGATCTTGCTAAACGCAAATGCATCGCAATCGAAGTAGGTACACAAAACGCAGGGCTTGGTGCTGCGCTTTCTGCCATTCACTTTGCTGCCTCTCCGATGGTTGCTGTCCCATCGGCAATCTTTAGTTTCTGGAACATTGTCTCGGGCTCGATTGTTGCGGCATGGTTTCGAAAAATGGACACAAAAAATCTTAAAAAAGAGATTCACAGAAGCTAGGATTTTTGATATAGTCACGCCATCCGCCCGCGATGCTTTCGCATTGCGCCCAGGTTCTGAAGTTTTCACATTCTTTCCCATTTGTGCCAAACACCTTTCGCTTCCTTTTTAGGCTTGGTGTATGTGTATAAATTAAAGTGTGAATAGCCTTTAGAAAACACGACGCGGATATTGACCCTTTTCACTACTAGAAAGGACATTCCGATGAGCGAATCCATTCTCGCACTAACCGATGCTGATTTTGACGAACAGATCAAGGCCATCAAAGACATCCCAGTCTTCGTAGACTTCTGGGCTCCTTGGTGTGGGCCGTGCCGCGCGCTAGCGCCCTTTTTTGATGCGGCCGCTGACGCCTATGAAGGAGAAGCTGTGTTTGCCAAATATAACGTCGATGAAGGCGGAGAAGCCGCAAACGCCAATGGCGTCCGTGGAGTTCCAACACTGCTTGTCTTTAAAAATGGCGAACTTGTTGGCCGTCACACAGGCTTTATGGGTAAATCCGATTTGGAAACTTTCGTCGAACAATATCTCTAGTTGCAATTACTAAAAGGGAAGCGACGGTCCTCGTCGCCTCCTACCATTATCTTTCACATCTCTCATGCATCTTTCAGAATTAAAGACCCTTCACATCAGTCACCTACTCGATATGGCCATGGAGCTTGAAATCGAGAATGCGCAACGCATGCGCAAACAAGAACTGATGTTTGCCATCCTTAAAAAACGCGCCAAGTCTGGCGAACAAATTTTCGGTGACGGAACCTTGGAGGTTCTTCCCGATGGATTTGGCTTCTTGCGTAGCCCAGATACGAGCTACCTTGCAAGTACAGACGACATCTATATTTCGCCCTCGCAAATTCGTCGCTTTAACCTACATACGGGCGACTCCATTGAAGGCGAAGTGCGTACCCCGAAAGATAACGAGCGTTACTTTGCACTCGTCAAGGTCGATACCGTTAACGGGCAGCCTCCTGAGAATCTCAAGCACCGCATGCTCTTTGAGAACCTCACACCGCTTTTCCCGAATGTCCCGTTGGCGCTTGAAAGAAACATGCGTGGTGAGGAAAACATCACAGGGCGCTTAATCGATATCATCGCCCCGATTGGTAAGGGCCAGCGCGGTTTACTTGTAGCGAGTCCCAAGTCTGGTAAAACCGTTTTAATGCAGCACATCGCGCACGCCATTACCGCTAATCACCCCGACTGCGTTTTAATCGTTCTCTTAATCGATGAACGTCCAGAAGAAGTTACTGAAATGCAGCGCTCTGTGCGTGGCGAGGTGATTGCGAGTACCTTTGATGAACCCGCAACACGTCACGTGCAAGTCGCTGAGATGGTAATCGAAAAAGCTAAGCGCTTAGCAGAAAGCAAAAAAGATGTCGTGATCCTTTTGGATTCGATTACGCGTCTAGCTCGCGCCTATAACACCGTGATTCCGAGCTCTGGCAAAGTGCTCACAGGTGGCGTCGATGCCAATGCCTTACAGCGCCCGAAGCGTTTCTTTGGTGCCGCACGCAATATCGAAGAAGGTGGGTCTCTTACGATTCTTGCCACAGCCCTTATCGATACGGGCTCACGCATGGACGATGTGATCTACGAAGAATTCAAGGGCACTGGCAATATGGAAATCCACCTTGAACGCCGATTGGCTGAAAAGCGTGTGTATCCGGCTATTAATGTCAATCGCTCGGGCACACGTCGTGAAGAACTGCTTTTGAAGCCTGACGTCTTACAGAAGGTCTGGGTCTTACGTAAGCTTCTTTACGATATGGATGAAATTGAAGCGATGGAATTCTTACTCGATAAGATGCGCAATACGAAGAGCAACAACGAGTTCTTCGATATGATGCGCAGAGCAAGTTAAGGATTTAAGGGAAGTGAAGGAGAGGCCGCCGAAGAAAAATCGGGCGGCCTTCTTTTTACGATTCGTCGCTTTCGTAGCGCACTTCAACGACTTCGAGAATCTCAACGTGCGCTGGGTGGTCGATTGTGGCAGGAGTGGGAAGTTTCACTTGATCTCCTTCGCGCGCCTTTAAAAGAACGCGTGCAATGGGGCTTACCCAACTCACATCGCCCTTTTCGGGATCAGCTTCATCGATACCGACAATACGAAT
>CAVKJM010000002.1:0-60657 GCA_963656505.1 bacterium
TTGGGCCGATGATAGTTGGTTGTATTTCCAGTGAAAGTAGGTCACTGCCAGGCTATTCCTTTTACCCCCGTTCTCCTAATCCGAGTTCGGGGGGTTTCTATTTTTGGATACAATTCGCTAAGGTTTTCTTAGAGCACTCATTAGGTAGCGAAGAATTTCATGCCGCAAAAAGAATTAGGACCAGAGACCTTAGAAAAGCGCCAATACAAACACGGCGTGATTCGACGCGTTGAAATCATGGATGCGCTCGTAGGGTTACTTGGCTCTCCGATTCAAGTGCGATTTTCCACGGCTGAGATTGCTGCGAAAACTGGCATTAGCGAAGCGGCCCTTTATCGACATTTTTCGGGTAAAACCGAGATGATTGAAGCGGTCTTAAAGCGTACGGCAGAACTTCTTGATCAAACGCTACGAAGCGCAGACGCTTATCCTGATGTCACAATGCTCAATCGCACGTACTTAAAGCTTTATTACCTTTTGCTTTTTGCGTGGAAAAACCCTGGATTAACGAGGCTTTTAACTGGCGAGGCACTCATTTACGAAGAGCATTCCTTAGTTGAGAAAAAGGAAAGAATTCTTCGCGGCATTTGTGATTCGATTCAAAACACATTGGCTCTTGCGATTGTGGGTCGAGAAATTTCCAATAAAACGGACACGAAAACCCGAGCGCAGTTAATGCTCGATTTTGTACTCTCGCAGTGGCTTAGTTTTTCTCAAAGCGGATTTGAAACCAATCCCACAGAAAACTTAGATAAGGTCGCCCCTGTACTTTTTTACTTTGGCGATTAAATCGCAGTCGAATCTTCGAGTCGCAACAAGTCTTCAATCGAAGACTTCTTTCGGATTAAGGTAGCTTTTCCGTTACAAAGAAGCACTTCAGCAGGAGTGGCGCGAGAGTTGTAGGTTGAAGCCATCGACATGCCGTAGGCACCTGCGTCGGCCATCACAAGGATGTCGCCCTCGTTAACTTTGACTGCAAAATCTCTTTCAAGCCAGTCGCTTGATTCACAAACGGGCCCCACAACATCAAAGGGCGTTTCTGCTTTACCTCGATTGGTGCAGTTAAAAAGTGGCATTGTTGCCTGATAAAGCGCTGGGCGAATCATTTCTGTCATCGACGCGTCGACAATACAGAAGTTTTTCTCGGGTCCCTTCTTAAGGTATTCCACACGCGTTAAAAGTAAACCAGAAGAGGCAACAAGGCTTCTTCCTGGTTCAAAGAAAAGCGTGGTGCCTTCGTATCCTCGCGCAGAAAGCACCTCATGCAACCCATTGACAAGAGACTCAATAGAAGGCGGTGTTTCTTTTGTGTAGCAAATGCCTAGACCTCCGCCCACATCGATGTGGTCAAGACTAATGCCTTCGCCTTTTAGGCAATCGACAATATCGAGAATTTTCTCTAGCGCATGAATAAAGGGAGGAAGCTCTGTTAATTGACTTCCGATATGCGCATCAATGCCTGTGATGCGAATATTGGGAAGCGTCTTTGCTAATGCATAGATGCGAGGCGCTTCATCGAAACTTACGCCAAACTTATTCTTTTTAAGTCCTGTGGAAATATAAGGATGCGTCTTCGCGTCGATATCTGGATTAACACGCAAACTGATGTTGGCAGTCTTCTCTAAGGCTTGAGCAATCTTGCTAATTCTTAAGAGTTCAGATTCGCTTTCGACATTAAAGCAAAGAATGCCTGCTCTAAGGGCAGCTTTAATTTCAAGTTCGCTTTTTCCAACACCCGAATACACAATGGTTTTGGGGTCGGCTCCTGCAGCAAGGGCTCGTGCGAGCTCTCCGCCACTTACGATATCAAAGCCAAATCCAAAACGAATGAATTCTTTTAGTAGCGCCTGAGAGCTGTTGGCTTTCATGGCGTAAAAGACACGGTCTTTTCTTGCTTCGCTAGCTTCTTTCCAATGCTTCGCGGTGCGTTGCAGTTCCGATAAGGAGTAAACGTAAAGAGGCGTCCCGAATTCTTTTGCAAGCGCTGTTAAATCACAGCCATCGCAAAAAAGGGAACCGTTTTCGCAAGTTAAGGGCGAAGGAAAAGTATCGAAAGAAGACATAGTGAAAGCGCTCTATCGAGCCGTGTTTTCTAAGGGCGCGGGAGCTGAAGTTTCTTGAGGCGCTTTATTGTCAAGATAGAGATTGCCTTTGAGACCGCATCCGGTTAAGAGGGCAATCAAAAAGGCTGCCAATAAAGTTTTTCTCATAAAAGGCCTCGCATTTGTGAGCTTGAAAAAGGAAGCCCTCATTATAAGGTCCCTATTGGGGGAACTCTTTTTTGAGGGCTTGCTAGTTGCGAAAGATTCTTAGCCGAGTTTTCTTAAAATCATGGCGCTCATCAAATCGACGCCACCTGCGAGGTACTTCGGATCAAAGTGCATCGCGCGGTTATGAAGCCCAGGGGTTGCGCCAACGCCGATACCGAAGTAGGCGTTTTGTAACGTAGGTTTCGATTGTGGGAAGTAGTTGAAATCTTCACCACCGCCGCCGCAGGGTTTAGAAAGACGATCTTTTCCGAAAAGACGAATGATTTCTTCTTCGGCTTCTTTCACGAGTGACTCTGTGTAGTTGGGAGCCGGAATCGGCGCGTGCGGTAATGTGACCTTGGCTGTGGCACCAACCGATTGCGCAGCAAAGCCCGCGGCCATTTCAACCTTACGAATCAACTCATCCATTAAGTCGTTTGTCTGCGCTCTAGCATCAAGCCACAAAAGCGCCGTATCAGGAATGACATTGATTGCCGCAGCTGCGGCTTCAATTTGTGTGACTTTGCAGCTCCAACCCATCAAGGGATTAAGCTTTATTGCACAAATCGCATTCGTGATGGCTGCAGCGGCTTCAGCCGCATTGACACCGAGGTGAGGACGAGAGGCGTGAGAGGCCAAGCCCTTTACATCAACGCGAATAAAAGTGCTTGCTGTGTAGTTAACGGCTGCGCAGAAGTTTCCTGCGGGCATATCCTGCTCAGGACGAACGTGCATACCAAAGGCGATATCCACATCATCGAGAACGCCGCCTTTAATGACAGCAAGAGCGCCATCGAGCGTTTCCTCCGCTGGCTGAAAAAGAAACTTCAGTGTTCCTTTCTTTACCGAGTTGAAAACGCGTTCGGCAGTAGCAAGCTGCATGGCGATGTGACCATCGTGACCGCAAGCGTGCACGGCAGAAATTGTGCCGTCTTCGTTTTTAAAGGGAAGCGCATCCATATCGCAGCGAACCATCAGTGTCGGTCCTGGCACTCCTGTGTGCTTGTAAGCGATAACGGCCGTCGTATCGGCAAAATGCTCTGTGACCTCATAACCGAGTTCGCGCATTTTCTTAGCGATGTAAGCGCTTGTCTGATGTTCTTGAAAGCCGAGCTCAGCGATGGCGTGGAGCTCTTTGTACATTTCAATCGTATCTAAAGACATAAATGGTACTTCCTTTAAAGAGATAAAAGGCGAGATCTCTTAACGCGTAAAAGAATCTCGCCAATCCTGTTTTGAGGTTTTCGTGTCGTCCTACATCACGATGCGCATGATGATCATGCCGATACAGGCAATAAAGACGCTCGTAAACATCAAAAGCGGCCAGTACTTTTTCGGAACGTCCGCTAAACCGAGCAAACGGCCCATGTACTGAATTTGAGAGGCCATCAAAATCATTGCTGGCGAAAGAATGGTGATATCAACGCTACCGATAACACCAGATGTGAAAAGACTTGCTGCAACGCCAACGCCCGCGCCACAAGAAAGCCATGTGGCACACAGCACAAGGATGCATTCGCCTTTTAGACCAAAGAGTCCCATCGCAGGTCCGCAGGTGCGACCCAAGAAGTCCATCACGCCAAGCAATTGAAGAATGTAGGTAAGCACGAACGCCATAATCACGTTCGGCAAAAGGTAATTTGCGCAAACAAGCAATCCCTTGCGGCATCCACCGATGAAGATATCAAAAGGATTGTTGCTGACTTTGTTATCTGCAGTAGCCATTGTTGAAATCCTTTCTGTAGATGGTTGATAGGCAAATGCGCACGAAGAAACCGGCCGCAAATTTCATGACGAGAATGATGGCAAGAGGCTTCCAAATCGGAACGAGAAGGAAAGCAAAGATTGCCGAGACTGTCGAAAAGTAATTTCCGACGGCGCCTGCGCCACAGTATTGCCAAGCCGCCATAATGGTGAGCTCTTTGTCGTTCATGAGCTTGTGGTCATACATGCTCTTAGAGATAGCCGCACCCGCGTCAGTACTCTGTAAGTCCGTGACAAGAGCTAGACCCGTGTAGCCAGGAATATCTAAGACTGGTCGTAAGAAGGGAGTCATTAACACCTGTGCGGCAGCAAGAGCGCCATAGTGCTCAAGAACAGCCAAAAGACCCACAGCAAGAGTCACTGGAGCAAAAAGAGTCAAAGCAAAAAGGAAACCCTGTCGAGCGCCTACACCGCCTTTGCCGACAAAGTTGGTTCCGGAAATCGATCCGAACTTACCCGCGATTGTCGAAAAGTCGAGCGCGCCGAGCCATTCATAGCCGGGCCCCATTTTGTAGAAAACTCCGGAAAAGAGGATGATTGCGAGAATCAAAGCGAGAAAGCCACCAATTCCTACCTTGGGCTTCGCTGTCAATTCTGCGACATCGATATTTTCAGCCATTGTTGTTCTCCATAAAGAGAAAGAGAATTTTCACCACGCGGAAAAGTAACACACTATTTCGGCTATGAAAAATAAAAGAAAAGATCAATCGCAGGTTTATTGCAAAAACAGCACAAAACCTAGTCAATTGACCTTAGAACTTTTCCGTAAGAAAACTACAAATTTGTTTTGGCGAGTTCTTCAATTGTCCAAGAAAGAACTTTGGGAGAAACTTCAAGCGAATACTTTAATTCGAGTCGCTCAGTTGCTTTGTGAGCATCTTTTCCCGCAGGTCCCATGTTCGCTACTGGGATATCAAGCGACAAAAGCTCAGTCATAGGTAGGCTATAGAGAGCGCCCCAGGCGGGCATATTGTCCGCAAGAGAGTTAAGAGCAGCGCGGTCTCCTTCAAAACCTAAGAACGAGAGATCTGTGATGCCACCGAAAACTTCTTGAATGCTTGTGGCGTTATCTTGCGCTAAGGCGCCAGCTCGTTTGCTTGCCTCTTCAATGATATGTCGAAGCGCAATTTCTTTTTGGTCGCGCCTACGATTGACGCGGTGCGGGTAGTAGGGTGGCAGAAACCCCACAACAATCGCGGGTCCTGTCATGCCACTTAAGTCTGCGGCCCATTCGCTTACGCGGATGGCTTTTTCTCGCATATCCATGTCCGAAGGCAGGCTCTTTAAAAGAGCAGCCTCTTTTTCTTTAAACGCGTCAAGGCTTCCGAGCTTTTTAACGCACAAGGAAACTAAGTCAAGATAGGAATAAACGTGCCCTTCTTTTTTCTCGGCTGTGACTTGTGCGCCTTTGGATAAAAGAGCGAGAGCTGTTTTTTGCATCTGCTCGCAACTGAAGTCAAGAGCTTTTCTCGCTAGAGCCATGGTCGAGTTGAGGACATCTTCTGGCGTGCGACTATCGGTTAAGACATTGAAAAAACAAATCGCTCGTGCAGGAAGGCTGACGCTATAGGTTCCTGTGCGCGTTTCGCAGCGCAAACACGCCGGAGGCGAGAGCGTATCGGCTCCCGTGCCATCGATAAAGTCGGGATTGCCTTCAAAAAGCGAGACAACGTGCGAGGCGATAAGCATCGCATTAGAACCTTGAACATAGTCGTTGACGTGAGTGGCTTTTCCGATGCAAAGGAAATACGGCATGATTTTTCCCGTCGTTCCCGTGTAATAGGGACGCGTCGGTTTTTTGCCAGTTGTCCAAAAGCAAGGTTCTCCTGTGAGAGCCGCAACCACGTCAAGCTCTTCGGTTTTTAAAAGAGAGCAAAACGGGCGAATCGAGCCACGCATTCCTGCGCTATCGCACTCTTCATCAGGAACCGCTAAGAAAGCGATGTTGATGGCTAAATCGGGGCTTTTGGCATAGGCTCGCATTGTTTCGATAAAAAGCGCGAGGCCTGCTTTCATGTCCATCGTGCCGCGACCAAAAAGCCAATTGCCGCTTTCAAGGTCTTTTTTCACTTCCTCAGAAAGCGCTTCTTGAGCGAGAGCCTTTGTGTATTCATCTGGGGAAAACGCCAAGTCTTTTAGGGCGCCATCGGTATCAACGACATCGAAGTGTCCAGTAAGAAGGACGGTTTTCTGAATGCGCTTTGCGGGTCGCAAGAGAGCGAAAACGGCATTGCGTTTAAGGGCATCGCCTTCGCAGGGGATTTCTTTGGCTATTAAGGTGTTTCCAAAGCCAAGTTCAATAGCGCGAAGTTCAGCTAAAAGCGCAGAGGCAACGCGGTTTTCTTCTTGACTTTTTCCAGAAACACTCGGTATGGCACAGAGTTTTTTTGTTAAAGCCAGTATGGCTTTAGCATCGGCAACTACTTCTCTCACAATGACTCTTCTCGAGGTTCGAGCATCTCAGGGACGCTCCAATAAGGTTGGATTTCTCTAACTTTCGCATCAAAGAACTCCTGCAACTCTTTCTGAATCCAGCGCATAAAGATGCGGTGAATCTTCGAATTCCACAATTCCTTTCGGCAAACAACATACGTCTGAAGAGGTGGTCTGTGCCAGCCGTTAAGAATGGGGATGAGTTTACCCGAAACAATCTCAGAGGCACACAAGAAATACGGCATATCAATACAAATACCTGCGCCTTTTAAGACGTTTTCTTTAATTGCAACAATATTGGACATCACAAAGAGTTGTTGCCCGAAACGAACATCTCGGATTTCGCCATCTTTACATAGAGAGCGTGTGGGGTGGCGCGTTGCGCCTTCAAAGGCATAAACCGTGTGATCTTTAATTTCCTCTGGAGTTCTAGGAGCCGGGTGCTCCAAAAGATACTTTGGAGACGCTATGGGCACAAAGTAGTTCGGGCGCCGTGGTAGGCAAACCATGTTCTCTTCGCGTTCAATTACTTCGCCTGTGACGAAAACAACGTCAACGCGACGATTGAGTAACTCGGGCATCCCAGCGCCTCCGATGATACGAAATTCGACATCGGGGAACTTCTTTTGAAACCGCAAAAGGGCCTCACCCAAAAATTCCATCTCAAGGCTATAAGGAGACGATAAGCGAATCATGCCCTGCACGGCAGCATTTGGCCCTTGCAGTTCATCGATGATTTCTCTTTGACGATCCAATTGCGCGCTTAAGAGTTCAAGCGCTCTTTCTCCGAGTTCTGTGAGTTCGAGCGGGCGCGTGTTACGCACAAGTAGCGAGCGACCGATGGTTTTCTCAAGAGTCGTGAGCATACGGGAAACCGTTGAAACATCTACACCGAGTTCAGCGGCTGTATAGGAGAAATTGCGTGTTTGGGACAGATTGACAAAAACACGCCACAAATTCAAATCGTCGAGTTTGCTCATCGTCAGGCTCCCGTATTTCTTGAGGGTAACGGCGTTTTTATGCGTTCATGTACTTTGTTCATTCTACAAAATAAGAGTCCTGATTTTTCGTCTCTCTTTTGCAAAATATTCAAAGAGACTTTTTCTTGTCGTGGCCTTCTCAAAACCAAAGAGAGCAGGTCGTTTTGGTGAAAGCGTCGCAATTTAAGGTAAGAGATGAGGAGAAAAACTGTGCGATGTTGTAAGAAATCAGGGGGAAACGCGATATTTGTTGTAAGATTTCGCGTTACGTCAAATCAAAGCGACACGAGTTTTTGGAACTTGCGTGTCGCAATTCTCGAAAGTGCGAAAAGTAGTCTTTGCAGTCTTCTAGGTAAGTGGAATTTTTGTGAAAAGTAAGAACTCAATCGCTCAAAAAATCAGTCGATTTATTTGTTGGTGTGTTGGTATTGGAATCGCAGGCTTTGTGAGCGCCGTTTGCGCGGGTCTCGTTATCTTTTCTGTTGTCTATTCACAGCTTCCACCGATTGACGCATTAACCGATTACAAACCCAAGATCCCGCTTCGCGTCTATAGCGCAGAAGGCATTCTTATTGGCGAATTTGGCGAAGAGCATCGCGACTTTATCCGTTTGCATGAAATCCCCGCTTTTGTGCGCAACGCCGTTTTAGCCGCCGAAGACGATGGCTTTTATGCCCACACGGGTATTGAATTCACAGGCATTGTGCGTGCGGCTCTTGCAAACCTTATTACTGGGCGTCGAGGCCAAGGTGGCTCCACGATTACGATGCAGGTGGCAAGAAATTTCTTCTTATCTTCTGAACGCACCTACACCCGTAAGCTCTACGAAGTGGCGATGGCCTATAAGATTGAAAGAAATCTTTCGAAAGATGAAATCTTTGAGGTCTATCTCAATCAGATCTATTTAGGTCAGCGCGCCTATGGCTTTGCATCGGCTGCGAAAGTGTACTTTGGTAAAGAGCTCGAAGATCTCACCATCGGTGAGGCAGCTACCATCGCGGGTCTTCCTGTGGCACCCTCGGCTTATAACCCGATTGTCAATCCCAAACGCGCCAATATGCGTAAGAGTTACGTTTTAAATCGTATGCGTAACTTAGGCTACATCTCCGAAGAGGTCTATGCCCAAGAAATGGTGCGGCCCATTGTCGCGAAAAAGCCTAGCGAGCGACGCCTCACAGCAGAAAAGGGCTCTGAAGGACTTCACGCCGAATACGCTGCAGAATTGGCCCGTATTTTGGTTTACGACATTTTCAAAGAAGAGGCCTATACCTTAGGGCTTAACGTTTACACAACCATTCGCGCCGCAGACCAAAAAGCGGCTTGGGAAAGTGTGCGTAAGAACCTCATTAATTACGATAGACGCTATGGCTATCGGGGGCCGACTGCGCACATCGATATTTCCGATGAAGAAAACCGCGCCAACACGATTACGATGGCCTTATCGGACGTTCCAACTTCTCCGAACCTATTCCCTGCCATTGTCACTGAGGTAAGTAATCAAAAGATTACGGTGGCAATTTCTGGAGACCAAGAAGTCACGTTGGATAAAGAGAGCCTTAAGTTTGCGGGATTAACACAAAAGAAACCGCGCTGGTCAAAGAAAAAAGACGAAAAGGCGCTCACTGTAGGTTCTCTTGTGCGCGTATCTCGCACGGCCAAGGGTGAATGGACACTTTCTCAGACCCCCGAAGTGCAAGCTGGATTTGTGAGTGCCGAATTCGATACGGGCGCCGTGAGGGCTCTTGTCGGTGGTTTTGATTTTTACTTAAGTAACTTTAACCACGTTACGCAAGCGATTCGTCAGCCTGGTTCCACTTTCAAGCCCTTTATTTATTCAGCAGCTCTCGATAAAGGCTTTAACCCCGCGACGATTATTAACGATGCACCGATTTTCATCGATCCCCGTTTAACGGGAGGAGAGCTCTGGGAGCCACGCAATTACGATAATCGTTTCGATGGACCGATGTCGCTTGCGACAGCGTTAAAGAAATCCAAGAACCTTGTCTCGATTCGCGTCATGCAAGCCATTGGGGCTCGCTACGCACAAGGCTTTGTTGAGAAAAGTTTTGGCTTCCCAGCCTCAAGAACTCCCGCGCAGCTAACGACAGCGCTTGGCGCAGGGGGAGCCACTCCGTGGGAAATGCTCGCAGGCTATAGCGTCTTAGCCAATGGGGGCTTTCGTGTGAAGCCTTATTTAATCGATCGCGTCACCGATGCCGATGGAACGGTTGTGATGCGCGTACACAATCCTGCGGCAGGAGATGAAGCCATTCGCACATTAAGCGAAAGAAATGCCTTCATTATGCATACGCTATTAAATGGTGTGATTCGTGAAGGTACGGGGCGTCGCGCCTATCAAGCGTTAAAGCGCCCTGATATGGGTGGAAAGACAGGCACCTCAAACAATTCGTATGACGCGTGGTTTGCTGGATACGCAGGAAAACTCGTTGCCGTCGGTTGGATGGGTTTCGATCAGATGAAGCCCTTAGGAAACCGCGAAACCGGTGGCGGCCTTGTGCTTCCGATTTGGGTCGAATACATGAAAGACGTCTTAGTTGATGAGCCGCCTTACAAGCGCATTCAACCCTCGAGCGTCGTGTTAATTAACGGCAATTACTACTACGCCGATAGTGTCGATCAGAGCGTGCGCGATGTGCCACTTAATGGCAAGGTAGGCGAGAAGAACTTAGAGCGCGATATCTTACGCGACCAGATTTTCTAAGGTAACGGGTTTACCTAAAACGTAGCTTAGGGCTTGAGATAAAGAGATCCAAATGGTGGTCTCTTTATCTTTAGAAGAAAGCCATTTGCCGCCCTCGAAGTAAAAGCGAGAGCCGCCTGCGCGACTTGCTAGCCAAACTTCAAAAGTCGGCGTATGGCGATTGATGACGATTTGGTCTCCGGCCTCAGTTTCTAATGTGAGAACATTTCCAGCGCGGCTTGATTCAATATCAAAGTCAAGCCCGTCTACTGCGTCTTCGATTTTCGAAAAAAGTGCCTCAGAAAGTTCATCAAATTCGGATTCAAGCATCGCTTTTCTCCTTACCTTAAAACGGTGTCTTCCAAGGAACGACCTTCATCCACAAAGGTCGAATCTCTTTTTCCGCATCCAGTGTTATCGCAGGCTTACTAAGAATCTCTTTAACAGAAGGGCCTTCGTCGACTTTTTCTTTCTTCTCAAAATTCGTAAAGTCAAAAATCGATTTGTCTGATAACTGCGAGGGACTCACGCGCGTCGTGCTCATAAAGAGGTTATAGATGCGACTATCAAATTTTTTGTCCCACTCATTTAAAAGCGCTTTTATTTCTTGGCGCTTTTTATTTTCGGATGCCCCACAAAGGTGCTTAGGCGCAAGAGGATACTCACGAATCTTGGCCCATTTAGCGGTTTCATATTCACGAATATAAATGAGGGGCCGAATGACGATATTTGTCTTATCGTCACTTCTTAATACGGGGGGCATGGCTTTAATACGGCCGCCGTAAAACATATTAAGAAGCAAGGTTGAAACCACATCATCCATCTGGTGGCCCAAGGCAATTTTGGTGCACTTTAATTCGCGAGCGACGCGATAAAGAATGCCGCGGCGAAGGCGGGCGCACAAAGAGCAAACATTTTTCCCTGAAGGGATTAAGCGCTCAACAATACTATGCGTGTCTTGCGATTCAATGTGATAGGGAACGCCCGTTTTCTTTAAGAAAGCCTCGATAGAAGCGGGGTCAGATCCTGGGATATGTTGGTCGATGTGAACGGCGAGCAATTCAAAATGTACGGGAGCTCTTTTTTGAAGTTTCTGTAGCGTTTCAAGTAAGACGTAGCTATCTTTGCCACCACTCATGGCAACAAGAATTTTGTCGCCTTCGACAATCATGTTGTAATCAAGAATCGCTTGCGCGGTAAGGCGCACGATGCGCTTTTCGAGTTTACGCACAGAAACCGAGGCGTGCGTGTGAACTCCTGGGGCAACTTCGATAGATTTTTTGTTGTCCCTATCGTTACGGGCGGTTTTTTCTGAGCCGCTTTTTTGTTGTGTTATTTCCGTCATTATTGTCTCTGGCGAAAAATTTCAATTCCGATACTTTTAGCTTTAGCGATGGCTTGCGTTTTTCGTGTAGCAATACGTGTTGCCACAATACGACTATCGCTAAGAAGTTCCTGAGCAATGTGATTGGCCAATGTTTCTTGCAATTCAATGTGGCCTAAACGTAAGGCGTTTTCTATCGCATCCACAATGGTGCGATAGTCATAAACAGCACTTAAGTCGTCGGAGTCAATCGGAGAATCTTTAACCCAAACATCGACTGAAATGAGAACCTCTTGTGTGCGATGTTTTTCAGATTCAAGCGCACCAATCCTTGCTTGAACTTTGTAGTCTTCCAAGCAAATCCGACGGCACTGAGTAAGAAGATATTCTTCAAGTTCTGTCATTGTTTAAGAGCCTTTTCAATCGCGTTAAGGCGCGCCGCATCAATCTTTTCTTTCAGTTCTTTTCCTGAAGATTCTTTGACAAGTGAAGCGATATCGACATTGACGTACGCTTCGGAAAGCCTCTTAAGGCATGCGAGATTAAAACTTGGAGTAAAAAGCGTCAAAGTTTTTAGAAATGTCTCAAGCCGATTTGGACGCCGAATTAAATCGAAAGATTGCAACACGCAAAAGTAATCTTTGGCGCTTTTGGCTTTTAATGTTGCTTCGCGATTGCGCACAAAGACAGTTAACGCGTCGCTTACGTCACTTGGGAATTTGTGGCGCTCGCAAAAGTCAGCAAGAGCCGCTAGCGGCACATTTGAAAAAAGAATCGCAGCGCGAACAGGAAGGGGCGTGCCATTTTGAGCGGCTAAAGACAAAGCGTTTCTTAGCGCCATATCAATTGAAGCTTCGGGAAAGGCACGAGGCCAGAAGCCCGCTTCCAAAAGAACATCAAGCATCCGAGTCGGAGAGACTTCCATAAGGCCGCGCGAGATTTCTGCGTAGACGCGTTCTGCGACTAAGTGATCGGTTTCCCCTGAATCCACCATTTCTTTTACGAGAGCCAGTGTTTCTGGTGCTACAGAAAAATCAGGAAGACGTGCCGCAAACCGCGCTAAGCGCAAAAGCCGCACAGGGTCTTCAAGAAAAGCCTCACTTACGTGGCGTAGCGTTTTGGTTTCGATATCTTTAACTCCGCCAAAGGGATCAATAAGATTTCCTCGCTCATCTTGAGCGATGGCATTGATTGTGAGGTCGCGGCGCGCGAGATCTTCTTCAATCGTAACGTCGCAAGATGTATAAAAACTAAAGCCGTGATAGCCGTGACTTGTTTTGCGTTCGGTTCTCGCGAGCGCATACTCTTCATGCGTTTTCGGATGCAGAAAAACAGGGAAATCCTTCCCAACGGGAAGAAAGCCCTTTTTTGTCATCTCCTCAGGGCTCGATCCCACGACAACCCAATCTTTGTCGCCAGTAGCAACATTGTGCCCGGTGTGGCGCAAAAGATTGTCGCGAACGGCTCCTCCTACAAGATACGTTTTCATGAGGCTTTTTTCTCCGAGGTTTCGGGCGTTTCTTTGTGTGTTGAAAGGAACTTTTTCAGTGCTTGGCCTGTTGGTGTTTTGTGCTGAGCAATTTCAAAAGGCGCACCTTTGCCCACAATCGCCCCTCCTGCCGCTCCCCCTTCGGGGCCCAAATCAATGACGTAGTCAGATTCGGCAATGAGATCTAAATTGTGTTCGACCACAAGCACAGTATGCCCTGCATCCACAAGGGTATGCAATACGGAAATGAGTTTTTCTACGTCGGCCATATGTAGCCCGACTGTAGGCTCATCGAAAATGTAGAAGGTTTCGATGCGACGATGCGTGCGAAGCGATGTGACGGCTTTCGCTAGTTCACTGACAAGTTTGATGCGCTGCGCTTCACCACCCGATAGTGTTGTAGAAGGCTGCCCGAGTTTGAGGTAGCCAAGTCCCACATCTTGCAATAAACGAAGTTTGTTCGCGATGGCTCTGTTTGTTTCAAAGACAGTAAGCGCCTCGTCCACACTCATTTGTAAAACGTCGCCAATCGAATACCCACGCCAGAGAGCGGTTAATGTCTCCTCGTTAAAGCGCGAACCCTTACAAGCCTCACAGGTTTGCTTCATATCGGGTAAGAAATTCATCTCAACAGTTGTCTGTCCTTGGCCACCGCAAACAAGGCAATTGCCTTCATCGACGTTAAAAGAAAAGCGCGAGATGCCCCAGCCGTGCTCTTTGGCTACAGTGGTTTCTGCAAAAAGCTGACGAATAGGCGTGTAAAGGCCGATATAGGTTGCTGGGCACGAGCGCGGCGTCTTTCCAATTGGTGTTTGATCGACTTCAAGTACGCGCTGAATCGTTTCATAACCAAAAATCGATCTGCAGTTTGTCGGCTTGATTTTCTTTTCTCCCTTCGAGCGAAGGGCTTCAACAGCCGCTTTTAAATTCGGCAAAAGAACACTGCGTGCCAGCGTGGATTTTCCTGAACCAGAAACGCCTGTAATTGCGATTAATCGACCGAGAGGAAAGCGCACTGTAATGTTTTTTAGGTTATGCAGTGACGCGTTTGTAATGAAAATTTCGGGATCTGCACCGCTAACGGGGTGTCTAGGAATTCCTGTATGCACCAAGGGATGTTTGAGACATTGCCCTGTGATACTTTCTTTACAGTCAGCAATCTCCTTTAAGGAGCCTTCAATCACAAGCGATCCCCCACGGCTACCAGCTCCTGGCCCAATATCGACAATATGATCGGCGTGACGAATCATGTCTTCGTCGTGTTCGACAACAATGACTGTGTTGCCTTTTTCTTTCAGTGAGATAAGACTTGAAATAAGGCGAGCGTTGTCTCTAGCGTGCAGCCCAATTGTTGGTTCATCGAGAACGTAGCAAACGCCTTGCAAGTTATTGCCCAATTGCGAGGCAAGGCGAATGCGTTGGGATTCGCCACCAGAGAGCGTTGGTGCAGCGCGATCTAAAGTGAGATACCCAAGACCAACTTCGTTTAGGAAACGCAGTTTGGAAAGGATTTCTTTAATGGGCGCCTCACCGATTGCTTTATCGCGCCCAGTAAGCGTCATCGAAGAAAAGACATCAATGGCTTTCTCAACGGTAAGAGACGAGAGTTGTCCTATGCGCCAACCATTGAATTGGAAGGCTCGGGCAATGGCGTTTAAACGCTCCCCATTGCATTCAGGACAGACGGTAGTTTTCGTCGATATGTTCTTTGTATCCTCTGGATCAAAGCCATCAAGTTGCCAACCGTAAACCTCTCCTGAGCCAGCGCATTTGGGGCACCAACCTAAAGAACTGTTGTAAGAAAAGAGTTGTGGATCGGGTTCTGGGAAACTCCAACCGCATTTGGGACAAGCCCGTTTAATGGAAAAGGTTTTATGTCCCTCCATATCTTTTCCAGCGGCGTTTTTCATCGGGAAGTACACATCCATAAGACCATCGCCTCGGTTAAGCGTACGAGAGATAGCGCTCCGGAGTTCTTCTTCGTGACCAGCGTCAATTTTTAATGTGGCAGTGGGCATCTCGATTGTGTGCAGAGAATAACGAGAAAGCTGAGGGAAGTTTTCCGTACTAAGCCAATGACCATCAACGCGTAATCTTGTAATCCCTGAGTTTCGTGCTTGAGAGACAATTTCGACGTAAGAGCCTTTTCGAGCTCGAACAATGGGAGCGGTGAGGATAACGCTTTTACCGGCAAGAGTTTTCAATATAGAAGCAAAGATGGACTCTTGTGTCTGAGGTCTTACGGGGATGCCGCAATCGGGGCAATACTGCACGCCAAGCTTGGCGTAAAGAAGCCTTAAATACTGTTGAATTTCTGTTTGCGTTGCGACAGTGGATTTGTGGCCGCCTTGGCTGATGCGTTGCTCGATAGCCACGGTCGGTGCGATTCCCACAAGGGCATCAATATCGGGAGCCGCTGCGGGCTGCACCATAGAACGCGCGTAGGCATTAAATGTTTCAAGATAGCGGCGTTGCCCTTCGGCGAAAATCACGCCAAAAGCAAGAGTGGATTTCCCAGAGCCCGAAATCCCTGTGACGACAGAAAGTTTTCTTCTTGGGATAACAACATCGATATTTTTTAGATTGTTTTCTCGTGCGCCAAAGATTCCTAAGTCACCGGTTTTCGCTTCGCGCCAAATAGACTGCAATGAGCGCCCCATCTCTTTGGGTTTCGGAGTGGGTTTAGCAAAAAGACCAGTCATCGTGAGGCTTGGGTCAATACGTGTCTTACGGTAAGCGGCTAGAGCAAGGCCAGTCCAAGTTTTTTCTTTTGCTATCGCATCGGGAGTCCCTGTGGAAACGATTTCGCCACCTGCGTCGCCTCCTTCAGGGCCCAAATCAATAACCCAATCGCTTGCATCAATCACATCGAGGTTGTGCTCAATGAGAATGACAGAAGCCCCCGATTGCGTTAAGCGTCTAAGAGCCGAAAGAAGTTTCGCGATATCGTCAAAGTGAAGTCCCGTTGTGGGTTCATCAAGGATGTAAAGGTGAGCCGCGGCAACGGTCATGGACTTAGATTTTGCGAGTTCTCCAGCGAGTTTGATGCGCTGCGCTTCGCCTCCTGATAGTGTCGGAAGAGGCTGCCCGAGCTTGATGTAACCCAATCCCACTTCTTCAAGCGGCATAAGGGCTTGCACAATATCGAGATTCTTTTCGAAGTATCGAAGTGCTTCGGAAACTGTCATATCAAGGACGTCTGCAATCGAGCGATTCTTTTTGCCATCGCGATTGATGGTGACTTCAAGAATCTCAGGTCGATAGCGCTTGCCGTTGCAATCTGGGCACCGTAAGTACACATCACTTAAAAATTGCATCTCCACGTGCTCAAAACCTGAACCCTGACAGGTGGGACATTGGCCGAGTTCGGAATTGAAACTAAAGTGGCCTGCGGTGTAGTCTCTGTCGCGCGCTTTTTGTGTGTTAGCGAAAACCTTACGAATCCCATCGAAGGCGCCGACATAAATCGCTGGTGTCGATCGCGTTGTTTTGGAAATTGCGCTTTGATCGATGATGTGCACATCGACGAGCTCTTCTTGGCCTCGAATGGATTTGTAGGCGGGTTTTGGTGCCGCACGCCCAAAGTAGCGTTCAAGTAAAGGAAAAAGCGTATCGACAACAAGCGTTGATTTGCCAGAGCCCGAAACCCCTGTGACGGTTGTGATGCAACCAAGCGGGAAGCGCACGTTAACGCTTTTTAGATTGTGTTCTGTAGCCCCTGTGATTTCGAGCCATTTGGTGCTTTCATTCGGGGGCGTTTGCTTTAAATCGATTGCAATCGATTTTTTTCCACTTAAATATTGTCCCGTAAGAGAAGGCGCCTTGCGTAATTCTTTTGGCGTTCCATCAAAAACAATTTGTCCGCCATTGACTCCCGCGCCTGGCCCCATATCGACAATGCGGTCTGCGGCAAGCATCACTTGTGGATCGTGCTCGACAACAACGAGGGTGTTACCTGCGTCTCTGAGATTTTCTAAAAGCGCATTGACGCGATCCATGTCTCTTGGATGCAATCCCACAGACGGCTCATCAAGAACAAAAAGCGTATCCACAAGGTTGGTTCCAAGGGCTGTGGTGAGATTGACGCGCTGGATTTCGCCGCCCGACAAAGTGCGGCTCTGACGGTCTAATGTGAGGTATCCTAATCCCACATTCATCAAGTAACTCAATCGTGTGCGAATTTGGCTCACAACAAGGGCTCCTGCCTCATCGAGATTTTCTTTGGCAAGCGAATCAAAAAACTTTTGCAATTGCGAAATCGGCAAAAGCATCAAGTCATAAAGAGTGAGCCCTGGAATGTTTTTGATGTTTTTCTTTATCCCTGGGGCTTCTGGCGGCAAGAATCGTCCTCTTGAGCCAAGAGCGACGTCGGCGGCTTCCCGACTTCCGATGCGCCAAAGAAGCGAAGCCGGTTTCATACGAGAGCCACCGCATCTGGGGCAGGGTTGATAGGTGCGATAGCGAGAAAGCAACACACGAATCGGAAGGTTGTAGGACTTACTTTCGAGATAATCAAAAAAGCGTCTGACACCAGCCCAGTGCGTTGAGAAGTTTCCGTTCCAATTGGGATCTCCATCGATAACCCAACGTTTGGACCAATCGCTTAAATAAGCGAAGTGGCAGTAATTAGGGATTCTGTGTTCTTCGGCAAAGTGCATCAGCGACTTTTGCCACTCTTCATAGGCTCCGCCCTTAGCCCAAGGTCTGATGCAGCCATCTTTGAGTGATTTATTTGAATCGATTACAAGATCCATGTCGATATCGATGATTCGACCAAATCCGTGGCAAATAGGGCAAGCACCAAGTGGTGAGTTAAAACTAAAAAGCGCAGAGTTCGGTTTGGAGTAGGAAATGTTGCAGGCCGCACATGCCAGTCCTGTCACATAGGGCCAAAGAGCTTCAGAGCCGTCTTCAAAAAGCGCGTGAACAGCAAACTTGTTGGCGTATTCGCCTCTGCTACTTTTTAACGCCGTTTCGATGGCTTCAATGGCGCGAGATTGGTCGGCTTTTGAGGCACGGAAGCGGTCGACAACAACGGAAAGAAGCGTGCCTTGACGGGTATTCCTTTCTGCATGAATGCGCGTAAAGCCTTGAGACGATAAGGCGTTAGTCACGAAATCGCGCGTTAGTTTTTTTGGAAAGAAAACATCAAACGTGACAACAAGACGTGGGTCGCCCGCTTTTTCTGCGCGCTCTTTGATGTCGTCCCACATATCAAAGGCGTTTCTAACTTTGACAGCTTCTCCGCAAGAGCGACAAAAGAGATTTGCCTCACGAGAAAAAAGGAGTTTTAAGTGATCGTTAATCTCAGTCATCGTTCCAACTGTGGAACGAGACGTGCGAACCGCGTTACTTTGATTGATAGCAATCGCTGGCGGTATTCCTTTAATGCTATCGACTGCGGGCTGATCGCGACGATCTAAGAATTGACGCACGTAAGCGCTAAAGGTTTCGACGTAACGGCGTTGACCCTCTGAATAAAGCGTATCGAACGCAAGAGAACTCTTTCCTGATCCCGAAGGCCCCGTAATCACGGTCCACGTATAAGGTTTGATATCAAGATCGATATTTTTCAGGTTGTTCTGTCGTGCGCCCCGAATTTGAATCGTCTCGGCAAATCTTTTAGCGGTATCTTGTTCTGTCATATGCATTAGGCGCCAGGATTGGCCCAACACGGGCACGGTTCTTGATAAAGACGTTTGTCGGTAAGTCGTACAGCTGAAAGCGTCCCTCCCCAGAGGCACCCTGTGTCAACGGCGATGGTGTTTTCTCGCAAAACAAGACCTAACATCGACCAATGGCCAAAGCAAATTGGTTTCTTAATAAGCCTTGGGACTTCAAACCAGGGAATGTCTCCTGCGGGCATTTTCGCAAGACCCTCTTTGATGCTGTAGTCGGGTGTGAGATCATTTTTTAGAAACCGCGTTCTCGTAAAGGCATTCAAGATGCTCCGCAATCGTGCCTCGCCTGTGAGCGAGTCGCAGTAAACATCATTGCCATACATATGTTGAAGAGCCGTTTTCCAACCCGTCCCTGTAAGAGAAAGCGAGGCTTCTTGAGAAAGAGCTAGGACTTTTTCAAGATCCCACTGCGGAGGAATTCCTGCGTGAACAAATAAAGCCTCTTCGGTATTAAGTACTAGCGGCTGCGAGGCAAGCCAATCTAAAAGCTCTTCGCGGTCTGGGGCTTCTAAGATATCTGTGATGGTGTCGTGAGCCGATGGAGTCTTTCCAGTGGCGGCTACGGCAAGCAAATGCAAATCATGATTGCCAAGAATGATTCGAGCGCGATTTTTCTCACAAAGGTCTTTGACAAACCGTAGCGTTTTAAGTGAATCGGGACCGCGGTTCACAATGTCACCAAGAAAAACAAGAGACGACAAGCGAGGCAGTTGATCTAAAAGCCCCATTAAGCTTTCAAAACAACCCTGTAGGTCGCCTATTGCAATCAAACTTTCTTTACTTGCCATGCTCTGGGCTCTTTTATGTGGAAAAACGCAAAATCGAAACTGAGAATGTTCTCTCGGAGACTGTTAAACTGCCTTAGCTAAAACGCAAGCGCGTTTTGTAAGATTAACCGCCCATTTTATCCGAGAGACTTACTGTTGGGGGAGATGAAATGAAACCAGTTCGTAAGGTCGTATTTCCTGTTGCCGGTCTTGGCACACGCTTTTTACCAGCCACGAAAGCTATGCCTAAGGAAATGCTTCCTGTTGTCGATAAACCCCTGATTCAGTATGCCGTCGAAGAAGCGGCTCGGGCAGGGGCTACCGAGATGATTTTCATTACGGGTAAAACCAAGCGCTCGATTGAGGATCATTTCGATCATAACGGCGAGTTGGAGGCCGAACTTTCAAGCAAAGGAAAAGACGGCCTTTTGAGAATTGTCCAAGAAATCGCGCCGATGGGTGTTCACTTTATCTATATTCGTCAGCCTGCTCCCTTGGGATTAGGGCACGCCGTACTTTGCGCAGAGCCGATTGTTGGCAATGACCCATTTGGCGTAATTTTGGCTGACGACTTAATCGATGCACATCGCCCGGTTTTAGGGCAGCTTTTTGAAGCACGCGCTCAAGCTGGTGGCGGAAACGTTTTAGCCGTTCGTGATGTTGCTGCCAATGAAACCCAAAAGTACGGTATTGTGGGTGTGGAAAACGAAGCCGATTTAACCACACGCGTACACGCGATTGTGGAAAAACCAGCGCCAGAAGTGGCCCCTTCTCACTTAGCCGTTATTGGTCGCTATGTGCTTGAACCGGAAATCTTTGATGCACTGCGCCACGTGCAAAAGGGCGCGGGCGGAGAAATCCAATTAACCGATGCCATTGCCTCGGTTCTTGAGACAACGCCAACTTTTGCGCATCGTTTTGAAGGCGAGCGATTCGATTGCGGCGATAAGCAAGGCTTTTTGGATGCAACCGTGCACTACGCGCGGCAAGCAGGCTACAAGATTATCTAATTAGCCACGAATGCGTTTTAAGAGCGCTGTAGTTGACCGCTGATGCTCAAATGCAACAGTGATGACTTTTGCGCCCCATTGGGTAACGAGTTTTGCTTCGGGTAAATCTTCGATTCTGTAGTCGCCGCCTTTCACATAGATATCAGGGTGCGCTTCTTCAATCACTTTCAAAGGAACCTTATCGTCGAAAATGACAACAAGGTCGACGCTTTCAAGCGCGGCAAGAATCGCGGCGCGATCGGCTTCCGTGTTAATCGGGCGGTCGTCTCCTTTACCGAGCATTTTCACGGATTGATCTGAATTTACCGCAACAATAAGACTCTTACCTAAAGAGCGGGCTTGTGCCAAATATGTGACATGCCCGCGATGCAAAACATCGAAAACGCCGTTAGTCATTACAACGGGGTGATTAAGCGCTTTGGCACGCTCTTTAAGTTCAGAAAAAGTAACGATTTTCTTTTCAAACTCGGGGGTCGGAAGGTGATCGGCCATGTCTGTATCCTCTTTTTTGCGCATTTTAAGGAAAGATTTCGCTTGATTTTTTCCAAATGACGCTATATAGTTCCGACTCCTTTGGGGGTTTAGCTCAGCTGGGAGAGCGCTTGCATGGCATGCAAGAGGTCAGCGGTTCGATCCCGCTAACCTCCACCAAAATTTAAGGTCCCTATCGTCTAGAGGCCTAGGACACAACCCTTTCACGGTTGGTACAGCGGTTCGAATCCGCTTAGGGACGCCAAACGTCGGAGAAACCGGAGTCTAAATAGGCCTTCGGTTTTTTTATGGCCGCGAGCGCCAGAAACTTCTCTACATAAGAGACTCAAAAAGATTCGTAAGTAAGGAAAACGCCATGGACAGTAAGCCCTTTGACCGTTTTAACGACAAACCCCCGAGACGTGACCGTCGCGAGGGAGGCTTCGGTCGTCGTGATGACCGATTCGATTCAAGGCCTCGGCGTTTTGCCAACGACGATCGCTTTGGCGATGAGGGATTCCGTAGCGACCGATTCTCAGATCGCAAAGACCGCTTTGATGACCGTCGTGCGCCGCGCGACCGTTTCGGTGGCGAGGGCCGTGACCGTCGCTTCTCAGATCGCGGCTCGTCATTTAATCGCCCGCCTAAGCGCCCATCATTTAGTAAGCAATCGGGTCCAAGAGCCCGTGCTTTTGAAAAGCATCGCTACACAGACCACGCTGCTTTTGTGAAAACCGCAACCGTGCGTCTTGATGCAGATGTTGCCCAAGCGTTTCGTTCTTCAGAAGCCGTAAACGCGGCGCTTCGTGCGCTTCTTCAAGCCGCTTCTTTCATTGAAGTGAAAAAAGAGGAAGCCGCAGTTGAAAGTTTAGAAAACGAAAACGTGGAAGCCTTAGACGCCGCTGAAGATGAAGGCGATTTAGAAGTCTCTGAGGCCGAGGCTGCTGAAGAAAGTAAAGAAGAAGAAACCGCTCCTGAGGCTTCCTAACCCAAGCCTTTGGAGTAAAAAAGAAACGGGCCACTTTATCTAGTGGCTCGCAAAACCGAAACTTAAGGGCAAATGAGGCAATTCGGTCTTGTTTTCGCTTGATTTTTCGGTTGACAACCAACAAGGTGCGTGTCATAATGCGCACCTTTCCACGCAAGTGAGAAATCGGCGCGAGCCCTTTAAAGGCCAACGCTTTTCTTAGAACAAAAAGGCTTCGTCTACCGAAAAAGTTCGGGCGCGAGGCGATGCGAGGTATTTAAAACTATGTATGCAATTTTCAAAGCTGGCGGCAAACAGTACCGTGTTAGCGTCGGCGATACAGTGAGAGTTGAGACAATCAGCGCCGAAGTCGGTGCTCAGGTTGCTCTCGATCAGGTTCTCGCGGTCAGTGATGACGCAGGACTTAAGGTTGGAACCCCCGTTGTTGCGGGCGCACAAGTTGTTGCAACAGTTGTTGCTCACGGCCGCGCAGACAAGGTTCGCATTTTCAAGTTCCGTCGTCGTAAGCACTCGATGAAGAGTGGCGGACATCGTCAGAACTACACAGAGCTCAAGATCGATGAGATCAAGGCGGCCTAATTCAGTAACGTTAGCGAAGAGGATAAGACAAAATGGCACATAAAAAAGGTGGCGGCTCAACCCGCAACGGTCGCGATTCCCAAGCTCAACGTTTGGGCGTGAAGGTTTTTGGTAATGCAATGGTTAGCGCTGGCAACATTATTGTTCGCCAACGCGGCACACAGTTCCATGCGGGCGATAACGTCGGTATGGGACGTGACCACACGCTTTTTGCGAAGGTCGATGGAACAGTTGCTTTTGAAGTCAAAGGCAAGCGTAACCATCAGTTTGTGAAGGTTGTCCCGTTCGCAGCGTAATTCGCGCGCGACGAAAAATCTTCATAACAAAACCGAGAGGCCCCGCGCGCTTAGCTTTGTAAGTTTTTACGAAGCGAAGACGACACGGGGCTTTTTCTATATCTCAAGAAAAAAGGTGTCAACGTGAAGTTCGTTGATGAAGCACGAATTGAAGTCCAGGGCGGAAACGGTGGCAATGGCGCCGCGAGTTTTCGTCGTGAAAAATTCATTCCTAAGGGCGGTCCCGATGGTGGAGACGGCGGACGTGGTGGATCGGTGTATGTTCTTGCCGACCGTAACCTCAATACGCTAATCGACTATCGCTATGCGCGTAAGTTCTTCGCTAAAAACGGAGAAAACGGACGTGGCGCTGACTGCTTTGGCGCAGGAGCCGAAGACATCATTCTTAAGGTTCCTGTCGGGACTCTTGTGATCGATGAGACGACAGGAGAAACCGTTGCCGATTTAACGAAGCACGGCGAGAAAGCGCTCGTTGCTCAAGGCGGAAAAGGGGGACTCGGTAACCTTCACTTTAAGTCAAGTACGAATCGGGCTCCACGTCAGGCAACAAAAGGAGAGCCTGGTCAATACCGCGCGCTTCATCTTGAATTAAAGGTTTTGGCCGATGTTGGTTTATTGGGAATGCCTAACGCGGGTAAATCCACATTTATTAGTGCGGTTTCTAATGCTCGCCCGAAGGTTGCTGACTATCCCTTTACAACACTTGTTCCGCATTTAGGTGTTGTGCGCGTTGGTAACGAACAAAGTTTTGTATTGGCTGACATCCCAGGACTTGTTGAGGGAGCGGCTGAAGGCGCAGGCCTCGGGCATTTGTTTTTAAGGCACTTATCGCGCACGAGTTTACTTTTACACGTCATTGACTGCGCACCGTTAGATCCCGATGTTGACCCCGTGGCACAAGCCCGAGCTCTTGTGCGAGAGCTTGAAAAGTACAACCCAGAACTTGCGCAAAAGCCGCGTTGGATTGTTTTAAATAAGGTCGACCTCTTGCAAGAGGAAAAGGAAGAGAAAATCGCGCACTTTAAAAAGGAGCTCGCAAGCGATGGGCGCCCCTTCTTTGTAATGAGTGCGGCAACGCGCGTTGGGACGCAGGAACTCATTAACGCGATTGCAACTGAACTTGACACGGCCAAAAAGAAAGCCAAAGAAGAAGAGCTTCGCGCCGAAGAAGATGTTCGCTTTACGCAAGAGGCTAAGGAGTAGCGCTCATGACAGAGTCTGTTTTAAAGAATGCTCGCCGCGTTGTCATTAAGGTCGGAAGCGCCCTCGTCACAAATGACGGCAGGGGACTAGACCGCACAGCGATTGCTACTTGGGCTCGCCAAATCGCTTCCTTACAAAAGGAAGGGAAAGAAGTTATCTTTGTGAGTTCGGGTGCGATTGCAGAAGGTGTTTTACGCTTAGGCTGGGAAAAGCGGCCAAGCGCTGTTTCGCAATTGCAGGCAGCCGCTGCCGTGGGACAGATGGGACTTGCCCAAGCCTATGAAGAAAGTTTTTCTTCTTATGGGATTAAAACAGCTCAGATTCTTTTAACGCATGCCGATTTAGCCGATCGTGAAAGGTATCTTAATGCCAGGGCCACATTAACCGAACTAACAGCGCTCGGCGTGGTTCCTGTGATTAACGAAAACGATACGGTGATTACAGACGAAATCAAAGTGGGCGATAACGATACGTTGGGCGCCTTAGTCACGAACCTCGTTTTAGCCGACGTTTTGGTAATCCTCACAGACCAAAAGGGACTCTATACCGCAGATCCAAGAAAAGACCCAACAGCCACATTTGTTGCCACAGCGCGCGCTGGCGACCCAGCGCTCGAAAAAATGGCAGGGGGCGCAGCTAGCGCTCTATCCAAAGGCGGCATGATTACCAAAATTCTTGCTGCCAAACGCGCCGCTCGATCGGGGGCTGCAACCATTATCGTTTCTGGCCGTGAAAAAGATGTCTTAATCCGTATGGCAGCAGGAGAAGCTCTTGGCACCGAGCTCTTAAGTGAAAATGTTCCGATGCACGCAAGAGAAAAATGGATTGCCGATCACTTGCGTAGTGACGGGGCTGTTGTTGTTGACGCTGGAGCAGAAAAAGCGCTCTGCGAACGCCACACAAGCTTACTTCCTGTTGGTGTGAAATCGGTGTTAGGGGAATTCTTACGGGGCGATGTGATTTCGTGCTTAAATGCCGAAGGAAAAGAAATTGCCCGAGGGATTGCTAATTACTCTTCGGGCGAAGTGCGTCAAATCGTTGGTGTGCGCTCCGAAGATATCGGAGAAATCTTGGGCGTTGTGGCGCACCCCGAAGTTATTCACAAAGATAATCTCACGCTTGTAGGCTAAAGAAATGACGAATCAATTTAAAAACCTCATTTTTAAAAACGACGCGCTTTACGACGGGTTTGTTTCTAGTGGCAGAATGATTTGCCACATCAAAAAGGGCATTTTCTACAAAGGGTCAGTTACGACTTCGCGCAATGCGGTTGCTCTTATTAAAGACGGAAAGATTTACGATGGGGATATGCCAAGTTCTCGGAACCTGAAGGGCTTTCAGAAAGATAACTTTGTTTACGCTGGAAGTATGCCTTCGTCGCGAGCCATTGTTCTTATGGAAAAGGACGCCACGCTTTATCTAGGTAGTGTCAAACGGTCTTCAGCTGAACTCGATCGCATTAAGGGAACTGAAGATATGGATTTAGCGACATACGCCGCGTTAATCCACTACTTTATTACTCCGATTTTGAATCTTTAGCCTTACATGCGAAAAGACGCCACATTAAGCGAAGATCGGCTCTATCGATATCGCCTTTTTCGTGAGTGGGATACGGAAAAACCAACAGTCCTTTTTATTGGACTTAACCCATCGACGGCCGATGAAAACGAGAACGATGCCACAATTCGGCGTTGCATCGGATTTGCAAAGCGCTGTGGTTTTGGTGCGATTCTTGTGGGAAATCTTTTTGCAATTCGCTCGAAAAATCCAGCGATTTTCTATAGCGCGCAAGACCCCGTCGGTCCTGAAAACGACGCAACTCTTTTAAAGATGGCGCAAGAGGCCTCTTTGATTGTTGCCGCGTGGGGTAACGACGGCGGATTTCGCAATCGCTCAGCAGAGGTCAAAAAACTTTTTCCCAATATGAAGTGCCTCGGGAAAAACAAAACGGGCGAACCTAAGCACCCGTTATATGTTCCTTACGATCAAGAGCTTGTGGACTTAAGTTAAGAACCACCTGCGTAGCCATTTTGCCGCCACGCTTCAAAAACTGTGATGGCTACGGCATTGCTTAAATTAAGCGAGCGATTCTCAGGCGCCATCGGAAGCCGAATCCGTTGCGTGGCAGGAAAGGAATTGCGAATCTCATCTGGAAGGCCGTGACCTTCGCTACCGAAAACCAACCAGTCGTCAGGCAAAAATTTCATCGTTGAAAAGATGCTCGAACCCTTCGTTGTCATGGCAAACATGCGCGAGAAATCGGGGTGGGCTTCTTCTAAAAACGCTTCCCAACTTTTGTGCACAGTCATCGTGGTCATCTCGTGGTAATCAAGACCGGCACGAATAAGGTGTTTATCGTCAACGGAAAACCCTAAGGGTTCCACAAGGTGCAATTTGCAACCTGTGTTTGCGCACAAACGAATGACATTTCCCGTGTTTGGCGGGATCTCAGGATATACAAGAACAACGTTAAACATCGATAGTTTCTGAAGTGGGTTTGCTAGTTTTGCCCGAGAGCATACTCTCACGCATCTTCGCTAGCGCTTTCTTTTCAATTTGACGAATGCGTTCGGAGGAAACTCCGAGTTCTTTCGCGAGTTCCTGAAGCGTCATCGGCGTGGTATTTCCATCAGCGTCTTCGGCAAGCCACCGAGCTTCGATAACGCGACGAGAGCGGGGATCCAAACTTGCGAGCGCTTCTTTGAGTTTGGCTTTGGTGTGGCTTTCTGTATCTTTTTGCTCGACTTCTTCTAGTGGCGTTGGCTCCTCGCTAGCAAGATAGTCTTCAGGCGCGAAATCGGTTTCTTCGTTTTCGTTTGATGTCCCTTCCATCGAGAGGTCCGCGCCTCCCATGCGCTGCTCCATCTCGAAAACTTCTTCGGGTTTCACATCAAGCGTCTGAGCGATTTCTTTTGCCTCTGGTGTCGTAAGCGACTTATCGCTTGCCTTCATCTGCCGCAAATTAAAGAAAAGCTTTCTCTGATTCTTTGTTGTCGCAACTTTCACTAAGCGCCAATTGCGCACAACGTAATCTTGAATTTCCGCGCGAATCCAGTGCACAGCAAAACTCATCAAACGTACGCCTTTATCCGGATCGTAATGTTTGACAGCCTTCATAAGGCCAATGTTTCCTTCTTGAATAAGGTCGGCGTGAGGTAGCCCATAACCCAAGTAGCCACGCGCCACAGAAACCACGAGACGCAAGTGACTCAAAATCAGTTTCTGAGCCGCGGTTAAATCGTTTTTGTCGCGAAGTTGGACAGCAAGGGAGTGTTCTTCTTCGGCTGTAAGCACGGGAGCCGCGTTAGCAGCACGAATATAGGCATCAATGTCGCCTAGGCTAGGCGGCAAGAGCGCCGGAACATTGGCGCGATAGGGCACAAGAGCAGCACTAGAGGAGGGCTTTGCGGCCTTACTCTCGAGACTTTTCTTATTTGCAATCGCTTCAGAACTCATAGAACGTGCACTCTATCACGGACGACTGAATCCAAATTGAAAAAATCGTATCAGATTGTGCTCTCGCGCTTTAAAGCCTCTCGCGTCGCTAAGTCTCCAACGATGGCCCCTAAACACGCGGCTAAAAATACAAAGAGAGCGCAATAGGGAATATCGGGCATCGCAGGTTGCAGACTAATCGAATACAAAGCAGCAAAGTTTGCAAGGGGCTCGGCAAGTAAGCCAATCCCGAGACGCGTGACAGCGAGGCTTACAAGCGCTGCGCTCCCAAGCGTAATAAATCCACGCCAAATATATGGGCGTTTAATAAAACTCGGGTAGGCACCAAAAAGGTGAAGCGCACGAATCTCAGCCATACGAGCCGCTGTTGTTAAGCGAACCGAGGCGGCAATCACAAGGAGTACCAAAATGCAGACAATGACACCTAAGATTCCGGCGAAAATCGTCAGTGCCCTGACTAAAGCGCCCATATGTAGCGCCCACTTATCGTCATAGGCCACAGAATCGACTTCAGGGAGTTTCTCGATAGCGGTAGCGAGAGCCTTAATTTGCGCACTTGTCGCCGTTTTCTTACAGGTCGCAATCACAAGGTCTGGCAGGGGATTAGATTTTGTTTGCTTGGATTGAATACCGAGACTTGCGTTAACGGATGCAAGCGCCTCCTTTTTCGGGATGATGCGTACGCTATCGACAGCAGGAGACGAGGCAATCTTTTGAGAAAGCGATTGGATGGTTTTGTCCCCAGCGCTGCGTTGCGCAAAAACGGTGATTTCGGTAACAAGCGCTACAGAAGAGAGGGGTTGCGAAAGGGACCACGCTAGAGTTCCTAAGAAAAGCGGAATGCTTAATGTGAAACCGGCGAGCGCTAACGCTAAAGAAAACTGCCCGAAAGCGCCAAAGATGCCGCGCATCGTACGAGAAAAAGCCCAACGCCATGCAGGAAGTACACTCATCGTGAAAGCCCTCCTGGAGCAAGTTGAATGGCTCGACACGCAACCGAACTCGGTGCAAGCTCAAGGTGCGAGGCAAGGATAATCGCGACCCCATACAAAGAAAAGTTTCCAAGTAGATCCATGAGGTTTTGTGCGTTATCCACATCAAGGTTAGCCGCGGGTTCATCGGCCAAAATCAAAACAGGATGATTAACAACGGCGCGCGCGAGGCACGCGAGCTGCTTTTCTCCAGCGGAAAGCTTACTAGGTAAAAGGCTCGCAAGCTTAGTAATTCTGCATTTATCCAAAGCGGCTTCTGCGCGGTGCCGAGCCTCTTTGTAGGATTCTCCAGCGGCAATCGTCGGGAGCATCACATTCTCTAAGATGGTGCAGTCTTCAAGTAAAAGACCACCTTGGACCATGATGCCCATCGTGCGGCGCATCCACAAAAGTTGCTTTTCACTAAAGTCGTTAATGAGTTCGCCTGCGATGCGAACTTCGCCCGAGGAGGGGCGTACGAGGCCAGCGATAAGGCGAAGTGCAAGAGATTTGCCTGATCCCGTGGGTCCGTGCAAAGAGACAAACTCGCCTCGCGTCACATTGAAATTTAATGGCGGAATAGGGCGCACGTCTGGAAATTCACAGACCGCATTAACTAATTCAACAAGTGGTGCGTTAATCACGCCTCAGTATCCTCATCAATTCCTAAAAGGGCATTGGCAAAATCTTTGGCGCAAAAGATTTGCAGGTCATCAATTTGTTCACCAACACCAACAAAATAAATCGGAAGGGGCTTTTCTTTTCTTTCTTCACAAAGCGCGAGTAAGACGCCGCCCTTGGCGCTGCCATCGAGTTTTGTGACAATTAATCCAGTTAGCCCTACAGCTTCATCAAAGGCCTTGACTTGCGCTAAGGCATTTTGCCCTGTGGTGCCATCGACAACAAGGATCACTTCGTGAGGAGCGCCTGCCAACGCTTTATCGGCTGCGCGACGGATGCGGCCGAGTTCAGCCATTAAGTGCGTCTGTGTCGGAAGGCGTCCTGCGGTATCGGCAATCGCGACATCGATTCCTCGAGAGGCAGCGGCGTGAATCGCATCAAAGGTCACAGCAGCGGGGTCTCCCCCTGTTTGTGCGATGACGTCAATTTTGTTTCTATCGCCCCACACATCAAGTTGCTCGCGCGCGGCGGCTCGGAATGTATCGCCTGCAGCGAGCAAAACGGTCTTATTTTGATTGGCAAGCCAGCGGGCAAGTTTTCCAATCGATGTGGTCTTTCCTGCGCCATTGACGCCAACCATCATCAAAACAAGGGGTTTTGCTTTTGTAATGTCGATGGCAACTTCCGCTTTTTTCAATCGCGTAACGATTTCATCTCGCAGCGCAAGACGCACTTCTTCTCTTGTGCGCAATCCTTTTAAGCGAACACAATCGCGTAAACGCTTTAATATGTCTGTCGTAGCTCGCACGCCAATATCGGCCGCAATCAAAGACTCTTCGAGTTCATCGAAAAAGTCTTCGTCGATGACTGCGCCCGAAAAAAGGCCAGCAAGATGAATACGGGAGCGTTCTAGCCCCTGTTTTAAACGCGAAAATAGACCCATTGACAATACAAAACCGATGAAAAATTTAGCCAAAAATCGGCAGAAAAAATCCAACGCAAGTTTAGCAACCCGCAACAAAGGCGAGGGGCTCGTTCGGATTGTAAGTGGGCTTTTTCGTCAAACCCCGATTAAGGTCTTAGAGATCGAAGGGCTTCGCCCCACACCCAATCGCGTCAGAGAAACGTTTTTCGATTGGCTTTTTCACTTTTTAGGCGGTTGCGCGGGAAAGTCGGTCTGCGATATGTTTGCTGGAAGCGGCGCCTTGGGGTTAGAGGCCGCAAGTCGCGGAGCCGCACGGGTCCTTTCTCTTGAGAAAAACCGGAAAGCAGCCCAAAGCATTAAAGAAGTTGTTGCCCGACTCCATGCGGAAGACTGCGTTACCGTGCTTTGCGCCGATGCCTTTAGTGTTTTAGAAAATAGCGACGAAGTTTTTGACGTTATTTTTATCGATCCTCCCTTTGCTAGCCACCTGCAGTTAAAGGCACTAGGTTTGGTAAGAAGCCACGTGCACGAAGGAAGTCTCGTATTTCTTGAAAGCGACACGGAAATTAAAGAAGAGGACTTTTTAGGGGCTCGATTTGCTCTTTTGCGTCAATCTAAAGCAGGAAATGAGTGGTTTTTTGTCCTAAAGCCCCTTTTTACGTAAAATGGTTGTTTCTGAATGATTTGAGGACGGCATGACCAGTGCAGTTTTCCCGGGTACGTTCGATCCGATGACGTTGGGTCATATGGATATTTTGCGTCGGGCAGCTGGACTTTTCGATAGCGTAATTGTTGCTGTAGCCGAAAGCGAACAAAAGCATACGTGGCTGACGTTTCAAGAGCGCATTGATTTAACGCGAGAATTAACTTCTGATATTGCAGGAGTGCGCGTTGAAGGCTTTACGGGACTGCTACGGGATTTCGTTCTGAGTCAGGGCTCGCGCGTTGTCATCCGCGGCGTGCGATCGATTGAGGATTTTTCGGATGAATGCCAGATGGCGGGTATGAACCGCGTTCTGATGCCAGAGGTCGAGACCCTTCTGATGTTGTCCGACCCGAAGTATCAGTTCATCAAGAGCTCTTTAGTACGGGAGATTGTCAAAATGGGAGGCAGTGTGTCGGCCTTTTTAGCGCCGGCCGCGAGCAAAGCACTTGCGGCCAAGATTCGCTATGCGAATCACGTCTAGTAGCCACGGTATGGGCTACCAATACCCCATTTTGAATAATCCTTTTTCCTTTATAAGAGAATAAAAATGCAACCCTATGATGCGCAATGGCTCTCCATTGTCCCCCCGATTGTCGCTATCGGTTTGGCCCTGATAACAAAGGAAGTTTTCTCTAGTTTGTTTATCGGTATTTTGACAGGCACCTTGATTTACGCATGCGGCACTGGTGCCAATATTGTGATGGGAACGCTCGAAACGGCTTTTAAGTTGATGGGTTCCAAGCTCGATTTCGACATCATTATCTTCTGCTCACTTTTGGGCGCTTTGGTTTATATCCTGAATTTGTCTGGCGGCACCGTTGCCTACGGTCGTCTGGCATCGCGCGCGATTAAGTCTCGCCGTTCCTCTCTTTTATCCACAAGTGGCCTTGGGTTAGTGATCTTTATCGATGACTACTTTAGTTGCTTAACAGTGGGTACAGTGATGCGCCCGATGACTGACCTCTATAAGGTTAGCCGCGAAAAGCTCGCTTATATCATTGATGCAACTGCCGCCCCTTTGTGCATTATTGCGCCGGTTTCTTCGTGGGCAGCTGCGGTTGGCTCTTCTCTTAAGACCACGGGCGCCTTTGATAATGAATTAACCGCCTTCGTTTCCACAATTCCGTGGAACTTTTACGCCTTGCTTTCGCTTTTTATGGTCTGGTTCATTTGTTTTGGAAACCGTGACTTTGGACCGATGCGTCATGCAGAAATCCGTGCCTTGCGTGGCATCGTCAATGGAAGCGAAACCCAAGAAAGTAACGTCAAGGGCAATCCCCGTGGCACTCCCTGGGACATGATTATTCCTTTGATTGCCTTGATGGGCTTTGCTGTGATGGGTTTGATGTATTCGGGCGGATACTGGGGAACCGATGCCGCGTACCGTGGTTCGTTCCAAGCCGCTTTGGGCAATAGTTCAGCCTCTCCTTCGCTTGTTTGGGCGAGTTTCGGTGCGCTTCTTGTTGCCTTTGTGATGTATGTGCCGCGTAAGCTCATTACCTTCACAGAATTCATGAACGGTATCGTCGAAGGCATCCGCTTGATGCTTCCTGCAAACCTTATCCTGATTTTGGCCTGGACGCTTTCTGGCGTTTGCCGCGATTTGCTTTGCACACCGCAATTTGTGCAAGCCATTGTTGTTCACTCGGGTATGAGCGCGATGCTTTTGCCGTTCTTTATCTTCGTGATCGCGGCGTTCCTTTCTTTCTCAACGGGAACCGCTTGGGGTACGTTTGGTATTTTGATTCCGATTGTCGTTCCGATTATCGTCGCTGTTGACCCGGCGTTAACAACAGTGTGCTTGTCGGCCACTCTTGCGGGCTCAGTCTTTGGAGACCACTGCTCGCCGATTTCTGATACGACGATTTTGGCTTCAGCCGGAGCCGGATGTAGTCATATTGCTCACGTGACAACACAGTTACCTTATGCGATGACGGTTGCTGTGTGCGCAGGTGTCGGCTACCTCGTTGCTGGTCTAACAGACGGGTCGCTCCTTTGGAGCTTGGGATCGGCTGTTGCCTTATTAGTTGCGACAATGATTTTCTTACATGCCCGTTCTTCGAAGTTAGAACCTGACGCGACGGTGTAAGAAAAAAAGTGTGAACCTAGATCAGATTCGTTTCGCTTTGAAACAAACGGGACGAATCTGATACGTAATACGCTAGGAAAACAAGTAGAATCAGAGAATCGTCGCCATCTAAGCCCAAGTATGATTCTTCAACGCAGTTTTCAAAACGAACTTGCCAACAGTGCTGGCGGTGTTTTCACCGTCATCTTTTCGATTGTTTTGACAGTCGGACTTGTTGGCGTGCTGCACGAAACCGCAGGCGGCAGTTATGACACAACCGCTGTTTTTGAAATCACGCTTTACACGGGGCTAGCAAATTTAGCTCCCTTAATGACAGCCTCTCTTTTTATCGCTGTCTTAATCGTGCTGATTCGCACTTGGCAAGACAATGAAATGATTGTCTGGTTTAGTGCGGGCGGAAGAAGTCTTTTGGACTGGGTTCGTCCGGTTCTTATCTTTATTTTCCCTTTCATTCTCGTTATTGCAGCGCTTTCTTTAGTCGTAAGCCCTTGGGCTAAATTGCAGATGGAAGAAAGTGCGCGAGCTTTCGAGCAGCGCGACGACGTAAGCCGCATCGCACCAGGCCGCTTTATTGAAGCTAACGCCGGGCAACGCGTCTTTTTCATCGAAGAAGTCTCCGAAGATGGCAATCGCGTAAAAAACGTCTTTATGAGTATGAAAGAGGGCGCAAAAGAAACCATCGTTGAAGCAGAAGCCGGAGAAATCCGTCGCAATAGCTTGGGAGACCGCTATGTCGTGCTCTTAAATGGGCGTCGCTACGATACGGCAACCGACGGGACAGCAGCCTGGCGCGTGATTGAATTTAAGAGCTATGAGATTCGCTTGGATGTACGGTCCGCGGCAATGGAAGCCAATTCCGATGTGGATAAGGTGCCTTTAACGCGCCTTATGACAATGAAAAGCCCGAAAGCCAAAGGTCAGATGCTTTGGCGCTTCTGTTGGCCTATTGGTGCTTTGATCCTTTCTTTGATGGCAATTCCTTTGTCGAGCACCAACATTCGTGCAGGAAGAAACTTTAATCTTATTGCAGCGGCTCTCGTATTTATTTTGTATTTGAATGCCGTATCCATTGGTGTGGCGCGCGTGAAAACCGATCGTATGGATTGGGTTGTTGGACTTATCTTAGTTAACGGCACATTCCTCTTAATTACGCTTTTACTTTTCGTACGTCGTGTGTGGATGCAGCGCTGGATACCGAAAGCCGTAAGCGACTGGCCCTATAAGTTCTTTTCTCAAAGGAAAGTAACGAAAAAAACCGAAGACAGTGAGGCCAAGAAATGAAGGTCGTCACGCGCCAATTAACCAAAGAAATCCTTCTTGCGGCAGCCTTTGTCACGGTCTCGCTTTTGGCTCTTTTTGCCTTCTTTGATGTCGCAGGACAAAGTTCACGCATCGGAACGCGTTACGACATTGATATGGCTTTGCAGTTTGCCTTCTTAAATCTGCCAAGGCGTTTTTATCAGGTGATGCCCATCGTTGCTCTTTTAAGCGGCATCTATACGCTTTCACGGTGGGCGGCTGAGTCGCAATTTGCGGTGCTCCGTATCTCAGGGCTTTCTTCTGTGTCGCTTGCGAAGATGCTAGTGCTCCCAGCGCTTGTGATGATGCTACTTACGTACGCTGTTGGCGAGTGGGTCGCTCCCTACACAGATCGCGCTTATACCGATTTGCGGCGCGTCAATGTCTATAACACCAACTTAAAGCGTATTCACGGCTTTAAGTCGGGCGTTTGGGTTAAAGACATTGTGAAAACCAAAGACGGCAAGCCGCGCCTAGTGCGCTTTGTGAACGTGGAAAGCCTTCTTGTCGGAGAAGATATGAAAACGGGCGCCTGGCGCGTCTTTGAATTCTCTGCCGCAGACGGTGCTCTGCAACGCATCATTCACGCCAAAAGCGCCGTACACATCCCAACGCGCGGCTGGCACTTAATTAATGCGCAGATTGAAACGCTTCCGAAGATCGATCACGCAGAAACCCCGATGATCGAAAAGGCCACGCACAGAAAAGGCGTCGATTTGATGCTCGAAAGCGATATGAAGCCAGAGATTCTTGAAGTGTTAACAGTGAAACCTGCGGCCATGGGTGTAGCTGAACTTCATGATTACATCGGGCACTTAAAAGAGATGCATCAGACAACAAAGCGCTATGAAGTTGAATTCTGGAATCACGTCTTTTACCCGTTCTTAATCTTTGTGATGCTTATGGTTGCCATGCCATTTGCGTATTTAAATGTGAGATCGGGCGCGATGGCCGTGAAAGTTTTCGTAGGCCTTATTATTGGCATTCTCTTTTATGGCTTTGATAATGCCTTTTCTTTTGCGGGGGCTGCTGGCATGCTTCCTGCTGTTGCCGTTCCCCTTGTGCCGATATTCATTATGCTTGCCGCAACAACAGCGACGCTCTGGGTTGCAGAGCGTCGTTAGAAAAGCAACAAAGAAATTTGTGTCGCTTAGTGCGAGAGAATCTGTGATAAGAACTTTTGGGCGCGTTCAGAACGCGGCGCACTAAAGAACTCGTCCTTGGGAACGTTTTCGAGGATTTCGCCAGCATCAACGAAAATCACGCGATCTGCCACTTTCTTCGCAAATCCCATTTCGTGCGTGACAACCATCATGGTCATGCCGTCTTTTGCAAGTTGCACCATTACATCGAGCACTTCGTTAATCATTTCTGGGTCAAGTGCTGACGTTGGTTCGTCAAAAAGCATGCAAATCGGGTCCATGGCAAGAGCTCGAGCGATGGCAACACGCTGCTGCTGACCGCCAGAGAGTTGCCCGGGGAATTTCTCGGCTTGCGATAAGAGGCCTACGCGATCTAAGAGCTTTAAGCCGCGCTCTGTGGCTTCTTCTCTTTCACGCTTTAAGACTTTCATCTGCGCAAGACGCAGATTGTCGATAATCGAAAGATGCGGGAAAAGTTCAAAGTGCTGGAACACCATCCCGACGTGGCTACGCAACTTCGCAAGATTCGTTTTCGGGTCGCCAACGCTTACGCCATTGACGTAAATCTCACCTTGTTGGAATTCTTCAAGACCATTAACGGTCTTAATGAGGGTGGATTTTCCCGATCCCGATGGGCCGCAGACCACGACCACTTCGCCTTTCTCGACGTTAACCGAGCAGTTTTTTAGGACCTGAAAGTCGCCGTACCACTTGCTGACATTGCGGATTTCAATCATTGCCATGGCTATCCCCGTCAAAAAAGTTGTTGCCGTGTGGGTTTGTTGATTAAAAAATAGGCGGAAACGATAGCACGGACACGGCCTTTAGGGAAAACTCAAAACCAATTGATTTTTCAAGAGGAGGAGAAGGCATCATTTTTGAAACAAGCACCATGCACCAAAAGAGTGCACGCTGTTTCATTTCGGGGAGTATGAAAGTTGCTTCGCCGAAAAAGCCACGTTTTTTCTAGGCAGTACTAACTAGATTTCAGAAATAAAAGGGCATTTTAGGGCTGGCACGAAAGTTGCTTTATAGAATACAGAGACGCGAATTTGCCTTAGGGTAAAAAGCAACACAAAAGAATGAACTTGGAGAAAAAACATGTTTAAAAAGCTTCTTCCTCTTGTCTTAGCTGGGTCACTTGCGATTGCAGGTGCCGCGATGGCGAAAGACACATTTGTGACCATCGGTACAGGTGGTATTACAGGTGTTTACTACCCCACGGGTGGCGCTATTGCAAAGATCATTAACGCCAAACGTAGCAAGTACCACGTTCGCGCGAGTGTCGAAAGCACGGGCGGCAGTAAATTCAACATCAACGCCATTGCCACGGGCGACTTGGACTTTGGTGTTGCGCAGGCCGATACGCAGTACATGGCCTATTTTGGTAAAGAGGCCTGGGCTGGTAAGCCTGTGAAGAAGCTTCGTGCTGTTTTTGCTTTGGCCCCAGAAGCCGTCACATTCGTTGCTGCTGAAGATAGTGGCATTCGTTCGATTCGCGATGTGAAAGGTAAGATTGTTAACATCGGCGACCCAGGTTCTGGCCAATACATCAATTCGCAAGATATCTTTAAGACCGTCGGCATCGTTCCCGATAAGGACTTTAAGGCAGAGAAGATTAAGCCTGCGGACGCGCCGCGTATTTTGCAAGATGGCCGCATCGATGCCTTCTTCTTTACGGTTGGCCACCCCAATGGCAACATTAAGGAAGCCACCGCTGGTAAGCGCTTATGCCGCATCGTCCCGATCACAGGGCTTGATAAGCTTTTAAAGGATGCTCCGTACTACTCGATGACAACCATCGATATGACGCAGTACCCCGATGCCACCAACAGTAAAGATGGCAAGGTTGAGACCCTCGGTATGTTGGCTACCTTAGTGACGAGCTCTGATGTTCCCGATGACGTCGTCTACGCCATTACAAAAGAAGTGATGGAAAACCTCGATGCGTTCAAGAAGCTTCACCCAGCGCTCGGTGTACTCACGAAGAAGTCCATGCTCGAAGGCTTGACAGCTCCAATCCACAATGGCGCTATGCGTTACTACAAGGAAGCGGGCCTCATTAAGTAATAAGAAAAAAAGCGAGACTTTTTAGGGTCGAAACCGATGCGAAATTCGGGCTCGACCCTTACGGTTCTCTAAGAAGAGTTAAAAAAGACCAAGGTTGCACTTATGACAGATACTGAGAAAATCATCCTCCCTGATGACAATTACGGAAAGGAATCCAAGAGAAGTTCAAAAGACGACATCATTGGGGAATATCGACAGGAAGTCACCGATGGCGACCATGGTCTTGTGGGGGACAAGTCAGGGATTTCCACAAAGATTACCTTCATTGTGGCCCTGTGCTGGTCTCTTTTCCAGATGTCGACGGCAAGTTGGCTTTTGATCGATACGCTTTACGTGAAGGCGTTTCACTTAGCCTTTGCCCTGGCTCTCGTTTATTTAAACCTACCGGCATTAAAGAATGCGAGAAAAGGTCGTTGGGACTTACGTATTCTTCTCGCGATGAATCGCGTGACGATCATCGACTGGCTAATCGGTATCGTCGCTGTATTAGCGGCCCTTTATGTCTTTTTTGATTACGAAGGGATTGCAGAGCGCGCAGGCATGCCAAATTTCACGGATATTCTTGTGGGGTTTGTGCTTCTTGTAACGCTTCTTGAAGCAACGCGTCGTGTATCAGGGCCCGCCCTTCCTATTATTAGCCTCTTTTTTATCGCCTACGTTTTCTTAGGTCCTTACCTGCCAGACCTCTTTGCCTTTAAGGGCGTGTCGCTTTCGCGCTTTATCTCGCAGATTACGATGGATACGCAAGGCATTTATGGTGTGCCGCTTCACGTTTCTGCAACGGTCGTGTTCTTATTCGTTTTATTCGGAACGATGTTAGATCGCGCAGGGGGCGGAGCGTTTTTTACGCGTATCGCGGTTTCTGGACTCGGTCAATATCGAGGGGGCGCCGCGAAGGCTGCTGTCGCAGGTTCCGCGCTCTCGGGTATGGTCTCTGGGTCTTCGATTGCAAACGTCGTGACAACAGGAACCTTCACGATTCCTTTGATGAAGCGGATTGGCTATACGGGAACAAAGGCGGCGGCTATCGAAGTTGCCTCTTCTGTTAACGGCCAATTAGCTCCCCCTGTGATGGGTGCGGCAGCCTTCATTATTGCTGAGTATGTCAATGTCCCCTATGTGGAAGTTGCGAAAGCCGCTGCCATTCCTGCGTTTGCCGCTTATATGGGCCTACTTTGGATTACGCATATTGAAGCCTGTAAGTTAGGTTTAAAGGGACTTCCCAAAAAAGACCTTCCGATTTTCTGGGTGGAAATGAAAAAGGGCATGCACTTCCTATTGCCCCTTTTGATGCTCCTTTATGAGTTGATTTTCTTACAACACTCAGCCGAATTAAGCGTTTTGCGTGCAACGCTCGTTCTTGCTGCCATCATGCTTTTGCAACCTGTGGCAATTGCCCGCGTGCATCAACAACCTCTGAAACCAGCGTTTATGAAAGGCCTAAAGGTTCTTTTGGGGGCCTTGGCTGCAGGCGCTAACAATATGGCTGGTGTCGCGCTTGCGACAGCTTCGGCTGGCATTATCGTAGGCTGCGTCTCCATGGGCCTAGGGCAACAAATCACAAGCTTTGTTGAAGTGCTCTCGATGGGCAACATCTTCCTCTTGGTCTTTATTACAGCGGCAGCAAGTTTGCTCCTTGGTATGGGGCTACCGACGACAGCAAACTACATCATCATGGCCTCTCTTACAGCTCCTGTCTTAGTTGACCTTGCTACAGGCATGAGCGTACACGGTATGGAAATTGCGATTTCCTTAATGGGAGCGCATTTGTTCTGCTTGTACTTTGGCGTGATGGCCGATGCAACGCCTCCTGTTGGCTTGGCTGCTTACGCTGGTGCTGCGATTGCGCGAGTCGAACCGATTCGTGTGGGCTGGCAAGCGTTTATTTACGATATTCGCACGTTCACTATTCCTGTGGCCTTCCTCTTTAACTCGGATTTGCTCTTAAGTGGAATCGATAGTTGGTTTATCGGCTTCTTCCTTTTTGCCATGACAAGCCTCGGGATGATGTCTTTAACAAGTGCTCTAGAAGGATGGTTCTTAAATAGAGTCAATCCCATCGAGCGCGTCATCCTTCTTTGTGCCTCAGGAATCATGATGTTCCCGTACCTCTTAACGGGAGCGTTCTTACCCTATGAGATGCGTTGGTGCGGTTACGCTGTGGGTATCGCGCTTATTGTTGCCGTGTACGTCTGGCAACGTTGCCGCTATCACGAAACGCTCTTTTAAAAGAACTGACGATTTCTCCTTGTGAATTGGCAAAACGCTCGAATTTCGGGCGTTTTTGCTTTCCGGGAAGTGATTGACACTGCGTTATAAAAAGTGGGGAGGAGAAGATTGATTGATTTAAACGCATCAACTCTCTCACGTAAAATGCATAAATCGTTTGACTCTTGGCGGGAAACTCTCATGTTGCTCAATGACTTAAAAGCGCGCATACGTAATGCTTATGCCGATAACGAATATCCCGTCGGGCATTTTCAAGCAGGTCTCTGGTCGAAAAATCGACCGTTAGCAGGACTACGCGTCTTAGATGCGACTCCCATCTTTCAAAACACGATTTCCAAATACATCTCTTTACTCGAAGCTGGGGTTGAACTTTACGTGGGTCTTTCCCACGTGATGCCCAAAGACGATGAGGTCGTTTGCTGGCTTAAAAAAGAGGGACTTCCTGTTGTGACACCAAATGACGCAACAGACAACCTAGATCTCATTTTGGATTGCGCAGGAGCGTTTAGTCATCTCACACCGAATATCGGTTTTGTTGAGTTAACTCGTTCTGGCGTTCATTGTTATGAGGACACCAATAAACCCGTTTTTATCGCAGATGGGGGACGGATTAAACGCATCGAAACGTGCCTTGGCACGGGAGAGAGTTACTTTCGAGCCATGGCGCAGTTGGGATACCGCAATTGGCAAGGGAAGAAGATTGTCATTTTCGGTAGCGGCAAAGTCGGCACAGGTTTGATTACCTATGCGCATAAATATGGGTGTCACATCACGGTTGTCACGCAAGTCAATGCCGTCACCGATGTTGTAAAACGTTTGGCAAATCTCGTGATTGCAGCCGATGACACGGAGGCGATTTGCAAAGCCGTTCTTGCTGCTGACGCTGTTGTGACTGCCACAGGCGTAGCAGGCGCGTTAGCAAAAACGTGTCCAGCAAAAGTTTTTATGGAGTCGAAAGCCATCGTTGCCAACATGGGTGTGGAAGATGAGTTTGGAAGTGAATTACCCGCCGAGCGTGTCTTAGAAGGAAAAAAGCCTCTTAACTTTATTCTTAAAGACCCCACACTGATGAAATACATCGATGCGACGATGGCACTTCATAACGCAGGCGCTCTTTGGCTAGTGAATCACCCAGAGGCTCATGGAATGATTGAGCCCCCCGCGGAACTTGAAAACGAGCTTTTAAGAATCTGCGAGCGCGATGGAACAATTGCTGAAGAACTTCAATACATCTAAAGGAGTTGGCATGGCTACGCTTTTTATTCGTAACGTTGAACTCAATGGCAAGAAAACCAACATCCTTGTTGAAAACGGACGCTTTGCAAACTTAGAAGCGCGAGATGACACCGTCGCAGATGAAACTTACGACGCAACAGGCGAAGCAATCCTTCCGAGTTTTCACAATACGCACACGCACGCGGCAATGGCACTTCTGCGTGGCTACGCCGATGATATGGAGCTTTTTGAGTGGCTTAATCATCACATCTGGCCCTTTGAAGCGAAGATGAAGCCGCAGGATATTTATGACGGTTCTCGCTTAGCGATTTTGGAAATGATTCGCACGGGAACAACGTTCTTTTGCGATATGTATTGGATGTGCGAAGAAACCGCGAAGGCTGTTGATGAGATGGGCGTGAGAGCCAATCTCGGTGTCACCTTCATGGATGGTCTTGGAAAAGAGGGAATTGATGCCGCTTTTACCTTGCTTGAAAACTATCAGAGCGTAACAGGTCGCGTAAAGCTTATTGTTGCGCCGCACGCTGTTTATACAGTGGGCCCTGACTTACTGATGCGCTGCGCAGAAGTGTCCCGTAAAAAGAATCTTCCTTTGACCATTCACGTTGCAGAAACCGAAAAAGAGGTCACAGATTGCATTGCGCAGTACGGTATGAGCCCTGTGCGTTGGCTCGATAAGTTGGGAGTTCTTAGCGATAAAACGGTTGTTGCACACTGCGTTTATGTTGACGCTGAAGAAATTGAAATCCTAAAAGAACGAGGCGTTGTTCTCTCGCACAATCCTTGCTCAAATATGAAGCTTGGCTCTGGGATTTTTAAATCCAAAGAGTTAATTGAAGCAGGGTGTCGCATTGCGCTAGGCACCGATGGCGTTAGTTCCAACAACAATCTCGATATGCGTGAAGAAATGAAATTTGCTGCGCTTCTCGCAAAGGTTCGCTATACGCCAGAAACACTTCCTGCCTCCCTTGTTTTTGACTGGGCCACACGAAATGGAGCGAAAGCCTTTGGCTTAGATAGTGGAGAAATTAAAGTTGGAGCATTGGCCGACGCCGTTTTCGTGAATCTCAATCACGAACGTATGGTCCCCAACCACAATCTTGTGAGCAATTGGGTCTATTCGGCAGATAGTTCTGCAATCAGCAGCACTCTGTGTGACGGGAAGTTTCTGATGCGAAAAGGCGTCGTGGAAAACGAAGAAGAAATCCTTGCGAAAGCGCGCGAGAGCGTGGCTCGGCTCGCGGCATAAGGATATAAAGAACATAGAGGCCTAAGAATTTTCACGAGGGCCATTTCCAAAAATTAAAAACCCCGCCAGGGTAATACTGACGGGGCCTTACGGGGAAACTTTCCCGTTTACGCTTACAAAGAAATCGAGAAGCTAGAAAAGGCTATTTAGTTTCCTTTTTCGTCTCTTCTTTCTTTACCTCTTTGGTTTCTTTCTTAGCCTCTTTAGTTTCCTTTGCCTTCTTCGCTGCCGCTAATTCTTTCTTTTTCTTTTGCACGTCAGCGTGTGTGGTAACGGGCTTACCAAGAATATGGTTTACGGCTTGCTTAAGCGGGAAGTCTTTCTCGTCGCCAAAGACATAGCGAAGCTTTGGCATTGTTGCATCAGACTCTTCTTCCTCGGGCTCTTTTTCTACCTTTTTCTTTCCGCTCTTTTCGGCTTCGATGTGGCCAGAAAGATCTGCTTCACGAATGGCAAACGAAGGGTAGTTTCCTTCAGGCGTATCATCAACCGCAATATCTGGGACGATGCCTGTGGCTTGAATCGAACGGCCGCTTGGCGTGTAGTAACGCGCCGTTGTCATTTTCACGCCCAGTGTTTCGCCGCCCTTAACACGTAACGGGATAATCGTCTGCACGCTTCCCTTACCAAAACTGCGCGTTCCCATAATCGTGGCGCGTTTATGGTCTTGTAAGGCGCCAGAGACAATTTCTGAAGCAGAGGCTGACGCAGAATTCACTAACACGACTAACGGAATCGTTTTCGCTTGCGCAGGAATTCCTTTTAACTCGTCGCCTTCTTTTCCAACAACGTAATCTTTGTAGGTGGCATTAAAGGTTCGTTCAGAAGACTTGATGCGACCTTTTGTGGAAACAACAGGAAGCCCTTCTTTTACAAACGCAGCAGAAACACCGATTGCGGCATTGAGTAGCCCGCCAGGGTTATTGCGTAAATCCAAAACAATGCCCTTGAGTTCTTTGTCTTTAAAAAGCGTTGTAAGAGCCTTAGCAACGTCGCCTGTCGTTTTCCCTTGGAATTGCGAAATACGAATGTAGCCGACGTGATCGTTAAGAGCTTTCGACTTAACAGAGTGAATCTTGATAATCGCTCGAACAAGAGGAATAACTACGGGTTGCGCAACGCCTTTACGGGCAATGGTTAAGGTAACCGAGGTCCCGGGTTTTCCGCGCATCATTTTGACGTTTTCATCAAGACTTTGGTCGGCACTGACCTTTCCATCGATTTTGATGATGATGTCGCCTGCTAAAACACCAGCTCGCGCCGCAGGAGTGTCGTCAATCGGGCTTACAACACGCACCCCTTGGGGATCTTTGGTGATTTCAATTCCTAAGCCACCGAATTCACCTGTGGTAGTTTCTTGAAGGTCCTTGTAGCCTTTTTCATCCAAAAATGTGGAGTGGGGGTCAAGTCCTGAGACCATGCCCTTAATCGCATTTTCAATGAGCTTTTTATCGCTAACTTCATCGACGTAGTAGTTCTTAATGCCGCCAAAAATCTCAGCAAAAAGCCGCACATCGTCAATCGGTAGTGGTGCCTCTTTTTCTGCGGCAAAACTTAGCGTTGTCGCAAAACAGATGGGGAGCAGTAAAAGAGGGCGCAAGACGCGTTTCATAAATTTCCTAACACTAAAAGCGATTAATGGACAAGCCACTTCGCAGGATCAAAGGGCTTACCTTTATAGCGAAGTTCAAAGTATAAGCCCGGGCGCTCTTCGCCCCCGGAATTACCGACGCTCGCAATGGTTTCTCCTTGAGCAACGGTATCTCCCACAGACTTAAAGAGCGATTCGTTATTGGCGTACACGGATAAGTAATTGGAGCCGTGATCGAGAATCAAGAGGTTGCCAAAGCCACGCATCCAATCGCTAAAGACAACAGTTCCAGGCGCTGTCGCATGAACGCTTTCTCCGGCGTTTGCGCGAATCAAAAGACCACGCCAAGGTAAGGAGGAGGCCGCTCCCTCTCTTCTTTGGCCGTAGGTTGCAGCAATCGTTCCTTTCACAGGAACGGTTAAGCGTCCTTTAAGAGCTCCGAAATTGCCTTGTACGGGAGCAATTGCTAAGCGAGACGTATCGACTTTGGGCGCTGTTTTTTGAGGCGTGCGTTTCGCAGTTGTTGCTGTACGGCTTTTTTCAGCAGCTAGGCGCCGTCTTTCAGCCTCTAAGCGCTCTTGCTTTTCTGTTTCTTCGATTTGTCTGTCGATTTTGGCAATTAAGCTTGAGAGCTCTCTGTCGTTTTTCACGAGTTGCTCGTAGCGCTCTTGTTGCGTTTTGATTTCGCCACGCAAGCGATTTAACGCGACGCTTCGTGTGCTCTTTTCTTTTTCGAGCGCTACGCGGTTTTTCTGTTCTTCGGATTCAATGCGTACGAGTTCGGTACGTGTTTCTTCGGTTTTACGCGCCACAGCCTCAATATTTTTTTGGCGATTCTCTAGACGATTAATCGTGCGCGTCTGCTCTTGCGCAAGATACCCAAGAACCGCAGAACGACGAGAAACTTCATTGGGGTTTCCGCCTTCGATTGCCGTTTGCCAGGGGTGGCGCATCGAATTTAAAAATTGCGCTTGCGCAATCGATGTGACGACGTCTTCGGCTTCACCGACTTGAAGGCCGACAATCTTTGCTTCCGTTTTAAGGTCTGCTAAACGGGCTGTGGCCGCAGCCTTCTTTTCAGCAAGTTCCTTTAGTGAGCGATTACTTTTTGAAATCGCCTTTTCACTTTCTTTAAGTTCTTCTTCTGCAGATTTTGCTCTCGATTGCTTACGGGCGATGTCTTCTTTAATAGAACTTAGCGTGTTCTTGATGTCTTTTTTCTGGCTTTCAAGATTGGCTTTTTCTTTTGTCGCTGCGGCTTTCTGTACTTTAGGCGTAGGTTTTGCCACAGTCTTTTTTGTAACGGGTTTTGCTGCCGTTTTCTTAACGACCTTTTTTGGTGTTACTTTTTTCGCTGTAGTCTTGGTGACTTTGCTTGGAGTCGCTTTTTGTTTGGCTGCTATGCGCCTTTTGGCTTGAGCAAGGGCAGCCGCCTTTTTTTGTTCAACAGTTTGGGTGGCCGCTTGAACATCAGAGACACTTAAAGCCTCAAATCCTAAAAGGCTGAGGCTTAAGCTAAGTACAAATAGAAAGCGCCGGATCCGCATTAGTGCCGCATCCGTAAAGACTTCGGGAAACGGATCCGGGGCATCACGATTTACTTCTTGGATTTACCTTGGGCGGCAACAGCGGCCATAGCGGCAGCGATTTCGTCGGCATTGCCCAAGTAGTAGTGACGCACGGGCTTCATATCGTCGTCAAACTCGTAGACAAGGGGCCGCCCTGTCGGGATGTTGAGTTTGACGATTTCTTCGTCGCTCATATTGTCCAAATACTTCACGAGAGCGCGAAGGGAATTGCCGTGAGCGGCGATGATGACGCGCTTACCGGCAGCAACCTGCGGCTTAATGGTTTCTTCCCAGTAAGGAACAACACGGGCAACCGTATCTTTTAAGCATTCTGTTAAGGGAAGTTCGCTTTCTTTCAAATCAGCGTAGCGCGGATCGTGACCCGGATAGCGGGGATCGTCTTTTGTAAGAGGATTGGGGGGTGTGTCGTAGGAACGACGCCAAATAAGAACCTGGGCTTCACCGAACTTTTCGGCAGTTTCCGATTTGTTAAGGCCCTGCAACGCTCCATAGTGGCGTTCATTTAAGCGCCAGTTGCGTGTGACAGGAATCCACATCTGATCTAAGCCATCCAAAACAATCCAAAGCGTACGAATAGCGCGCTTTAAGACGCTTGTGAAGGCCATATCAAAGCTATAACCCTCGGCCTTTAAGAGTTCGGCCGCCTTCTTAGCCTCAGCGCGGCCCTTTTCTGTCAAATCGACATCGGTCCAGCCCGTGAAGCGGTTTTCCAAATTCCACTGGCTTTCGCCGTGGCGCATGAGTACGAGTTTATGCATTTTTTCCTCTCCAAAAGAAAGATGTTTTTATAGTTGCGCATTCTATAATGTTGCGCTTGAACCCATCAATTGGGCAAAGATTCATTTTTTCATCGGAAAAAAGATCGTGAATACCTTTCTTACTAACAATATCTTACTGATTGCCATTATTTTTGTTTGTGTTTTCTCGTTGGCTTGGCCCTCAATTCAGCGGCGTCGCAACGGAGCGTCCGAACTTGAAAGCACAGCAGCTATCGATCTTATTAACCACAAGAACGCTCAGATTGTTGACCTTCGCTCGACCGAGGATTTTAAGCGTGCGCATATTGCCAATGCGATTAATATCCCTGTCGAGGGCTTTCACACACACTTTGTGAAGCTATCGAGAGAGCGTCCGATTTTGCTTGTGGATGCTGATGGCAAGAAGACCTATTTATCCGCGCAGTTCTTGCGTAACGCAGGCTACAAAGGCGTTTATGTGTTGCAAGGGGGCCTTGTTGCTTGGAGAACGAATGGCGTTCCCTTTAAGCGTTAATAAAGAATTACAAAAAAGTTAAAGAAACGAATTTTTAAGGATTAAAAATGGCTGAAGAAACCAACACAGAAGAAAAAACACCAGAACAGAAAGCCGATGAGGCATTGCAGCCGAGTTTTCAGCTCGTTCGCTCATTCTTTAAGGATGCCTCTTTGGAGATGCCGCATGCGCCAGATATCTTTTTAGAAGAGCACGAAGAGCAACCCGCTTGTGACTTTAAGTTTGGTGTTGCCGCCCGCCCATTAAACGTCAAGGACCTCTTTGAAGTGGTTTTGCGTGCCACAATTACCGTGGGCTTTAAAGAAAAGACGATGTTTCTTGTTGAAGGAACGCAGTCTGGCGTTTTCGAATTCAAAAACATCCCTGAAGAAGCGATGGCGCATGTGACAAACGTTGTTTGCCCAGCGCTCTTGTTACCATACTTACGCGCGAATATGGCCGACTTAATTAACCGCACAGGACTTCCGACAGTCAATCTCCCTGAGGTGAATTTTGAAGCGCTTTTGCAGCAACGCATCGCTGAGATGAAAGCGGCAAAAGAAAAAGAAGCTCCCGCAGCTCAAGCTTAAATCGAAGGTTTAAATGACGACAAAGGAGAAACACATGGATCAGAAAATCCGCATCGCACTTGTTGACGACCATGCGTTATTTCGTAGTGGATTAAAGGCGCTCCTGAGTCGTCAAAGCGATTTCGAAATCATCGGTGAAGCAGCCGACGGTTTAGAGGGCGTAAAACTTGTCGAGCAACTTAAGCCCGATTTGGTGCTCCTTGATTTGGATATGCCCGTGATGAACGGGCGCGAAGCACTCGCGCAAATCATGGAAATTAATCCCGATGTTGCGGTTTTGATGCTCACTGTAAGCGAAGACGGTGAAGACCTCACAGAGTGCATGAGGCTTGGTGCTCGTGGCTACTTATTAAAGAAAATCGATACCGACTTCTTATTGCAAAGTATTCGCAGGGCTGTTGCCTCAGATAACGTTATTTCGCCAGAAATGACTCGCACACTCTTAATGAAGTTAAGAGGGGATAAAACGCCGAATCCGACGCCAGAGATCGAATCTTTGACGCCTCGCGAACGTGAGACTCTTGCTTGGTTAACGCGTGGCGTTTCCAATAAAGAAATCGCTCGAGAGCTCGACTTGGCAGAATCCACTGTCAAAGTTCACGTGCAAAGCGTCTTACGGAAGTTAAATATCAAGAGCCGCGTTCAGGCCGCTGTCTTTGCCGTTGAACACCACTTAGATAAGATCTAAAGAAGAATTTCAAAGCACAAAAAAAGAGGAGCGCGCGGCTCCTCTTTTTGTATCCGTAAGTTCTTGACTTACGCGGCTTCATGTCCACCTAAATCATGGTCGACCATCGCGGCAACGCACGAATCTGACCACACGTTAAGTGTCGTCTCAATCATGTCGATAACCGCATAGAAAGGAAGAATCACACCCATAAGTCCAATGGGAACATTCATGCTTGCTAGTAAACTCGCCGATAAGAAGAAACACCCCATCGGAACACCCGCGTTACCCACAGCGGCCAAGGTTGAAATCAAAATCCAAGCAATGACAGTTGTGAATGTGATTTCGAGCCCTGCGTTTTGCATTAAATAAATCACGGTGACAAGAATGAACGCAGCGCACCCGTTCATATTGATTGTCGTGCAAATCGGAAGCACAAAGCGGGCAACCTTGGGTTGAACCTTCAAGTTGTTTTCAGCGCTTTGGAGCGTGACAGGCAAGGTGGCTGCCGATGATTTTGAGAAGAAGGCAAGCGTTAATGCCGGAAGCATTGCTTTTGCAACCTTAATTGGATTAAGCCCCCTCATTAAAAGTAGAAGCGGCAAGATAAGAAGCATCTGCACGAAGTTGGCTGTCAAAATCGTCGCAAAGTAAGAACCTAAACCACCGATATTAAGTCCCGCGTTAATCTCCACCATCAATTGCGAGACAAAGCCAAAGATGCCTAACGGTAAGGCAAGGATAATCCAGGAAATGAGTTTAAAGAGAGCTGCCTGCAGACCATCGAAAAAGTTAAGAACGACTTCTTTACCGGCAAGCGTCTCAGGGAGATTGGCAAGGGCCAAACCAAAGGCAGCCGCAACAAGTAAAACGGCTAAAACGTTACCCGAAAGAAAAGGTGCGACAACGTTATTGGGAATCGCAGAAAGCAAATACTCCATATACGAGTGCTGCACGACGCCTTCAGGGGCAACACCGGCAACTGCGACATTAGCAGGCGCATAAATGTAAAAAAGCGCCGCTGCGATTGCTGCAGCAAGAATTGTTGTCAAAAGCGTATAAAAAATCGTATGACGGAAAATGTTTGCGGAGTCTTTGGCGCGTGTTGTGCGACCGAGAGTGGCGATAATCGAAATCGCAATCACGGGGATGGCGATAAATTTAAAGAGACGCACAAAGATGTTGGCAATTAAGTCGGCACCAGCGATTGTGACGCCCATTCCCCAAAAGCCGTTTACTACACCAAGCACGATGGCAATGATGTAAAGAAGGGCCATTTTCTTTTGGCTTGCAGAAAAGCCAGGAACAGTAGACGAAGCCATATTGCATTCCTTTCAGTATTAAGGCCTGTGATTTTATGCGAGAATTCCACTCCATTTTTTAGGGGATTTATTCGTCAATGCTTGGAGCTGGAACACTAATCAATATGGCTGCCATCGTCGCCGGTGGCACCGCAGGTCTACTTTTTGGAAAACGCTTTTCCGAGAAAACGCAAGATGCGTTAATGGTCGCCTGTGGCATTTGCGTCTTATTTATTGGAGTGGCGGGTGCGTTATCAGAAATGCTCACTTTTAGTGACGGGCACTTTGGTACGCAAGGGACGCTTTGCTTAATCGTGTGTTTCGTTTTGGGTACAGCCGTAGGTGAATTTCTTGATATCGAAACGTGGTTTGAAAACTTCGGACTTTGGCTTAAAAAGAAAAGCGGCAATGAAAAAGACGTGGGCTTTTTAAATGCCTTTGTCACATCCTCTCTTGTTGTTTGCATTGGTGCAATGGCAGTTGTGGGCGCTATTGAAGACGGATTGCAGGGCGACATTGCGATGCTCGAAGCAAAAGCCCTCTTGGATGCCATCATCATTCTTGCCATGAGCGCCTCGATGGGGCGGGGTTGTATTTTCTCAGCAATCCCTGTGGGTCTATTTCAGGGAAGCATCACACTTTTAGCGTTTTGGCTTAAGCCTTTGATGACGCCTGCGGCACTATCGAATATCTCTTTAGTGGGCTCTGTGATGATCTTTTGCGTCGGTGTGAATCTTGTTTTTGGAAAACGCGTGCGCGTTGCCAATACCCTTCCAGCACTCATTTTGGCTGTCATTTGGGCCCTATTGGGTTTGTAAGCGATACTTAAGCATTGAAGAGTCTTACATTTTTACGAAAAAACTCTCTTAGTTTAGGGATTATTTGCTAGCATAACGCTACGGTTTGCGAAAGAAAAAACGCAGGCCAAAAAACATGGGAAAGAAGTGATATTTGGATTGGAGGATAAAGTGGACGATTGCCTATTTTGTAAGATTATTCGCGGCGAAATCCCAAGCAAAAAGATCTATGAAGATGAGGATGCTTTTGCATTCCACGACATTAATCCGGCCGCTCCCATTCATTTTCTGATTATTCCGAAAAAGCACATTGCCTCCTTGGCCGACATTGGGCCCGAAGATGAGGCGCTTCTCGGGAAACTTATGACTCTGGTGCCGAAACTTGCGAAAGAAAACGGTTGCGAAGACGGCTTCAGAACAATCATCAATACTGGCAAAAACGGCGGACAAGCCGTAGGACACCTTCACATCCACGTCTTGGGCGGCCCCCATCCGTGGAGAAAAGTGGCCTAGAAAAAAGGAGTAAATGATGGGATCTATGTCAATTTGGCATTGGCTAATCGTTCTTCTTGTGATTGCTCTCATTTTTGGGACAAGCAAGTTAAAGAACGCAGGCAAAGATTTAGGTAGCGCTATTAAGGGATTTAAAGAAGGCATCAAGGACGGCGCAAAAGAAGACGAACCGCCCGTTGAGGAAAAAAAAGAAGTCATCGTAGCCAAGAAGGTTGAAGAGCCTGTCGCTACGCCTGTGGCTCCCGCTCCTGTCGCACCGGCTCCGGTCCCTGCCGTTGAAGCCAAAGCGCCTGAAGCCGTTGCTGTGGAACTTCCAGTTAAAGAAGTCGCTCCGAAGAAAAAAGCCGTTCGCAAGGCAGCCGCGAAAAAGGCTCCCGCTAAGAAAGCGGCGGCAAAGCCTGCCACAAAGAAAGTAGCGGCTAAGAAGCCTGCGGCAAAGAAAGCAACGGCTAAGACTGCTGAAAAGAAGCCCGCGAAGAAAGCGGCAGCGAAGAAACCAGCGGCTAAGAAAGCTGCGAAAACTGAGAAGTAAATAGATTTAAGCGCCTTGAAGTTTTAAGGCGCAGGTCTTTTTCTTAAACGATGTTCGATTTCGGGTTTTCTGAATTAATTGTTATCGGCATTGTGGCGCTCGTGGTCCTCGGTCCCGAGCGCCTTCCTGTCGTTGCGCGCGTGGCAGGGAAATATTTTTCCAAAGCCAGGCGCCTCATTAATCAAGTCAAAGAAGATATCGAACTTGAAAGTGAACTCGCTGAAATTAAATCGATTGAAAGCGAGGCTCGCAATATCGCCCAAGAAGTCTCTGAAAGCGTTCGCAGTGAGGTCGACTCCATTAAAGGAGAGGTTGACTCGATTCGAGGCGACGTCGAAAGCCTCGGAGCAAGCTTTAAAGGCGAAGGAGCGGGACTACCTTGGACAGAAACGCCGAAAAAAGAAGAAAAACCTCTCGATGACTTTAATACGGTGCGCACCGTAACGGTGGGCGCTACGCGAGAAAAAGACAATCCTGAGCTTGAAGATATCGCAGAAGAAGTTGAAAAACTAAAGCGTCGCTTGGGGGATACCAGCCCAGCGCTAACCGAACGGCGTCGTAAAAGTTACGCACCACGCTCACGCAGCAATCGCGTGAGAATTTACAGATGAGGATCGCCATGTCGAAAGTCGACGAAGAAGATAAATTAGACGATCCAGCAAACGATCAACCCTTAATGGCGCATTTAATTGAATTGCGGCAAAGAACAGTGAGAGCCGTAATTTCGATTTTGGTTGCCTTCGTGTGCTTATCTCCTTTTATGAAGGAGATTTTCGATATTATCTCGAAACCTCTGATGGTCGCGCTCCCCGATGGTGCAAAACTACTTTCCACTGGTGTTGTGGCGCCCTTTATGGTCCCACTAAAGGTCACACTTTTTTGCGCCTTTGTGATTGCTCTACCTTACGTTCTCTATCAGTTCTGGGCCTACATCGCGCCCGCTTTATATAAAAGAGAAAAGCGCTTGGCGCTTCCTGTGATTGTGTCAAGCGTTGTGATGTTTGCTATCGGCATGGCCTATTGCTACTTCGTTGTCTTTCGGATGGTCTTTCAATTTATCGCAGGATTTTCTCCTGACGCAGTGAACTTTGCGCCCGATATCGATAGCTACTTTAGTTTTGTCATCACAATGTTCTTTGCCTTTGGCCTTACGTTTGAAGTGCCGATTTTGGTCGTTGTGTTAGATCGCGTTGGTGTAGCATCAGCCAAAAAACTCGTGCGCATCCGCCCGTATGTGATTGTGGGTGCCTTTGTGTTGGCAGCAATTTTTACGCCCCCTGATGTTCTCTCGCAGCTTTTGCTTGCGTTGCCTCTTGTTGTCCTTTACGAATTTGGCATTGTCCTTGTGAAAATCTTTGGCCGTAAAGAAAGTAAAGAAGACGAAGAAAAGTAAGTAAGGTATCGAAGGCTTCCTGAAAGCCGAGTCCTTTCAATCTCTTCCATTTTCTCTAAAAGCGCTTACATTTAAATTGATATGGAAAAAACGAATTTAGATAAGCGCTTTGAACCCACATTTGCCCATGTTGCCATTCTTGGGTTTACTTGCTCACTTGGGCCTTTTGCCACAAACGGCATCGTGCCATCGTTTCATGCGATTGCAACGACGTTTGGCTTGCCGCTTAGCGCCATACAAGAAGTTTTAACGATTTATCTTATTGGCCTAGCCATTGGTTCTTTGATTGTGGGAGCGCTTTCAGACTCCTACGGAAGAAGACCCGTGTTAATTGGCGGCATGGTGCTTTTTGCTATTGCGAGCATCGGCGCCTTGTACGCCAACACAATCATCGAGATGGAGTTTTGGCGCTTCTTACAAGGTTTAGGTGCTTCTGTTGGCCAGGTTGTCACACAGGCGATGGTGCGAGACCGTTGGAGCGGGATATTCGCCACGCGCGCGATGAGCATTATCGGGATGCTCTTTAGTATTTCGCCAGCGGTAGCTCCCATTATCGGTGGTTGGCTTGTTGTGCAAATGGGTTGGGAAGCAACCTTCTGGTTCTTGGTGTGCTACGCGATTTGCGTCGGTGTGGTGACGTTTTTCTTAGATGAAACGCTCGAAAAAGAAAACCGTCGACCGCTAAACCTTAAGGCTCTTTTTTGTGGCTATGCAATGTGCCTTACAAATAAAGCGTTTCTCTACGGCATCATCTCTAATGCCCTAAGTTTTATGGGAATGATTTTGGTTGTTGCCGCAGGAGCTGATTTCGTTGTGAATGTCATGGGCTTTGGCATTGATGAGTTTGCGTGGCTCTCTATTCCGCTTGTGGTTGCTTCTGTCGTAGGCTCTTCTTTAGCTCCGAGTTTGGCGCAACGCTTTGGAACAACTGGCTTAGTTCTAGGAGCCACTGCCCTTTTACTTCTTTTTGAAGCACTGATGGCTTTCCTTTTCTTTGGGGTAACTCCAGGCTACCTACCCACAATGATGCTTGGGTTTCTCTTTAGCTTTATCGGAAACCTTGTGCGTCCTGTTGTGATGACAATGAACCTTGACTATCACCCGAAAGCCCGTGGATTAGCCGCTTCTGTGCAACAAGGCTTTCACACGTTAGGGTTTGCTTTGAGTTCTTCTATTTTGGCGCCCCTATGTGCGGGAGCCGCGTGGAAATATGCACTAGCGATGGCCGGTGCCGCAGCGCTATCTTTAATTTTTTGGATGTTGGCGTTAGCGTATCGTGAAAGGTCACTACCAAAAGAGAGCCACTAAAAAACGCTCAAACACTTTTTAAAGCGAAGTGCTTTTCCCGCAAAAGCGACCGAGGGTTAAAAGCACAAAGGCAGCAATAAAAAGAACGGAAAAAATCGCGCAACACTGAGCCATGTTTAGGAACTCATATTGCGGGATAAGGTACCAGCCGCCAGCGGCGTTATAAAGATCGATCCAATAGGACTGAAAAGAAGAAAGAGCTACGTTGGCAGGAACTACAGGCGCATCAATCCCGCATTCCCCAGAGGCAGCGAACCAGTCAGGAAGCCACGCATCCAAGGGTAGTCCTAAGGGATAGTGAACGTTTGTAGAACACCCTTCCAAACCAAAAAGTGCATCCATATTCTCTGAATGCATTGCCGCGTGGATCTTTGTAAGTTTCAAAGAACACATGAGCCCGTAAAAAGCGCCATAAAGGCTTAAGGCAATTCCAAGAAGATAGGAGATAAGGCACTTTGGAGAAATCCAAACAAGAAAAGCGCCGATAACAATAACCGTGAAAGCAAAGCGAATGTAAACGCACTGCTCGCAGGGTTCCATAAAAAGCCACTTCTGGAAAACGGCGTGCGCGAAGATAACTAAGAATGCGGCAAAAGCTGCGAGCGTAAGCCACGTGGCGCGTTTTGTAGAAAGTAAGTGTAAGCGGCTTAACATCGTTTACTCGAGAGGAAGTTTCGCAAGTTCTGCGACGATTTCAGCTAAAGCTGCCTTAGATCTTACGGCTTTATTGAGTACGAGATAGCGCCCATTTACGACGTAAGCAGGAATCCCTTGAATGTCTGCAATCGCTTTCGATGGTAGCCACGCTTCGCGAATGGCAAGAACCGCTTTGTCATTGCGGTGCTTCGCAAATTCCGCTTCGGTAATCCTTGTTGCGTCCGTAAGAGTTTTAATGAATTCTGTTTCTCCGCCTTCCCAGCGTTTCTTTTCTTTTAAGTAGCCAAAATACATCGCTTCTTTGGCGCGGCTAAAAAGGCTTTCTTTGGCAGTAACGGAAGCGTTAGAGGCCGTATCTTTTACGCGGCAGTAGGCTAAAAAGAGGGCAGCAACCTCCCCATACTTGGCGCGCTTTTCTAAAAAAACGGGATTAAAGGTGAGGTTTGCGGACTTCTTTACTTCAGCCTCAAGCCAAGCATCAACCGTCTTGTCATAGCGATAGCAAAACGGGCAATCGTAAGAAAAGATTTTCGTCAGTGTCCCTTGGGCAGCAGGGAGCGCCACATCCAATTTGAGGTATGTGGTTTCAGAAGCCAAAAGCGTAGGGCTAACTGCGACGGCAAAGCCAGCAAGAAGTAAAGTGCGACGAGAAAACGTGGTCATAAAACATAAACATTGTTAACAATAACTGCAATCATACTTATTTCTCTTTAGCCCGTTTTTTTAAGCGTTGTTGCCAAACTTTGCTAGAGTTTCGCTCCAACAGACTTATGTGAGGAGCTTTTACTATGACTGTGCGTGTATTAACGGGAATTAACACAACAGGAACACTGCACTTAGGGAATTATTGCGGAGCGATTCGCCCCTGCATTATTGCCTCAAGAAAGCCTGACGTGGAAAGTTTCTTTTTTATGGCCGACTTGCACGCCCTCATTAAGTGTCAGGACGCAAGCCGTATTGAAAGAAGCCGTATGCAGATTGCGGCTAGTTGGCTTGCCGCAGGTCTTGACCCCGAGCGCTGCACCTTCTATCGGCAAAGCGATATTCCTGAAATCCCTGTTTTAAATTGGCTACTCAATTGCGTGTGCGCTAAGGGGCTTATGAACCGCGCCCACGCCTACAAAGCCTTTGTTGAAGCCAATGCCGCTAGTAATGAGGACCCTGATTCTGGCGTATCGATGGGCCTTTTTTGCTACCCAGTTTTAATGGCAGCCGATATTTTGATGTTTAACGCCAACTTCGTTCCTGTTGGCAAGGATCAGATTCAACACCTTGAGATGGCCCGCGATATTGCAACGCGCTTTAACAACTTATACGGGGAAGGAAAGAAGACCTTTTTTACGCTTCCTTATGAGCAGGTCGATGAAGAGGTTTCTATCCTGCCAGGTCTTGACGGTCGCAAGATGAGTAAGAGCTACAACAACGTGATTCCGCTTTTCGAGGGCGGAAAGAAAGCGCTTGAAGAAGCGATTAGTCGCGTTGTAACAGATAGCCGTTTACCAGGGGAACCCAAAGACCCCGATAGCACCTCTTTGACACAAATCTTTGATGCCTTCGCCACGCACGAAGAGCGTGAGGCATTCCGCGAAGAGTTGCGCTCTGGTTTAGGGTGGGGCGAAGCAAAGAAGAGATTGGTTGCCCAAATTGAAAAAGAAATCGGTCCGATGCGTGAAAAGTATGCGTACTACACAACGCACTTGGATGAATTAGAAGAGATTCTTCAAGCAGGAGCCGCGAAGGCTCGTAAGATTGCAACTCCTTTCTTAAAGGAATTGCGTGAAGCCGTTGGCCTGCGTCGCTTCCATGAATTGGGAAGCGCAAAGAAAGAAGTGGCAACAGTAGCAAAGAAAAAAGATCTTCCAACTTTTAAGCAGTATCGTGAAAGTGACGGAAAGTTCTACTTTAAGTTAACGGATGCCGCAGGGAAACTTCTTTTTATTTCTACGGGTTTTGAAAACGGTAAAGACGCCGGTAAAACCATCGGAGAAATGAAAAAGGGATGGGATGCCAAATTCTTATCTCTTGTCACACTGAGTGAAGGCGTGACAGTAAGCGAAGTCTCTCAAGCTCTCGCGACGCTTGCCTAAACTTGAGGGTCGAATCGCGGTTCTCACGGCACTGAACCGCGATTCGCCGAAATCTTCTTTTAAATCAAGCCCCCCCCCCAACGAGTCTAAGAAAAGAGACACTCGATTGAGAGGTCTGCCCTCTTGTCGGGCAGAAGTAGCGCAAGCAATTTGCGTGAAGTTTTGTCCATACGAGTGCTGCCCTCTATCTAGTTCAAAAATTAGAGCCTGCGTTGTACTCCTAGGGGTAGGGGTGTGATGAATGTCGCGAGAAGCAATTTCTCGTGCGTCGCTCATCTGATGGAGAAAGCCATGAACCGCACATTCAAAGTCGTGTTCAATCGGGCGCGTGCGTGCCTAGTCGTTGCCAATGAAATCACACGAGTTTTAAAGAAAAAAGGGTCTAAGACGGTTCTTGCCGTTGCGGCTCTTGCGTTCATAGTAACGCCTACGCTAGCCGGGGAGGCTTCCGCAGGGGAAGATATCACCATTAGCAAGACATCAACTACAGAGTCGGTGACGGGGTACCACATTGATACAGCAACGAGCGAAAGTCTTGGTTCTGAAGGAAAGGCTGTAAATATTACGGTGGAAGGAAAGGAAGTCGAAGGAGGCTCTCCTAGTAAAGCTGTTAATCTCGAATATGGCGCAAAGCTTACGATTGAAGGAAAAACGATTGACATAACCTCTTCGGGGCGGGGACTCCAAGCGAGTGAAAACTCTGTCTTGACGGTAGGCTCAGAAAATACGAAAGAATTTTCTATTGACGCTGCTAGCCAAGGTGTTCTAGCGGGATGGGGGAAATCCACTACAGCAAGGGCAACAGTAAAGGCTCAATCGGAAACAATAACAATCAAAGCTAAAGGCAATGCAATTAGCTTGGTCGGTAAAACGGATGTGAGCCTTAAAGCAACTCAAAAAATTGAACTAGAGTCTTCAAATGCTTGCATTGAGACGAGTTCAGGTTCTGAACAAAATCAGGTTTCCTTAGATGCGAAAGAAATTAGTATCAAGTCAGAGACAGGCTACGGTATTAATGTTGGTTATTCGACTGCATCTACGATTCAAATTGGTTCAGAAGATACAGAGTTGGTTTCGATTGAGTCTAAAGAAAATGCTATTCTTGCTAGAAACCAAAGCCAAATTAAATTGATGGGAAAAGCCATCACATTTGCGTCAGAGGCAGCCGATGGCGTGATTCAAATCCAGAATGGCACGGAAGCTGCCGTTGCTCCTGACAATGCGACGTCGCTCTCAATTACTGCTGGAACACTCTCCTGGGAAAACTCACCAGCTTATGGGTTTGTTGTCTTTTCTAATTCGCAATTAAATATTGATGCCAACACTTATATCAAAGCTACAAAAGCTATTGACACTCGAGGCAATTCCACAATTAACATAAACAAAGACGGAAACAAGACTACCCAAATGCAAGGGGATATTGTTTTTGAAACACCTAACGAACCAGGTAATGCGGGTCAGAGCGGAAAATACATTAATTCTCACGTGACAATTAATTTCGATGGAGAAAACTCGTTTTGGGAAGGCCGTGCCTATCAGGTCTACAAAGTGGAAGGCAGTGACACCGAGTCTATTGGGCTTGATGGAGATGCTTCTTACAACGGCAATGTCACGGGATTTTCTCTTTCGTTTTCCGATAAAGCCAAGTGGACTGTGTCAGGAAATAGTTTTATCAATAGTTTGACACTTTCTGACGGTGGAATTGTCGATGCAAGCGAAGCCAAAATTCTTAATGTGGGGACTTGGGATCCAACAACATCTAAAGTGGTTGCAGGCTTCAAGGTTTCAGGAAAGGGAAATAAACTCACTCTAGGCGAAGGGACAATTCTCAACGGCACTATTGTGATGGCTGATGAGTCAGAACTTATCACTCCGATTTCAACAGTATTTGCAATTGAGGTGGACGAAGATTCTTCTGTTGTAACCAAAGTAACAAAGCGACTCAATATTGAGACTGCAAGTGGTGCAACGCAAGCGACATTAACGATACCAGATACTTTTACTGTCTCAGCCTCAGTTCTTGCCGCGATAAATGAAGCTTGTGGGGAGGTGGCATTTAACCTTGAGAATGTGACTGTTAATTTGGCTTCGACGGAAGGTGAATCAGGGACCTCGCAAACGACAGCAATTCGTACAGACATCACGACAAAGTCGTTAACAGGGAGCGGCAATCTCGCAATCAAAGACGGAAAAACATTGACAATTTCTGGAGAGAATGAATCTTCTGAAATTGGAACGGTTGAGTTAGGAGTTGTCGAATCAGGTGAAACCGGCTCTTCAACGCTTGAGATTAAGAATCAAACGAACGTTACCGTTTCTGAGATTAAGGGTAACGGTGTTGTGCTTGTCGCAGAAAATAGTTCTGTTGAAGTAGAAACTCTTTCTGGCACATCGAAGATTTCCGTTGGTGAGATCAACGGAGAAGGGGCAACACTTTCGGTTAAGAATCTTGCGATGACAGGCGGTGCGATTTTCGTTGATCCTGCAGATGGTTTCCACTCCGCATTCTTTGTTGAAAGCTTAGCCTCAGATACTCTTAACACGAATATCACAGTTGGTAACGGTGGCCTTGTTGTTTTCGGTAGTGCGACAGAAAGCGAAGCGAACGCCGCAATCGCGAGCGTTGGACTTTCGAGTTCGACTGCTGTCGTTTACACAACGAAAGCCGCAACTCTTGGAAGTAGCGGAAGCGTTGTGATTGACCCGACCGCAACTGTTGCTGACGAGACTTATGCTCAAAAACTTGTTGTTCGCAATGGCGGAACGCTTGTGATCGATCAAGCTGCGTTAAATGGAGCAACAGTGTTTGAGGGAGCAACAAGTGTCGTCGTAGCAGACGAAACAAACTTTGGTGTTGTCAATGCTGCTATTGGAACAATTTCCTTAGGTGCAGTTGTTACTGATGAAAGCACAGAGGGTAGTTCTGCAACGATTTCTGTCTACACAGATTCTCCGTTCTTAACGGCAACCTTAGCCAATGACACAGGCATTATCACAATCGCTGGCGCTTCAACTTTAGATGGGCAGGCCGTGATTGCTTCCTTAGGCATTCAATCGATGATCCGCCGTGCGGACATGATTCTTGCTGAAACCATCGCAGATCGTGCCGCGGAAATAGAGCTCGGTTCCAATCTCTGGGTCATGGTTCGTGGCGAACGTTACGAGCAAGATGGTTTGGGCGATGGAGCAGGGTTCCACGCCAATATGGGTTATGGCGCATTCGGCGCTGAGGTTTCTCCCAATGAGAAAACAAACTTTGGCCTAGCTATCCAATACGGTCACGGAACAGTAAAGGGTGATGTTGGATCTGCGAAGAATAAGACAAAAGACTACAGCGCAACGCTTTACGGTAGCGCCCTTATTGGCGACACGGGAATTAAGCTTTTGGGTGAAGTCGCCTATACGCAAAGCTCTAACAAGATTACGAACACCTACTACACAGGGCTAAATCAAGATCTTGATGCGAAGATGATTTCAGGTGGCGTAACTCTACAAAAGCGCATTGACTTTGATAGCTTTAGCCTTACTCCAAGCATCGGAGCACGCGTCTCGAAGATCAAAACAGACGCGATGAAGATGGGCGTTAATAAGCTTGATAAGCAAAGCCAAACAATCGTGCAAGTACCCATTGCTTTGCGCTTAGCAGGAAAGACCGCGCAAACCGAAAACGGGTGGTCTGTTACGCCTCGCTTTAAGGTTGCCTATATCCCAACCTTTGGTGATAAAGAAATCGACATTTACGGCGTAAAGAAGGCCGTTCTTGACACAAGCCCTGTGCAAGGCGCCTTTGGCATTAACTTCCAAAAGGGAGGTTTCTCGATTGATGCGACGGCAAACGCTGGTGTTGGCAATCGCGGAACGTCATCCATTGGCGGCAAACTCGAGATGAACTATCGCTTCTAAAGGATAGTTTCTCAGAGTAGCAAAAAGGGGTGCCGAAAGCGACACCCCTTTAAATTATTACCAGCGGCGATGATGGCGCGGTGGGGGCACAACAATCACGGGTGGTGGCGGCTGTATCGAGCGCATCATCACATCGGTTTCGATGGCATCTACCATGCGCTGTTGTTGGCGTAGTTGCTGGATGCGATTGGCATTGGCCATATCGACTTGAAGATTTGGATCGTCGAGATTGCGTTGAATTGTGCCTCTTAGCCCATACTGAAACATCTTTCCACTGTAGGTGAAGTTTGTCGTGGTCTTGGCACCACTAGGCCAAACGGCAGTAAGAGACGTTGTTTGCCAAACGTTTGGTGCAACCGCAGAGATTCCTTGCATACGCCATTCAACATTCATGGGCTCTTGCCCTAAGATTTTCCCTTCGCTATTGACAATAAGGGCCCCAGCAGGAATCGTCGAGATGCGAATCATGGTGCGGTCCGTTGGAATCATGCACGAGGTTAAAAGAAGCGTCGCGCAAAGCGAGGCAATAAGTAATGGCGTTTTTCTCATA
>CAVKJM010000003.1:0-52398 GCA_963656505.1 bacterium
CTATACGGTTGAAGAGGCTGAAAACGCCGAGGCCGCCCGACAAAAAGTCGCTCAGACCGATTTTGATTTGATTTTGCTCGATATTTGGATGCCAGATATGGATGGTGTCTCGCTACTGAAAGAGTGGAAATCGAACCGTCAGTTCTCGAGTCAGGTCATTATGATGAGCGGACACGCGACAATCGAAACGGCTGTTGAAGCGACAAAATACGGCTCTCTCTCGTTTTTAGAGAAACCGATTTCGATGCAAAAGCTTCTTGAAGCCGTCCACCACGGTATCGAAGTAAAGAATCGCATTATCGCTTTAGCCAAATACCGTACGGACCTCCCCGATGAGTCTCAAGAGCCCATCGCTCCAAAACCCATCGTTCATCCTGAGTTGCCGAAATTTACGGTTCCTGGGACGAATATCGAAATCGATTTTCATAACTCACTGCGTGAGATTCGCGAGTCCTTAGAGCGCGCCTATTTCACGATTCTGATCGAATACGAGGATTCTCAGATTACCCGCGTTGCAAAGCGCGCGGGTCTTGAAAGAACCCATTTGTATCGGAAACTCAAGGCTTTACATATGGAAATCCCGCGCGCCTCAAGCGCTGCGAAAGCCTTCCGGAAAAAATAAACAACTTTTTGCCCCATGCGAGTGCTCATTCTTGGTGCGGGTCATACGGGTTATGCCGTCGCACAAGCTTTAGTTGGCGAATCTAACGACATCTCTGTTGTCGATGTCGACGCAAGTCGTGTTTCTCAACTACAGCGGCATTTTGATTTGCGAGGCATCGTGGGAGATGCCGCAAGTCCTGCGGTCCTTCGCGAAGCAGGGATTGAAGACACGGATATTTTGATTGCGGTTACCGCTAGCGATGAAACCAATTTAGTGGCTTCTCTTTTAGCGGCAAAACTATTTAATGTCCCAACACGCATCGCTCGTGTCCGTCGCAACGAATTAAGTAATTACCCCTCTATTCTTGGTGAAGAAGGTTTTCACATCACCGATACGATTTGGCCCGAGCAGGCACTTACCGATACGTTACTGCGCTTAATTGAGTTTCCTGAAGCCCATCAAGTAATCGATCTAGGTGGTGGACTGCTGACGCTTCTTTCTCTTACTGTGAAAGAAACAAGCCCTCTTGTTGGCTTAGAAAGTAAAGCACTTAAAGAAAAGCTCGCAAACACGAACATTGTGGTCGTTGCCCTATTTCGCGATGGCGCCCTTTTGGATGCAAATACGCCTGCGGAAACGGGCGATGAGATGCTTGTCATCGTCTCAAAAGACGATATCCATCAAGCCATTTCTCTTATCCATCCGAAAGAAGCCAAGACCAAGAATTTGGTCATCGCAGGCGATGCCCACCTGGCATTGCGTGTTGTTGCGGCCTTAAAAAATCAAGCCAGTTTTAATATCAAGATTCTTGAAAAAGACGCAGAAACCGCCGCCGAAATTGCGCGCCACCTTCCAGAAAGAGTCTTACTTGTTAACGGGTCAAACTTACAAGAAGAAGACCTCGCAAACGTCGATATCGATACCTGTGATCTCTTTGTAAGCTTAAGTGGCAAAGACGACGCCAACATTATGAGTGCGCTTCTTGCTAAGCGCTTGGGAGCTAAGCGGGTCATTGCACTAGTGGACAATCAAACATTTGCCGATCTTGTGCGTGACACAAATATCGATATCATCATCTCAAAAACGCAGGTGACATTAAGTGAGTTGATGCAGTACGTACGCCGCGGAGACATCGCTGCGGTTCATGAACTGCATCACGGGAAAGCCGAACTCATTGAAGTCATCGCCCACGGTAGCGCTGGCGCTTCTCGCGTGATTGGAAAACCAATTAACGCGATTGCCCTACCCGATAAAGTAAGGCTTTGCGGCATTATTCGCGACAACGCCTTTTTGCCTGCTTCTGAGGGCCTTTCTGTTTTGCCTGATGATCGGCTCATTGTTTTCTTGGCCGATAAGAAACTCTTACCTGAAATCGAGGCTCTTTTTGCTGTCGATGTTGGTTTCTTCTGAGACAAGCAATGCTCGCCAAGCTCCGTTACCTTCTCTTTCCCGTCCTCAATATCGTGGGGATTGTGCTCTTTTTATTTACCTGCTTTGAGTTTGTCGGGTTTTTCGCTTCGCTTCTTTTCGATGATGGAGCGCAAGCAGGCTTTCTTTTCGGAGGAAGCGCAACCTTTGCCTGTGGCATAGCTTTTATCGCTTTAACGCGCCACGACAAGCGAGACCTCTTGCCGCGCGATGGCTTTCTTTTGGCAACGCTACTTTGGGCTATCTTGCCCGTTTTTGCCTCGCTCCCTTTAGCCTACGCACCAGAAATCTCGTTTTCTCAAGCCTATTTTGAGGCCATGAGTGGCATCACAACGACGTGTGCGACGGTTTTTTCCGTCGATCACCTCCCAGAATCGATTATTTTGTGGCGCGCTCTTTTAAGTTGGCTTGGCGGCATGGGAATCCTTATTTTGGCAATTGCCTTGTTGCCTTTGATGAGTGTGGGCGGCTCGCAGCTATTTCGGTTCGTCAATTTGTGCCAAGCCATCCCTTCGATTTCGCCTTTATTTGGCATCGGAACAAATAAGTCTTCGGTGACAAGTACAGAAATTGGCGCCACCGTTGAAGTAACAAAACTCACCCCTCGCATCGCAAGTACCGCTAAAGGGCTCTGGTGGATTTATTTTGCCTTAACGCTTTCTTGTCTTTTGGGCTACAAAATCGCTGGAATGAGCTGGTTTGATGCGCTCGTACATTCTTTTTCCACAGTAAGTCTCGGTGGCTTTTCTTCGCATGATGCGAGTTTTGCCTTTTGGTCAAGCTCGGCGGTTGACCTCGTTTGCATCGTCTTTATGCTTTTAAGTGGCTTAAGTTTTACCCTGCACTTTTTAGCTTGGCGCCGCAAAAACTTTGCGCTTTACTTTCAAGATCCTGAAGCTAGAGCCTGGTTTATTGTCCTTTTCATTGGCATTTTGATTGTCACGGGAATCCTTGCCTTCCACGACAGTTACGAGTCAACTGCTGAGGCGTTTCTTTATGCGCTTTTTAATGTCGTAAGCGTTGCCTCCACCACGGGCTTTAGTAGCACAGATTACAGCCACTGGCCCGTAACCGCTACAACCCTGATGCTTTGCCTAGCGGCATTTAGCCCCTGCTCGGGTAGCGTCGGAGGCGGCATCAAAATGATGCGAGCGCTTATTGTTTTAAAGCAACTTTCACGAGGCTTTTTACAGACGCTACACCCGAAAGCCGTCGTACCCTTACGCATTAATAGTGTTCCGATTCCCGATAACATCGTTTTTATGGTGTTGAACTTCGTGCTACTTTGGGCTGCAACCTTAATTGGCGCAAGTCTGTGTCTTATTGCCACAGGTCTCGATGCGGCCTCGGCCTTTACGGCTGTCTTTGCGTGCTTAACGAATACGGGCCCTGGGCTCGCTAACGTCGGTCCCGCGCTCAATTACGGGACGCTTTCTGTGGCGCAACTCTGGCTTTGTGACGTGTGTATGCTCGTCGGTCGCCTTGAGATTGTGACCGTCTTTGTCTTATTTACCCGAGACTTCTGGCGCGTTTAAGGAACGCCCCACATCACGGAAACTCGCTTTTTGATTGCGGCTTGAAGCATTTCTCGTAAAGGGAAGGTGCGCATGCCGAAACTCACCTGATTTTCAAAGGCGCGCCGCTGCTCTTCTTCTTTTTCAAAGGCTTCGTAGTCGCGGCCTGCCAGGGATTTTTGGCGCATCGTCTCCTCAATGTGCTTACGCGTGATTTTTTCGCGAGAAACTTCGGCCTCTAACGCCTGAAGAATCCCTTGAAGGTCCTCTGCGGGCCAACTTCCGCTCTCGGCATAGGGCCGAGAAATCACTTTACAGACCTCTTTAAAGGTCTCTGGCATCAGAAAAAAGCCGCCAGCCGCCTTAGACCGGAACTCAAGCAACGCCATTGTGGCTTCCTTACAACGAAGTTTTCGAAATAGGATATCTTCTTAGTAACTGCAAATTACTGAAAGTTACCAGATATTTCCTGCAAGATGCTGCATGTTATCACAAATTACCCTCTTTTAATCCTGTTTTAGCCCTCTAGGTACAAGAATCGAGACGATACAATCTAAGTCCGATTCATTCTTATAAGGCTCTTTGTGACGAACTCTATTTTGATTATCGCCCATGCGCCATTGGCCTCTGCTTTAAAAGAGTGTGCCATGCACGTTTACGGTAACGATGAGCATAGCTTGCGTAGTCTTACCGCTGTTGATGTTAGCCCTGACGCGGACACCGCAGCGATTGCAGACTCCATTAGCGCTAAGCTTGGCTCTGATTTGCCTGAACGAACTTCGACTCTGATTCTTACTGACGTTATCGGAGCATCTCCTGCGAATATCGCAGAGCAGCTTTTGCGTCATGCCGATACGGCTCTCATTACCGGAGTCAATCTTCCGATGGTTCTCACGGCCGTTTGCCATCGCCATAAGGCTTTCGATCAGCTCTGTGCTCTCGTAAAAGAAGCCGGCAGCTTCGGCATCACGCTGAAAAAAGCCGACGAACCCGCATAAAAAAGGCGCTTCGCACTTTAAAAATCCGTGCTCTTCTTTGCTTTGCCCTTTGCCAAAGGGCAAAGAATCACTACTATTACGTCATCTCAAAAAAATAGTGGCTTTCTCGACATGCTTGTCAAAACCGTTACCGTCAAAAATCAATTAGGGCTTCACGCCCGCCCAGCGGCGCTTCTTACAAAAACCGCCAATCTTTTTGAATGCGCGATTCGCATCAAAAAAGGCGAGAAGTGCGCCGACGCTAAATCTATTCTTGCTGTGATGACACTTGGCGCCAAACACAACGATGTGTTGCGATTAGAATTTGAAGGCGTCAATGAAATCGCCGCGTGCGACTCCATTGTCGCTTTGTTTGAATCTCGGTTCGGAGAGGAGGAATAGCGATGGCTGACAATATTCCTACACCAGTAACAGATGAAAAAAAGACCGCTCCGAAAGCGAGTACTGCTCCGAGCCCAGAGGCAAAAACAACGACGCCGAAAGCTGCGGCTCCAGCAGAAAACGCTGAAGCGAAAAAGGCTCCAGCAAAACCGGCTGACACTGCAAGCGAGGCCGCAACAAAAGAAGGAACTCCCGCCGCTCCTGCGCCACAAACATTTCACGGCATTCTCATTCACGCTGGCGTTGCGGTCGGTAAAGCGCAAAAGTGCACACCGGGATCTTTAAACATCCCACACTTTGCTATCGACAAACAAAAGGTGCGCTCCGAGTCGTTACGTTTGCGTGGCGCGTTTACCGCTGTCACACAAGAATTAGAAAAACTCGTTGACGACCCAATGGACGGGGCCCCAGCGGAGGCAACTGCCTTTTTAGAGATGCATTTGCAAATTCTTTGTGATGAGTCTCTGATTACGAGCACACAAGACATTATCGGTGAGCGTCTCGTTAACGCCGAGTGGGCTCTTGAACTTAAGCTTGAAGAGCTACGCAAAACCTTTAGCGAAATCGATGACGAGTATTTAGCCGAACGTGTCGAAGACATTAGCGATGTGTTCGATCGAATTCAGCGAGTCCTCACGGGACGTCGTCAATTAAGCGATGACGTCGAGCTTTCCATCGGCGACGATTGCATTATTTTGTTTGCCGAAAAATTAAGTCCCGCCGATATCGTTGTTTTAAAGCGCCGTTATGATGAGGAGTTCTCGGGACTTGTTTTGGAAGCTGACTCAGCGACTTCTCACACAGCCATTCTTGCTCGTACGCTAGAGATTCCTGTAATCGTGGGTGCAGCAGGCGCCGTGCAAGCCGTCGAAACCGATTGCCCTGTCCTACTTGATGCCACCAATGGCATCGTCACGCTCTTTCCCGATGAAAAGGCACTTGATGCGGCCAAAGAACAAATTCGCGAAGAGAAAAAACTGCGCGCTCGTCTTAAGAAACTGCGCGCGACTCCCGCTATAACAAAAGATGGGGTGCAAATTCATCTTTTTGCTAACGTCTCTTTGCCTGAAGATGCCAACGATGCGGTAAACGCAGGTGCCGAAGGAATTGGGCTTTATCGAAGCGAATTCCTCTTTATGAATCGGAAAACGCTTCCTTCTGAAGAAGAGCAGCTCGAAGCCTATCGCCGCGTGATTCGCCCGATGAAAACGAAGCCTGTGACACTGCGTACGATGGACTTAGGAGACGACAAACTTCTTGAAAGTTCGGCTCGTGACGAATTCAATTTAACTACCGCTGAAAAGATTGCCTTAAGTTTAGGGAAAAGAGGGTTGCGCTTTTTCCAGTCTCACCCCGATCTTTTTGATACGCAGTTGCGTGCCATTTTGCGCGCCGCGGCAGGCTCTGAGGCACGCCTTCTTTTCCCGATGGTTGTGCATCCGAGCGAAATTGATTTCGCGCGTGAGCGGCTTAAAAAAGCCGAGGAAGATCTCGAAAAACGTGGCGTGAAATATAAAAAGGACATTCCAATTGGCGTCATGATTGAAGTACCCGCAGCGGCCATTTGGATTCAGGCTTTCTTGCCGAAGGTAAGTTTCATTAGCCTTGGAACAAACGATTTGATTCAACATACGCTAGCCAATAGCCGCCACGATCCGTCGTTTAATCACCTAAGTGCAGCAAGACACCCAGCGGTGCTTTTCTTGTTGCGCCACGTGACAAAATCTGCGCACGTTGCTGGAGTTCCCGTCAATATCTGCGGCGAAATCGCAGGTGAAGCTGAAATGCTCGAACTTCTATTGGGTCTTGGCTTACGCAACTTCTCTATGCAAAGTGGTCGCATCCTAGGATTAAAAGAAAAGATTTTGAATACCGATTGCGCTACGTGCGAAAAAGAGCTTAAAAAGATTATGCATATGAGAAACACGGAAAAGCTCAATGAAGCCGTGGCTACATTTGGTCTACATCTTCAGTGATAGCCATGAAAAAAGCGCCTCTAAGTTTGACTGAAATCGAGACCTTAGGTGAGCTTCTCGCGTCCATTCCCGAGCCTTATCTCCCGATGGACTTAGGAGACGACAAACTTCTTGAAAGTTCGGCTCGTGACGAATTCAATTTAACTACCGCTGAAAAGATTGCCTTAAGTTTAGGGAAAAGAGGGTTGCGCTTTTTCCAGTCTCACCCCGATCTTTTTGATACGCAGTTGCGTGCCATTTTGCGCGCCGCGGCAGGCTCTGAGGCACGCCTTCTTTTCCCGATGGTTGTGCATCCGAGCGAAATTGATTTCGCGCGTGAGCGGCTTAAAAAAGCCGAGGAAGATCTCGAAAAACGTGGCGTGAAATATAAAAAGGACATTCCAATTGGCGTCATGATTGAAGTACCCGCAGCGGCCATTTGGATTCAGGCTTTCTTGCCGAAGGTAAGTTTCATTAGCCTTGGAACAAACGATTTGATTCAACATACGCTAGCCAATAGCCGCCACGATCCGTCGTTTAATCACCTAAGTGCAGCAAGACACCCAGCGGTGCTTTTCTTGTTGCGCCACGTGACAAAATCTGCGCACGTTGCTGGAGTTCCCGTCAATATCTGCGGCGAAATCGCAGGTGAAGCTGAAATGCTCGAACTTCTATTGGGTCTTGGCTTACGCAACTTCTCTATGCAAAGTGGTCGCATCCTAGGATTAAAAGAAAAGATTTTGAATACCGATTGCGCTACGTGCGAAAAAGAGCTTAAAAAGATTATGCATATGAGAAACACGGAAAAGCTCAATGAAGCCGTGGCTACATTTGGTCTACATCTTCAGTGATAGCCATGAAAAAAGCGCCTCTAAGTTTGACTGAAATCGAGACCTTAGGTGAGCTTCTCGCGTCCATTCCCGAGCCTTATCTCCCGATGGAACCCGATATGCTCGATGGGTTTCTCACGGCAATTGCCCTGATGAAAAAGCCTCCGGCCTCTAGCGACTGGTTTAACTTAATTCTTGATATTGAAGCTCATCGCATTGTTTTAGAGAAAATCCCGCGCGGTTCGCTTTTACGTGATCTCATTTTTAGGCGCGGTGCTGAACTTGAGGCGAGTATCCTTGCGCGTAAACCGATTGACCCCATCATCTTTGATGATGAAGAAAGTGACGACTTCTTAGCGCCCTTGCGTCCCTTTTCCAACGGCGTCTTGCTTGCTTGTTGCCAGTGGCCAGAGCTGACGAAAAATCCAAATGACTCAGTCAAAGCTGCCCTTGTGGGACTATTGCGCTATGCGGATTTAGCCAAAGACGACGATGCGACAACAGAGCTCATAAATTCGATTGACGAAGGCATTGTTTTCGCAAGCCTCGATGAAGCGCTTTCCGATATTCAAGCCTGCGTCGGAGAAATCGCTGAGGTCACACGCCTCTCGTAATAAGACTGACCTTTTAGTTATCTTGCATCAACTCTTTTCTCGCGCGCCCTGCGAGGATGACGAGAAATAAAACAGGAATCCCCAGCGCGGCTGTTGCGGTAAAGAAATGCGCATAGCCGATTGATTCAACAGCAAGGCCCGAGAACCCAGCTAAGAGTTTCGGCAAGAAAAGCATCACCGAAGAAAAGAGCGCATATTGCGTTGCCGAATACGCTTTGTTGGTTAATCCTGATAGATAGGCAACGAATGCGGCGCTTGCCAAGCCTCCCGCAAGATTGTCTGCGCTCACTGTAAAAATTAAGAACGTTAAATCGTGACCAAGGCCCGCTAAGATAGAAAACAAGAGATTGGTCGCCGATGATAAAAGGGCTCCTGCAAAAAGCGTTTTCATCACACCAATTCGCATCGCTACAACGCCGCCAATAAAAGCACCCAATAGCGTCATGATGACGCCAAAGACTTTGCTGACGGCTGCCACTTCTTGCTTAGTAAATCCCAAGTCTTGATAGAAAGGATTGGCCATCACGCCCATTACAACATCGCTAATGCGATAGGTGGCAATTAAGCCTAAAACCACCAACGCCCACCAGCCGTAACGCGAGAAAAAGTCGATAAAGGGCATACAGGCGGCTTGATAGAACCACTCTGTAAACGAACGAACAGGCGCGACGACGTTCTTTTGTGTTTCCTGTGGGCTAAGAAGCGTTGTCAGCAATCCAACAAGCATACTTGCTGACATCACAAGGTAGGCGATTCTCCAGCCTCCGATGAGGCTTTCTTCAAATGCTCCTGCTATCGCAAGGGCTCCCGCACCAGACCAAATCATCGCAACGCGATAGCCCGTTTGATAGGCCGCGGCAAAAGCGGCTTGTTCTGTTTCTGTGCCGCTTTCAATACGGTAAGCATCGATTGCAATATCTTGCGTTGCACCAAAAAAGGCTGTGGCCGTTGCAAGGATTACAACGCTTGTCACATTTTTTGTGGGATCTGTGAACGCTAAAAGCGCTAACGAAATCATCAACGCGACTTGCGCCAAGCAAAGCCAAGCACGACGACGACCAAGAGTTTTCGTTAAAAAAGGAAGTCTGAGCCGATCGACCAAAGGAGCCCAAAGCCACTTCATGCCCCAGCAAAGGCCAACCCAACTCATAAAGCCGATGGTCTTTAAATCCACACCAGATTCTCGAAGCCAAAAGCCTAGTGTTCCTAAGACAAGAAGGAGCGGAAGCCCCGAGGAAAATCCCAAAAAGAGCATGCGTAACGTCGCGGGCTTTGTGTAAATCGACAAAGCCTTACGCAATCCAATTTTGGGTTCATTTGTTGTCATTAAACTTTTGGCCCTTCAAAAACCCAGCGCCACTTTCCAAGCTCTAAATCCGCCGGAAGCATCAATCCTGCAAACGCCTCGCGCTTTAATGCCTCGACGCGATTTCCAGCAGCCGCAATCATGCGTTTTACTTGATGGTATTTGCCGCTTGTAATCGTCATCGAAATTTCGTTATCCGAAAGAATTTCGCAACTCTTTGCAAGAAGCGTTTCATTCTCATCTCTTAACAATACGCCAGAAAGAAGCTTTTCAATAAGCACTTCGGTTGCCTTATGCTTTAACTGAACACGATAACGCTTTTCGATTTTGTGCTTCGGGTGCGTTAAGCGATGGTTTAACACACCATCATCGGTCAGTAAAAGAAGGCCTGTTGTGTCTGCGTCAAGCCGCCCCACAGGCTGCACCCCGCGGCGCCGCAATGGCGAAGGCAATAGATTTAAGACGCTCGGATAATCCCGTGGCTTAGTCGAACACTCGTAGCCTGCGGGCTTATTCATCATAAGAACTGCTTTTTCGCAATATGGCCACAAAACCCCATCGACAGTAAAACTCTTTCCTTCAGGTTGAACTATCGCTTCTGGGTCAGTGATGGTCTTTCCATCAAACATCACTCTTTCTTGAGCAATTAGGCCCTCGCACTCGTGGTGCGTACCAAAGCCTTGCGTAAAAAGCATTTGCTCAAGTTCCATTAGAGCCAGTCTCCATCGTACTCAATGGTTAAAGGAGCGTGGTCGGAAAACTTTTCTTTCGCGTAAATAGCGGCTTTTCTTGCGCTCTCGGCTAATTTGGGTGTGGCAATCTCATAGTCGATTCTCCACCCAACATTTTTCTCTCGTGCTCTGCCGCGTTGGCTCCACCAGGTGTATTGCCCTGGGCGCGTATCAATCTTACGAAACACATCGACCCAGTTTCGCTCAGTAAAGCAGGTGGTAAGCCAGGCACGTTCTTCAGGCAAGAACCCCGTGTGCTTGAGGTTTCCCTTCCAATTAGCTAGATCGATTTCGTTATGAGCGATATTCACGTCCCCACAGACAAGGATCTCGCGCCCTGCCTTACGTAACGAATCCATGTGAAGCGCAAAAGCATCTAAGAAACGATATTTGGCTGCTTGTCTAGCCTCTGAACTTGTGCCCGATGGAAAATAAACAGAAATCACAGAGAGCTTTTCAAAGTCGACTCGCACGTAGCGACCCTCATCATCAAACTCTTTGACGCCAAAACCGATTTGGACGTTTTCTGGCGTAACGCGCGACCACAATCCAGAACCTGAGTAACCCGGCTTTTGGGCGCAATGAAACCATGCCTTGTAGTTTTTGAAGGCTTTGTATTCTTCGGGGATATCGGCAAGCTGCGCCTTAAGTTCCTGCACGCACAAAATGTCAGAATCCTGCGTGTCAAACCACGTCCAGAATCCTTTCTTTGATGCAGATCGGATGCCATTGGCGTTAAAGGTTGTCACTTTCAACATAGCGTGGCTCCTCGTGCTTTTTTAGCCCACGAGAGAAGCGCCTCTCTCGTGGTTCTTTAAAAACTATCCAGCGAGTTTCTTACGCAAGATTTCGTTTACTTGGCGCGGATTGGCTTTGCCCTTTGTCGCTTTCATCGCTTGACCGACTAGCGCGTTAAAGGCCTTTTGTTTTCCGCTGCGGAACTCTTCGACCATCGCCGCATTCTTTTGGAGAACTTCGTCAATAATCGGTTCAATGGCTCCGGCATCAGAAATCTGTTTTAGCCCCTCTTTTTCAATTAAGGCATCAACTTCTTCTGCCGATCCTTCCCAAAGCAAACTAAAGAGACGCTTGGCACCCTTGGCGTTAACCGTGCCATCGGCCAATCGCGTCAAAATCTTTGCAAGTGTCGGAGCTTTCACGGGACAGGTTTTAAATTCGAGTCCCTCTGTGCCGTGCACGGCAGCTGCGACCTCACCCATGACCCAATTGGCAACAAGTTTCTTATCCTTGAGTGTCTCGCTTGCCTCACAGAAGTAATCGGCGATATCGCGACTCGAGGTGAGAACTGCCGCGTCATATTCGGTAAGACCGAAATCGGCGACAAACCGTTTTCTCATCTGATCGGGAAGCTCAGGCATCTCGCTTAAAACCCTCGCTTTCCACTCTGGGCTAATGTAGAGCGGAAGCAGATCGGGATCTGGGAAATACCGATAATCCATCGAGTCTTCTTTGCTACGCATCTGACGGGTTTCGTTCTTATCAGGATCGTACAAACGCGTGGCCTGAATAATCTTTCCCCCATTTTCAATCACATCAATCTGGCGCCGTACTTCGTAGTCGATGGCGTCTTGTAAGAACTTAAAGGAATTGATGTTTTTGATTTCGCAGCGCGTACCAAACTTTGTCTCACCCACGGGGCGCACAGAAACGTTTGCGTCACACCGGAAATTACCCTCTTGCATATTGCCGTGTGAGATTCCTAACCACACCACAAGGGCGTGCAGCGCTTTAGCGTACCCGACAGCCTCTGCTGAGCTACGTAATTCTGGCTCTGTGACAATCTCCAATAGCGGTGTTCCTGCACGATTTAAGTCCATACCTGACTTGCCGCGCAAGACGCCGTGATTACTTTTACCCGCGTCTTCTTCTAAGTGAGCACGCGTTAAATTGATTGTCTTTAAATAGGGCTCCCCATCTTTCGGTTCGACTGTAAAGGTCAAACGTCCGCCCTTAACAATCGGGTGCTCAAATTGGCTAATTTGGTAGCCCTTTGGAAGATCGGGATAAAAATAATTTTTTCGATCAAAAATCGAGCGCTCTGCAACTTCAGCGCCGATAGCCAATCCAAACTTCATCGACTTTTCAACCGCACCGCGATTTAAAACCGGTAACGCGCCAGGCAAGGCCAAATCAATGTAGCAAGCCTGCGTATTTGCCTCTGCACCAAAAGCGGTCGACGCTCCAGAAAAAACTTTCGAATTCGTCGAGAGTTGAACGTGCGTTTCTAATCCAATGACAACTTCCCACTGCATGTCTTTCTCTCCGTTGCTTATTGGTGTTTCTCAGGGTGGCACAAATGCCACTTCGTGGCCTGCTGATAGGCATTGGCAATGCGTAACATCTTGGCTTCAGCAAATCGCGGGCAAGCCAGTTGCACGCCAATGGGGCGGCCATTGCTGTGAATACCACACGGCAAACTCATGCACGGCAATCCAGCCAACGAAGCAGGAACCGTGTAAAGGTCTCCAAGGTACGCTGTCACAGGGTCGCTCTTAGCCCCAAAGTCAAAAGCGGTTGATGTTGTCACAGGACTTAAAATCGCATCGACCTTTTTAAAGGCCTCAGCAAACTCATTGACAATCAAGCGACGCACCTTTTGCGCCTTGATGTAGTAAGCGTCGTAGTAGCCGTGAGAGAGCACATACGTGCCAATCAGAATACGACGCTTGGGTTCGGCGCCTAACCCTTCGTTACGGCTCTTTTTAATCATGTCCTGAATGTCGCCATAGTCCTTGGCGCGATACCCGTAACGCACGCCATCAAAGCGAGAGAGATTGGAACTGGCTTCAGCACAGGCAACAACGTAGTAAACCGAAACACCCAAACCCGCGTTCGGTAGTTCCACGTCAACAATTTCTGCGCCCTGAGAAGCGTATTCGGCAATCACTTTTTCCAAAGCGGCGCGAACTTCAGGGTCTAATTCCTGCGTAAACCACGCGCGAGGCACACCGATACGCAACCCTTTTACGCCCTTATCTAAGTCTCGTGTGAAGTCTTCTGTCGGAGCGTTTTCGCTTGTCGAGTCCCAAGGCTCAAAACCGACCATTTCACCTAAGACCCAGGCGATATCTTCAACGGTGTGGGCCATGAGGCCAGCCGTATCCAAACTTGACGCAAATGCAATCATGCCTAAGCGGCTTGGACGACCGTAAGTCGGTTTCACACCCGTGATACCACAGAAACTTGCGGGCTCACGAATCGAACCACCCGTATCGGTTGCTGTTGCAATCGGGGCAAGACCAGCGGCTACGCAGCTCGCAGATCCGCCAGAGCTTCCTCCAGGAACAGCATTAGGGTCCCACGGATTAAAAACTTTCCCGTAAGCAGAATTTTCGTTGGCCGATCCCATCGCAAATTCGTCGCAATTGAGCTTGCCAAGGGTAACCATTCCGGCATTTTTTAACTTCGCAACAACCGCGGCATCAAAGGGGCTCATGTAGCCTTCGAGCATCTTGCTTCCTGCCGTTGAGGCCCACTCTTTTGTGACAAAGATATCTTTGTGCGCAATAGGAATGCCTGTTAAGCGGCCAGCTTTTCCTTCGGCAATGCAACTGTCGGCTGCCTTCGCTTGCTCGAGTGTTACCTCAGGACGAACATCCAAAAAGCAATTGAGCGCTTTTTCTTTTTCAATGCGCGCTAAATAGTCTTTAGCAAGTTCAACAGCGCTCACCTCTTTTTTCTGCAAGGCCTGCGATAGCTCAACGACCGTATGAAATTGATTCTCTGACATTGTTCCTCTCCTATTCGACGACACGAGGAACAATGAATAGGCCCTCATAGCTTTCTGGGGCGTTTTTCATGTTTTCTTCGCGGTTGTTACCAAAAACCACTTCATCGTCGCGCAAGCGCTGCGTATCGTCGTGCGGATGCATCATCGGCTCGATATTGTTGGTATCGACCGCTTGAATGCGCTCGATCATTTGGAAAATGTCATTGAGTTCGCCTTGCATTTTCACAGCCTGCTCTTGATTGATATCGATATGAGCAAGTTCAGCAATGCGATAAATGTCCTCTAAAGCAAGAGTCATAAGAAAACCCATCTAATCAAAATCGTGGACAAACAAAACCCCGACGGGTCAATTGTGTTCTTTTTGGCCCCTAGGTCGTTTTCAAACTGCAATCATAGTCTATTGCCCCTGTTTTCTCAGTATTAGCGCTATCCTTTCGGCTTTAGAGGCTTTATCTTTTTAAAAGCTTCGCAATTTTGGTTATGCTTTGACGCATATGACTTTTTTGAGCCGCACACATATTTTTATCTACTGCCTTGCCTCTAGCCTCCTGCTAACAGGCTGCTCGGGGCCGTCGCTACTGAGTAAAGCAGGTAAGTTCTATGACCACGATGGGCCTCCCGATTCACATCATTCACTGAGTTCTGATGAAATCGTGAAACTTAAGGTCGAGAAACCCTCGAAGGCAGCAAGTCGCCCTTACACCGTGATGGGAAAACGCTACTACCCCATGACAGGCGACAAAGAATTCACGCAAGTTGGCATTGCAAGCTGGTACGGCAAACAGTTTCATGGCAGAAAAACCGCTATTGGTGAACGCTACGACATGTTTGCGATGACAGCGGCCCATCCGACGATGGAACTTCCGAGTTACGCACGCGTGACAAACCTAAAAAACGGTAAAAGCGTCATTGTTCGCGTTAACGACCGAGGCCCATTTCTTGGAGGACGCGCCATCGATATGAGTTATGCGGCTGCCGTGAAGTTGGGCTATCACAAAGCGGGAACCACACGAGTCAAGATTGAACGCATCACGCGTCGCGATATCGCAAGCGGCAAGGCCTACACGGTTGAAACGGCGCCTATAGAGACGCCTTCCGAACCCATCGTTGTGGCGCAAGCGCCTAAAGAGACAGAGCTTCCTGCGACGGATACTCTTGCTGCGATTCCTTCTGCGATACCGCAAACCGAAGAACCCGCAACTGCACTTGCTGAGAGCGCTCCTACCACAGAAAATGCGCCTGAGGCCGTGGAATCTGCCGAGAAAAATCTCCCTGAGATTGATTCAGGGACAGTTACAACAGAAGAACCTAGTTCTGAGGCTTTAACGCAAGAAGAACCCAAAGACGCAATCGGGGAACTGTTAAATCAAGAAGAAACGGCAAGCTCGGCGGCTTCGAGCGCACCTCTTACTCCAACGTGGCGAGTGCAAATTGGGGCCTTCTCAAATGAAACGAATGCGCGAGAAGTCGCCGCTCACGCGGAAATGATGCTTTCTGAGCAAGAAGTTACGCAACGCGTCGAAGTTCTCCTTGACGGAAAACTCTATCGCGTTCTCATTGGTTCTGAAGAAACCCGCGAAAACGCTCAACTCTTATCCAAGAAGATCTCCAATCTTCTTGGTACCTCCTCTTTTGTTATTCAGAGGTAATTTCCTGTGTATACAAAAACTGATGCATTGCTCCATGCTCTTTGGAAAAAAGAGACCCTTGAAGGCTTAAAACAATTCATTTCCATTAAAAGTCTCTCGCCTGACTTTGACTCCGACTGGGAAGAGCACGGCGAGCTACTTCGCTCGCTAAAAGAAGCCAAAGCTTTTGCCGAAAATGCTCTTAGTGAGATTCACATTGAAATTCTCGAAGCCAAAGGAAAGACGCCTCTCTTATTTTTCGAGATTCCTGCTTCAAAGAATTCGAGTAGTCATGGTGATGTGCTTTTCTATGGTCACCTTGATAAGCAACCTGCAACAAACGACTGGGCAAATAATCGTTCTGCTTTTACCGCTTCGCTAGAAAATGGCATTCTTTACGGGCGCGGCGCAGCAGACGACGGCTACAGCTTTTACGCGGCCATTAGCATTGCCAAGGCCTTAGAAGAAAGCGGCAACGAGCATCCTCGCCTTTTTGGCATTTTTGAGACAGGCGAAGAATCAGGCTCTCCTGATTTTCCCTACTGGATCAATCAATTGCGCGAGCGCTTCACGGGCGTTTCTCTTGTTCTTGTGTTAGACGCTGGCTGCATCGATTACAAGCACTTTTGCATCACCACGAACTTTCGCGGCGTTCTTGGAACGACATTGAAAGTTAGTGTCTTAGAGCACGGTGTGCACTCGGGAACAGCCTCAGGCGTCGTGCCTGATTCCTTCATGATTGCGCGTCACCTTCTTGAGCGCTTAGAAGATAGCAGCTCAGGAAAAATTCTAGGTAAAGCCTTTTACGCTACGGAAATCCCGGTTGCTCGTATTACGCAACTTCAAGAAAAGGCTCGTGTGATTCAAAGCCTCGCTAATGATTTTCCGTGGATTGATAAACCCGTGATGCGGGGAGACAACACAGAAGAGGCTCTTTTAGCGCAAACGTGGCTACCTCAGTTAGCGATTATCGGCGCAGATGGTCTTCCAAGCATTGGAGAAGGCGGTAACGTTTTGCGCGCTTCAACATCGCTACGGCTTTCTATGAGGCTTCCTCCTACAGTGGACCCCGCCGCAGCGCAGAAGGCGCTTGAGAAAACACTTTTAGCCGCCCCTCCCTTTGGAGCCAAAGTTGAACTGCTCGGGACCTATTCTTTTAAGGGTTGGGACGCACCAGCGGAAACCGATTGGTTTACCCAAATCGTCAAAGAGGCAAGTTCTGAGGTTTTTGCGAGCCCTGCGATTTATTCTGGCGAAGGCGGCTCATTGTCAATTTTCGATACCTTAGAAGCGGCATGCCCTGTGGCTCAGTTCTTACTCACAGGCGTCTTAGGGCCCCATTCGAATGCGCACGGGCCCGATGAAGCCTTGCATTTAGAGTATGTTGAGAACTTATCTCGAGCCTTAGCTCGTATCGTTTCTCGACTTCCCTAAAAAAAAAGAGGATGCGATGCGAAGAGATCTTGTTGTTCAGGTGATTCTCGATTACGGGGAATTTGTGGAAGATTTCGCCACTCCCCACGAGGCAGAAACCTTTCTTAACACAAATGTTGATGAATTGGGGATTCCCTCTGGGGCTTGGCTTGAAGACCTCCGAGGCAATCTTAAGTGGTGTTACGACATTCTCGATGACGGATCAGGGCTTTTTAGGCTTGTTGAACGTCCGATTTCTAGCAATCGACTCATCCGCAACCCCTCTAACTAGTCTGTACAATGGACAACTCTATTTTGTCCTTGTTGCTTTGTCACTATGAAAACCGAAATTACTCCAAAAGAGTCCGTTACTTCACAGGCTGCACGAGTTCGTGAGATTCCATACAACTACACGTCCTTTTCCGATAAGGAAATCGTGGTTCGTCTTCTTGGCGAAAACAGTTGGACCTTATTAGCGAGTCTTCGATCATTAACACGTACAGGTCAATCTGCGCGGATGCTTTTTGAAGTGCTTGGCGATATTTGGGTTGTCCAAAGAAACCCCTATCTACAAGAGGACCTTCTTAACGACAAAAGAAGAAGACGCCTTTTAGTTGAAGCGCTGCGCCATCGTCTCACAGAAATGGACAAACGGCGTATGGCAGATAAAACCGGGGACGCCGAAGTTGGAAAACTTATCGAAAACGCAGCAGTTGCTGTCGATAAGTTTGAAAAAAGTTTTTCAGAAACTATTAAGTTACGCGCTAGTGTCCTGCGTCGCTTAAAACGAATCACGCATAAAGATAACATCCGTTTTGATCCCTTTACGCGCGTTTCTCACGTCACGGACGCCACCGACTGGCGTATCGAATACCCCTTTGTTGTTTTAACGCCCGATAGCGAATCGGAAATCCCTGGTATTGTCCGCGCTTGTATCGATTTAGGCCTCGTAATTATCCCGCGTGGCGGCGGCACAGGATATACGGGCGGCGCCGTTCCGATGAGCGCTTTAAGCGCCGTGATTAACACGGAAAAGCTCGACTACGTGGGCCCTGTGTTTGAAGAAACACTGCCGGGACTTACCTCAACCACTTCTGTCATTAGCACGGGAGCAGGCGCTGTTACACGCCGTGTGATGCAAGCAGCATCTGCTGCAGGCTTAGTCTTTTCTGTTGACCCAGCAAGCGCAGATAGCTCCACGATCGGTGGAAACATCAGTGAAAACTCGGGCGGCAAGAAAGCCTGTCTCTGGGGAACAGCGGTTGATAACCTAGCAAGCTACAGGCTTGTTAACCCAGCGGGCAACTGGGTCGATGTTGTGCGCTTAAATCACAATCTAGACAAAATCCATAAGCAAAAGACGGTTACCTGGGAAATCACAACCCGCAACGGTTTAGAAAAAGATCCTGCCAAAGCCGAGATTCTCAAAAAAGAAATCCTCACGATTCCTGGCTCGACCTTTAGAAAGGCAGGTCTCGGTAAAGACGTCTCCAATAAGTTCTTAGGCGGACTTCCTGGCGTTCAAAAGGAAGGATGCGATGGTTTAATTACCTCAGCCACATGGATTTTGCATCGCATGCCAAAACTTGGGCGCACGGTGTGTCTGGAATTCTTTGGCGCCGCTAGCGAAGCGGGCCCTGCGATTGTTGGCATCACAAAGCTTTTGGATTCGCATCCCGAAGGTTGCATGCTCGCTGGTCTCGAGCACATGGACGATCGCTATTTGCACGCGGTCGGTTATCCGCCAAAAACACAGCGCTCAGAATTCCCGAAGATGGTTCTTGTTGGCGATATCGTCGGCGATGACGATGCAGCGCTCGATAGAATCTGTAAACAAGTCGTTGCACTCTGCAAAGACCATAACGGCGAAGGCTATATCGCAAAAACGCCCGAAAAGCGCTTCCAGTTCTGGAATGAACGTAGCCGCACAGCTGCTATTAGCGCACATACCAACGCCTTTAAGTTAAACGAAGACGTTGTGATTCCGCTTGAGAAGATCGGCGAATACACCATCATCTGTGAGCGATTCAATATCGAGTGCTCGATAAAAAATAAACTCGATATGGTTAATGCGACTTTGGACTTCTTTAAGACAAAAGCGCCCTCCATTCCTGTAAACGATGAAGAATCCAAGGAAGGACTCTTAAACGAGGCTATTCCAAAGGCAATCGAACTTCTTAACGAGGTTCACGAGCGTTGGACCTATATCCTTGAAAACTTAGATGAGCCTTTAAAGTATGCGGTTGTGAAGTTACGCCCGCTTGGCGTAAAACTTTCTGCTGCTCGCGTAAAACCCTATGGCGCCGATGGCACACTCTTTAATGTTGTTTACGACAGAGTGCTTCGCATCTCTTGGCACACAGAAGTTCGCGATAAGATTTTGCGGCTTTTCCCGAGCAACATTTTCGAAGAACTCATCGAAAAAATCGATGCTATCCACAATAAGGTTCTTCGTGGTCGCGTCTTTATTGCTTTACATATGCACGCTGGCGACGGAAACGTTCATACGAACGTGCCTCTGAATTCCGATAACTACGCGATGATGCAACTAGGCGAAAAGGCCATCGAACTTGTGATGAATGCCGCCAAAAAACTCGGAGGCTCAATCACAGGCGAACACGGTATTGGCTTAACAAAGATTGCCTTTATCGACGAAAAAGAATTACAGCCTTTCTACGCTTATCTCGATCGCGTTGACCCGCAGCGGCACTTTAACGCTGGGAAACTTCGCAAGGAAAGTGGCCTGACTAACGCCTACACACCAAGCTTTAACTTACTTGGCGCTGAATCGCTTTTGATGCAGCAAAACCAAATCAAATCGATTAGCGACGCAATTAAGAACTGCTTACGGTGCGGTAAGTGCAAGCCGCGTTGCACCACGCATGTGCCGCGCGCCAATCTTTTGTACTCGCCAAGAAATAAGATTCTTGCGACCTCATTGCTAATCGAAGCTTTCTTGTACGAAGAGCAGACGCGTCGCGGCTTAAGCCACAGACACTTAGAGGCTATCGAAGACCTCTCCGATCACTGCACGCTTTGCATGAAGTGTCGCCCCGTGTGCCCAGTGAAGATTAACTTTGGCGAAGTCACCATCCTCATGCGAGATCTCTTGCACGATTCGGGATTAAAACACTTGCAGCCCGCAAAAGCCGCTGGCATGGCTTTCTTAAATCTTCAGAATCCCACCGCAATTGAAGCCACAAGAAAAGCACTTATCCAATTTGGCTTTAGCGCGCAACGCAATGCGAATCGCCTACTGACGGCGGCCATTCAACCGGCGTTAAAGCGGCCTCCCAACACCACGGGCAAACAGCCCTTTGTTGAGCAGGTCATTACGCTTGTGAACCGTAAGTTACCCAAGCCCCGCATGAGTAAAACCTTGCGTGCCGCTCTCGGATTAACAGATACGACAACAGTGCCGATTATTCGTAAGCCAGAAGCGACAAATTCTGAAGCGGTGTTGTACTTCCCTGGGTGCGGCAATGACCGCCTCTTCCCTGAGGTGGGTATTGCAACGCTTGCCCTACTTTATGAAAACAACATTCAAACGGTTTTGCCCCCGCGCTACATGTGCTGCGGCTACCCGCAAAAGGGAAACGGGCAAGGGTCTCTTGCCAATAAACTCGTGACAGAAAACCGCGTGCTCTTTCACAGAATCGCCAACACGCTTAACTACTTAGACATCAAGACTGTGGTCGTTAGTTGCGGCACCTGCCTTAAGCAGTTAAAGGAATATCACTTCGAAGAGATTTTCCCAGGCTGCCGCCTCGTTGACATTCATGAGTACTTGGCGGAAAAAGGCTTTTCTGTCACAGGCGACGAGAAAGCCCGTTACATGTACCACGACCCGTGCCACACACCATTTTCTGTGAGTAAACCCGTGGACGTTGTTAATAAGCTTCTTCAGCCTTCTGACGGCAGTCGCATCTTAAAGACCGATTTCTGCTGCGGAGAGTCTGGAACATTTGCTGTTGGTCGCCCCGATATTGCAACGCAGGTTCGCTTTAGAAAAGAAGAAAATATTCTTCAGACACGAGCCGAACTAACTAAGGACATGTTCGACGGAAACATTCGCATTCTGACGACGTGCCCAGGGTGCTTTCAGGGCATGAGCCGGTACTCACAGTCCACAAAAACAAGCGCAGAATTCCTTGTTGTGGAACTAGCGAGAAGAAAATTCGGCAAGAACTGGCTCAAAGACTTCCTCTCTACTGTTAAGAAGGATGGCATTGAGAACGTTTTAGTTTAATTCGCGTGAAAGGCTAAGAGGCCAAGCGCCTCTTTTGTAGAAAAATGAATTGCGAATTTTGTGAATTATGTGTGCGCCCCAATTCTCGGGAGCTTTGGCACGATAAAGTGCTTTATGTCATCGATGCCGCAAGCCACGAGTTGCCTGGCTACATTCGTGTCGTCTTAAATCGACATGTAAAAGAGATGACAGATCTCTCTACCGAGGAGCAACGCCACATCATGGACGTCGTCTTCTTTATCGAGTCAGTGATGCGCTCGTATTTAAAGCCTGAGAAAGTCAATCTTGCCGAGTTTGGCAATATGACGCCACACCTACACTGGCACATCATCGCGCGCTTTGCTGACGATGCGTACTTTCCTGAAGCCATTTGGGCCGGGAAAGTGCGTGTGCCCAATCAAGAGTCCTTAAACCGACACCACGTCGACGCAGAAAAGTTCTTAGAGGATTTACCGGACTTACTCAGTAAGCGTTTTGCCGCTTAGTTTTTTGGGCACGCTTTCAGCGTTGTGGCTTTGTAGTCTTTGGAGAGTCGTTCGAGTTTTTCGGCTTGTGACTTTTCTAGCGCTTGGAACAATAGATTCACGCGCCCTGAGGGTTCTCCTAAGCGTTGCACGACACGAATGCCTGAAATTTCGGGGGCCTTCCCAGATTCAATATAGGCTGCGGCCTGCTCAGCGTTATCGAACTCGGCAATCTCAAGGCCTGGGGCTAAAACACCGCGCTGAATCGGACGCACTTTTTTGTAGCCCTGTTGACGCAGTTGCTTAGCAAAAGCGCGAAGCGATGTGTGATTTTCCAAAGGGCCTAAAAAGACAATGTATTTTTCTGGCAAGAACTCATCGCAAATTGTCATGCTCTGATCTAGCCCTCGCTCGCGTAGCCGTGGAGCAATCTGCCGCGTTGCAGCCTCAGAAAATGAGCCCCACACGTAGCAACTTTTCGCACTCCCTTCGCTTGCCAATGTCTCGCCTTCTAAGGCTTCGCTTTCGGCTTCTTCGACTCTACCAACATTGGGTTTTGTCATCAAAGGAACCGTTAACGTGGCAATTTCGCCTGCGTCTTGTCTATCAAAGTAGACAAGATATCCGGCCATGGCAATAAGGATTATGGAGAACAACCACGCAAGAACTTTCATGTGTTTGCCTCAACTTAATCTTGCTCGAAGAGCCAAGCCGTGCAACACAAGATTGTGCTTTTGAACAGCATCAGGGAAGGCTTTTGTAATGTAGGGAGCCATTAAGGGAGCGGCACCTCCAGCAAAAACAATGCGTGGCTCGAACCCTTTTTCTCTAAGCGCGCGGCGCGCTAATTCAAAAACGCCAATGTGCGCTTCAACAATTCCCGTGCTAATGGCATCTGTCGTATTCAAAGGAAACGGCACGCTTTCGCCGATTTTCTCGTACCGGCACTGTGTAGCGCTTGTCAGAGCAGAAATCATTAGCGAGGGACCTGCAAGGATTCTTCCGCCAAGAAACTTCATTCCTTTTTCTGTTGGGATAACCGTATCGACTGTTGTGGCAGTGCCAAGCTGCGCCACAATGAGAGCCTCATTCGGAAATAAACTCACGGCACCAATGGCCGCATGCCATCTGTCGCTACCGAGTTGATGGACGTTGGCATAACCATTTTCTAAAAAGAAGGGACCTTCAAAGGTTTTTTCCGATTGCAACCACTCCCAGTTAATTTGGAAGCGATTAAAGAATTTCGTTAGCGACAAAGCGAGTGCTTCGCTTGAAACCATGCAGCCAAACACACGCCGTGGTTTTAAATCTAACCACGTGTGAAGAAGATCTTCGGAAACTGCACTTGCCCCAGAATGCACATACGTATGTGGCTCATCAGGAGTTTCGGATGTCGACCATTTCAGTGCCGTATTACCCAAATCTACCAATAAAAACGTCACAATCTTTGTTCCTTAAATGACACTGACTGTTGCATCCGAAAAACAAAGGCATTTACCCCCTATCTCAAGAAGTAAATGGCCTTTCCTATCGATTCCTTTTTCAATTCCTTCAAACGTAAGTCCATTGGCATCAAGCACTCTTACTTTCTTGCCAAAAAGCGCATCACCCTCTTTCCAACATAAAGAAAGTTCTGCAAGCTTTTGTTCTGAAAAACTCGTCACCGCTTGGATAATCGTCTGAACCATTTGAGCGCAAAGTACAATTTTATTCGTTCCTACAAGGCGCATATAAGCATGTTCGGGATTTTCTCCCTTAAGGTTTACCCCAACGCCCACAACAATACCGTTTTGATCTCCTTGCCCTTGTACGGCTTCGCAAAGAATGCCCGCCAATTTCTTTTCATGAATCCATAAATCATTAGGCCATTTCACTTGGACAGATTGATCGATCTTTTGAAATAGTTTCATTAAGTGCCAACCTAAAAATGGCATCATCTCAGGCTTAATACCGCTAACTCTTAGCCCAACACTCATCAAAAGTGCGTCGCCCTCGTTTTCCCAAGTTCGACCTCGCGTGCCGCGGCCCTTTGTTTGATAATCGGCAACGCGCAATATCACTTTCGAAGCGTTCGCTTCTTTTAAAAGTTCCTTGACATCATCGTTCGTGCTAGCTGTGCATTTGACCCAGCTAGCATCAATTTGAGAACCTAGGAGTTTTTTTAGCGCTTCTTCAGGATTTGTCATGTTTCTTTTGCTTACGTTCGCTAGACGCAATCTTACGGCGTTATCCCCTGAAAAACCTTAGAATGGCGCCATGTTAAGAAAATTTCTTTTCTCTTGTTTATCGCTTTTTTTCCTCGTCTTTTCCGCCTTCACGTGCGCTGCACCACAGACAGAAGCGCCAATTGCGGCTTTAATTGACGGAGAAAGCGGCGCATTTATCTTTGAAAAGAATGCGCACAAAATTGTCAATCCCGAGGATTTAACATGCCTTATGACGCTTTACACGGCGCTCAAACTTTCCTCGGGACCAGAGAAATTACAGTCCGTTGTTACGGTGGATTTCGAGAATACGAAGAAGATTTCTCCGTCTCGTCGAATTTATCTTGCCTCAGGAATGAAGGTCCCTCTAACAACACTGCTACGCTCCATTGCTGTAATCGGAGCTGAGGATTCCTCTTTAGCGGTTGCGCTCTTTCTTTCAGGCTCTTACGCAACGTTTGTTGAGAAAATGAATTTTTATGCCAGAGAAATTGGCATGAAAGATTCTCTTTTTACGTTTCCTATTTCAGCACCGAATCAGACAACATCTGCGCACGACTTAGCTTTACTCGCAAATCAAATCCGCATCGATTTTCCTGCAGCCTTTGCGTGGTTTTCAGAAACCGAGTTTTCCTTTTCTGGTCACACACAAAAAAATGGAAATCTCTCTTTGTGGAAGAGCTCGAGCATTAATGGCGTGATGGCTTCAACTTCCAATTTAAACGTCATCTCTTCGTGGCTAAGAACAGAAAGCAACAAGGTTGTACCACGCTCTCTGATAAGCGTCGTACTACAGGGAAAAAATCGCGAAAAGACCATCGATGAGTCCTTTAACCTTTTAAGGCAAGGGTGGATCAATTACGAAACCATCAAACTATTCGATGACAATGCGACGATTGCACGCCTCGATGTCGTTAAAGGCAATCGCGATAAATTAGAAGTCGGATTTTCGCGTGCGGTTTGGGTCACAGTTCCCCATAAGTTACTTGTTTCCCGCGGCACAGGCGGTTTTTCCACACAAGTCGTTTATATGGCTCCCCTTGTTGCTCCGATTAAACAAGGAACGCTTGTCGGAACGCTTAACGTGACGTTTGAGCAAAAACACATTGCGTCTTTTCCGTTGTATGCTAAACACGATATCGGTTTAGGAGGCTTTATCAGCCGCTTAATTGACACGGTGCGATTAAAGACCGAAGAAAGTTACGCTCCGAAGAAATGATTATGGATTCTGAAAAAAAAGAGAAGTCTCTTATCGAATTTCCTGCGCTCTTTCCGATTAAGATTATCGGCAATAACACAGAGTCTTTCCCCGAAGAGGTCGTTGCTGCGATTAGCTCGGTGTATCCGGATTTTTCACCAACATCGCTTAACTCAGAGTACTCGAAAAATAAGAAGTATCTTGCTTTAACAGCGAGCGTCTTTGTGACCTCTCAAGAGCAACTCGATGCGATTTATCGCGCAGTTACAGCATTGGAAAATGCAAAGTTTGTGCTATGAGTTCTCAAGAGATTAAGAAGAACTCTTTTGCAGCGTGGATGATGTGCTGTCGGCCTAAAACATGGGCGATTGCTCTGTGCCCAGTTTTTGTAGGTCTTGCGTTTTCATTTTGGGAACTTCATCGTATTCACTGGTCTATTGCACTGGCAACGGCGCTCTTATCGATACTGATGCAAGCCATTACCAATATGGAAAACGATGCAGCGTACACAAAAAGAAAAGCTGAACGCACCGATCGTAAGGGACTTCCTCGCGCCACCTCTCTTGGGCTACTAAAAGTTAGCACTGTCGAAAAAGCGATTCTCTTTTTAGCGTTTCTTGTTTGCCTTGATACGCTTTATCTCTTGTATCAGGGTGGCTGGGTTATCGTCGTAATTAGCATTTGCTCAGTGCTTGCCGCTTACGTTTATATGGGCGGCCCCAAACCTCTTGCCTACACGCCTTTAAGTGAATTTGTGTGTTTTCTCTTTTTTGGTCTTGTTGCGGTTTGTGGAACGTTTTACTTACAAACAAAGAGTTTTTCGACTTTCTCGTTTCTCGCGGGATGTGCCGTAGGGTTTCTTGCAACAGCGGTTCTTGTTGTTAATAACTACCGAGACGCCGCGCACGACGAATCTGTCAATCGCACGACGCTAGCTGTTGTTCTTGGAGAAAAGGCAACGCAGCGCCTTTATGCAAACCTAATTTACGCGCCGTTCGTTATTTGCCTTCTTCTTATTTTTCTCGACTTTTCGTTGTGGCCTATTCTTGGAACGCTGATCTTTTTTGTTCCCAATAAAAATTTGAGTTGCCAGTTACGGCAACTCAAAGGCAATGATTTAAATACGGTGCTTTTTGCGACGGTAAAACTCGAGCTTCGGTTTTCTTTACTCTTTTCGGCTCTTGTTATCGTCGCTTCCGTTTTACGCTAAGAATTAAGAGTCTTCTGCTTTATTTTTCTTTTGCTCTTCAATCAGTCTCATGCGCTCTTGAATTTCTTTGTCTGTGACAATTTCTACACAAGAAACGACGCGTGTGACACCAGAAGTCTCTGCGGCAATTTGGCAGGCCTTCTTATTTTCTTGCGCTGTGAGAATGCCGATGAGATAAACGATGCCTCTATCGACAACAATCTTCATTTGATTGAGTTCCACTTGTTGATCGCCAATGATCTTTGCGCGGACCTTGGTCGCGAGTGTCGAGTCGCTCATTCTCTCGAAAACGCTCGCGTTCTTTTGTACACGCAATTCATTGATCACTTCACGAACATTGGTGGTAGAAGCCGCTACTTTGGCCGCTAGTGCCTTGGCAGACTCTCTCGCGATTTCGCCTGTGAGCAACACACGACGATTGTAGGCTGTCACTGTGACGTGACTATCGGTATCTTTGCCAAGCTTTTGGTCGATTTCGTAAGAAATCTTCTTTTCCAAAATCTTGTCATCAACAACAGTGCCTGTTGTTCTGCGATCGACAATCGTTCCAACTGCTGTTGTCGTTGCGTAGGTGGCCCCGCCAATAGCGACAGCCGTGCAGCCACTGACGATGACACTGGCCATCGCACACGTCATCGCAATCACTAGTGTTTGTTTTTTCATAGTCACTCTCAATTTTTGAAATTCTTGGTGATTTCCTTGTGGATATCTTTTCCTTTTTCACACCCGTGGCTTTTCTTTTTCTGTTTCGCTTTTTCTTTTCACAATCTCTCAAGCGCTTTTCACAGCTTTCACTACGAGTTTTCCAAAAGGTTATCCACTCCCTACTTCTTTGGTTCTCTTATTCTTTTCTTCGTTTTCCACAAGTTTCTGTGGTTCTATTGTTATTACTGTTATTTTATTTATTCAAAAATTTAGTTACTAACTACCAGGAAGATTTCTCACGCCAAAGGGAATTAAGACACTAGGTATCTTACTTTTCGTTCCTTCTAAATGACGAATTTGATCATCGAAAAAGATATGAGGACGAAAAGCCTCTAAGACACCGGCTTTAGATGTGCCATCCAATAAAAAGAGTTCTGCTGCGTGCATGCCAAAGGACTTTAATGTCGTAATAAGGCGCTGTTCGCTAAGAGCACCACGCGCTGTCACAATGGCAACACGAATATTGGGTTTGTAATAAGGATTGCCTTTGGCTCTTTTTTCATCTAATTCTTGAAAGCGTGCGAGCTTTCGAAAGAGTTGATGCAAAGGTCCTGGCGAATGCGGTGTGGACTTCTTTTTCTGCTCAAACTCTTCAAAACCTTTCAATCCTTTTTCTTTGTACTTTTTTTCGGATTCATCATCGACTACGACGCCATCGAAGTCAAAGGCAATGCGAAGCTCTTGCTCTTTTTCTATTTCATCAGGATGGGTATCTGTTGGTAGTACAAGACCTGCTGGCTGCCCCAAAGCAATAGCCTTTGTGACGTTTTCCTTATTCGCACTTAAAAAGAGTGAAGCGTTAAAAGCCGATAGATAAGGAAACGTTGATTGACCTGAGGTAAAGGCACCGGCTTTAATCGGAAGCCCATAGTGACGGCACGATGAGAAGAAACGCTGCCCAGTTTCAGGAGAGTTTCTGCTAATGACAATCACTTTAAAGGAGTCTGGCCCAAAGATTTCATTGAGAAATAAAAGCCGTTGAACAAAAGGAAACGCAACCCCAGGTTTTAAGGGATCGTCCTTGTGTTCTGTTTGATATTTTCGATAGGCATCGATTCCCTTATTCTCAAAGAGCGCATGTTCCTTTTCTAAATCGAACAGGGCTCTTGAGGAAACTGCGACGACAAGTTGCTCGTGGTTCGATGCCATAGGCTCAACTCCGTTAAATATCGATATTGGCCGCAAATAAAGCGTTTTCTTCAATAAAGGCGCGACGTGGTTCAACTTCATCGCCCATTAACATCGAGAAGATATCGTCGGCTTTACTGGCATCTTCTAAACGTACACGCAAAAGACGCCTTGTCTGCGGGTTCATTGTCGTTTCAAAGAGCTCTTCGGAATTCATTTCTCCAAGCCCTTTGTAGCGCTGTTTTCTCACGCCGCTTTCTGCTTGCGAGAGTAACCAGTGAACGGCTTCACCAAAGTTCTTAACAGACTGTGAGTTATCGGCACGCACAACACGAGCTCCCTCTTTAATAAGCCCTTTAAGAACGTTAGCTGCCTGTGCAAGCGTTGCATAGTCCTTGGAGCGTAAGAAGTCAGGTGTGATGTACGTGTGGTGCGTATTGCCGTAAATATGGTGACTGATGCAAATCTGCCAGTACTGCTTTTCTTCGTTAAATAGCGCTTTCGTGTTAATTTCAGGATCACGCATTTCAGCAGTGAGAGCTTGAGCGCTAGCGTTGGCTTGATTCTCATCATCTAAAGAAATCGAAACACCTGAAGAAATCGCCAAAAGCGCTGCGCGGTCGATGACTTGGCTTAAGCGATCGATTGTGGCTTTGGATTGCTCGAACTCAGTGATAAGTTTTTCTAAGTCCGTTCCGCGAATGCCTGTTCCTGCGTTAAAGTCAGCTTCCGAGCAAAAAAGCGTTGCGTCTTTTAAAGCGATATCCAATAGGTAGCGCGCCATCTCTTCATCGTCTTTGATGTAGATCTTTTTCTCAACGTTATTCTTGTCGCGACCGCCTGTGAAGATGCCATAAAGTGGAGGCTGCGCAATATAGACATGCCCTCCTTCGATTAATTGCGGCATCTGACGATAAAAGAACGTGAGTAAAAGCGTACGAATGTGTGCGCCGTCCACGTCCGCATCGGTCATCAAAATGATGCGGTGATAACGAAGTTTTTCTAAAGAGAAATCGTTTTTCAGTTGTGTGCCAAGAGCCAAAACAAGCGTCTTAATCTGTTCGCTATCTAAGAGCTTATCAACGGAGGCTTTTTCAACGTTAAGAATCTTGCCTCGTAGCGGAAGAATCGCTTGATATTCGCGATCGCGTCCTGTTTTCGCCGATCCACCAGCGCTATCGCCCTCGACAAGGAAGACTTCACTTGCAGCTGGGTCTTTACTTGAGCAATCGGCTAATTTTCCGGGTAACCCCCCACCAAAGATTTGCTTACGTGTGACTTCGCGAGCCTTACGAGCAGCTTCTCTTGCGCGAGCAGCGCCGACAATCTTATTGCAGATGAATTTCGCTTGATCGGGATGCTCTTCAAGGTAGGTCGATAACCCATCGCTTACAGCCGCGTAAACCGCTGGCTGCACTTCGCTTGTCACAAGCTTATCTTTTGTCTGTGAGCTAAAGGATGGCTGTGGAACTTTCACAGAAAGTACACAAGTCAAACCTTCGCGCATATCTTCGCCTGTGATTTCGAACTTGTCGTTTTTCTTGAGAATATCGTTGTTGGCGATGTAGTTTTTAAAGACCTGCGTCATCGCGTTGCGAAGACCAGTGACGTGGGTGCCACCGTCGCGCTGCGGAATATTGTTTGTGTAAGCAGCAAGCGACTCGTTATACGAGTCGTTCCACTGGAAGGCAGCCTCAACATAGACAGGAATCTCTTTTGTGTTATCTTTCGAGGATTTCTGCTGCACGGTTCTTTGAATATAAATCGGGTCCTTATGAATCGGCGTGCGCGTTGTGTTCTTAAAAAGAACAAAGGAGCGTACACCACCTTCGCTTTCAAGCCGTACGTGCTTAGCGGTTCTTTCATCCGTTAACTCGATATCAACGCCAGAATTTAAGTACGAGAGTTCTCTAAGTCTTGTTAAGAGTGTGTCGTAATTGAATTCTGTGATCGGTGTAAAGATTTCTGGATCAGGTAAAAAGTGCACTTCCGTGCCGCGCTTTGTGGTTTCTCCAAGATCTTTCATCGGAGAAATTTGGTACGTAGCACCCGTTATTGGATCGGTCTTTGTTTCAATAACACGGTCAATAACATTACCGTGCTCAAAGCGCAATGCCTTGGTGCGTCCATCGCGATGCACAACAAGCTCTAACCACGAGGCCAAGGCGTTTACGCAAGAGACACCAACGCCGTGTAAGCCACCGGAAATCTTGTAGCCATTGTCATCGAACTTGCCGCCAGCGTGTAATTCGGTAAGAGCGATTTCAGCTGCTGAGCGCTTTGGCTTATGTTTATCGTCGAGCTTTACAGCCGTGGGAATACCACGACCGTCATCGATGACAGTGACGGAATTGTCTATGTGGATTGTGACAAAAATATTTTTGGCAAATCCAGCCATCGCTTCATCGATGGAGTTATCAACAACTTCGTAGACAAGATGGTGTAACCCTGAGCCATCGGAGGTATCTCCGATGTACATCCCAGGTCTCTTACGAACAGCTTCTAATCCTTCGAGAATTTTGATGTTTGTTTCGTTGTAAGTCGATGAATCTTGTGTGGCTTTCTGTTCAATCTCGTCCATTTTGTCGACGTCAATTTGTGAATAATTCAGTAAAAATTAAACTCGAAACGCCAACAGAAAAAGTCTTTTGTTGGCGTTTCTCGGTAAACCTAAGAGTTGTTCATTAGATGCGCATTGGCATTAAAACATAACGGAATTGCTCGCTCTCTGGCATCGTTAGCAAGGAGGCTCCGTGCGAAGATGAGAAGGAGAAACGAACATCCGAATTTCTTAGGTTATTGAGTACATCAAGTAAGTACGTGACGTTAAATCCAAGATCAAGTTCTTCTCCGTTGTAGTCGATATCGATAGTTTCGATAGCTTCTTCCATATCGGAGTTGACGCTTTGAATTTGGAGTTTTCCGTTCGAGACTAACCAACGTAACCCTTTGAATTTTTCGTTGGCCAAAATGGCAACGCGGCGCAAGGCACCAATGAGTTTTTCGCGGTTAACCAAGAACATCTTATCGTTACCCGTTGGGATAACGCGTGTGTAATCGGGGTACTTACCGTTAATGAGTTTGGCGATAAATTCAATATCACCAAAAGAGAACTTGGCGTGCTCTTCGCCAATTTCAATATCAACCAATTCGTCCGTATCGGGCAGTAACTTCATTAACTGCAACACGGCTTTGCGCGGAAGAATCACTTCAAATGGCGCATCGATAGCGATTTCGCAGTTGACTTCGCAGCAGGCTAAGCGGTGACCGTCGGTAGAAACTGTGCGGACAAACTTCGGATCGACAACAAGCAACAAACCGTTTAAGTAATAGCGGATGTCTTGCTGGGCCATCGCAAAGTGAACCATCTGAAGAATGTATTTCAGCGCAGAGGCTGGCATCTGAAATTTCTTTCCAGCCACGATAGCCGGAAGCGATGGGTATTCGTCGGCGTTAAGTTGAGCAAGCGCAAAGCGCCCTGTCTGAGCATGAAGAACAACTTTCTTGCCTTCGATGTCAACGGAGATGGCTTCTTCGGATTTCGGCAGCGCTGTTAAGATGGAAATAAACTTTGACGCAGGAATTGTGGTCTTAACTTGCTCGGGACCAAAACCAATCTTGGCGTGAGTTTTAATTTGGATATCTAAGTCTGTTGTCGTGAAGGTTAAGTTATCCCCTTCTTTTTCAACGAGAATATTGGCAAGAATCGGCAAGGTCTGACGACCTTCAATGATTCCTCCGACAACAGCCAAGGGTTTAAGAAGTGCCTCACGCCCACATTCGATAAATTGCATAAAAAAAGCCTCCGAATCAACCGCTCAAACAAGGTGTTTTTCTCCCTTAATTCTATAGAAAAAAAAGACTTTTTGAACGGAAATTCGGGGTGCTTTTCTAGCTCTTGATACGCTGTTCTAGAAGGTGAATATCGTTTCGTAATTCGCTATCTGTGGAAAGCGATGAAGCAATCTTTCGACAGGCGTATAAAACGGTCGTGTGATCCTTGCCTCCGAACATGGCTCCAATCTCAGGAAGACTCTTTTGTGTGAGTTCTTTTGCAAGATACATCGCCACTTGTCTTGCGTGAGAAATCGAGGCGATTCTCTTTTTTGAAAGCAAATCAACCTGTTTAATCTTAAAGTGCTCACAAACGAGTTGCTGGATTGTCTCGATTGTGACTGGAATCGATGTGGAGTGAAAGATATCCTTTAAGGCCTCAAAGACGGTTTGCATCGTCACAGGGACCTTATGAAAATTCGTGTAGGCCAAAATCTGCTGCACAGCGCCTTCGAGTTCACGGACGTTACTTCTTAGGCGTTTGGCGATTTCTTCAGCGACATCGGTGGGCATCGAAATGCCAGAGCGCTCGGCTTTATTAAGAAGAATCTGAACGCGCATTTCAAGCTCAGGCGGCTCAACCTCAACGGTGATGCCTTGCGTTAAGCGGCTAAGAAGTCTTTCTTGCAACTCTTTGAGGTCACGCGGGTACGTATCGCTTGTCATCACGATTTGTTTACCGTGCGGCACCATGTGTTCGAAGACCTGAAAGAAGCTCGCCTGCGTACCTTTGCGGTTAGAAAACCCTTGAATATCATCGATAAGGAGTAAATCTAAGTTCTGGTAACGCTGCTCGAAATGCCGGATTTCCGTAAAGTAGCGCGTTGGATCGGCGTTAAGTAAACGCATCACCCCTGTGTACTCTTCAAGGTACTGCTGAGCGGAAATGCAAAGCACGCGATGAAAGGGGTTGTTCTTTAAAAACTGATGCCCTATGGCGTGCATAAGGTGCGTTTTCCCGAGACCGACACCGCCATAGATAATCAAAGGGTTATAAAGGGGCTTACCGACGTTATTTGCCACCTGCATCGCAGCTGCATAGGCCATCTGATTGGCTTTACCTTGAACGATATTTTCAAAGGTAAGTTCGGGTAAAAGTCCTGATTTCTCTTGAGTTTTTTCTCGCTCAATCGTGTTTTTTGTCTTCACGGATTCTGTCGGGGTACTCGAAGCCTCAAGAGGCGCTTTCGCCGTAATCCCCCAGGTCAAAGTAACGGGCTGATTGGCAACAGAAGCCACAATTTGAGAAAGTAGCGAGCAGTATGCGGCCTTAAGTGCATTAAGTTTTGCACTCGAGTCGGCCAAAATCTTTAATTCGTTTTTTGTTGATAAAGCACTGTCATCGGCTTCTAAATCAGAAAACCACGTATGAAATAGCTCAGGCGCTACTTCTGCTCGAAGCTTATCTAGACAGCGGGACCAAAACTCAGAAATCATAAAAATTGCGACAAAACCAAGTAGGCACAAACGCACGTTTGCACCGAAAAATTTGTAAAACGATGTGAAATCGTCCGAGGATTTTATCGAGGAGAAAAAAAGTTATCCACAGGCTTTTTGATTGAAAAATATTACAAAACAAAAGCGGGATACAACGCATTGAGGATCGAAAGCAAAGGGTGCACAAAATCTTGGGATAAGAAAAATCTTTCTCACGAAAAATGAATCAAAGACAAGGAGCTCTTTTTCTTTTCCAAGCCCAATTCATTGACAAATCTAGGCTTAATAGAGTGTAATATGCGCTTTTCACAGGGAGCGACGCTCGAGCAATCGTTTGTCGCGTGGGGTGATTTGCCCCTAAACCTTAAGGAAAGATTCCTCGATTTCAGAAAATCACAGCGGTGGTTTTCTGATATTGTTGTGTGTTTTTTATTTATAAATCAGGATATTAGTAATTATGGCTACCAAGCGTACATATCAACCTTCCAAGGTCAAGCGCGCTCGCACGCACGGCTTTTTGGTTCGTTCCCGCACTCGTGGTGGACGTCTTGTTTTGGCTCGACGTCGTGCCAAGGGTCGGCATAAGCTGGCTCTCTAGGTGTTGATTTAATGCCGGATTTAGGGAGTAAGCCGGATAGTTCGGAATCGTCTCGACGACTGAAATTTCCGAAATCGTCGAGGATTCTTCGATCGGAAGATTTTGGTTTGGTTTTACGCTCACCCTCTGCGGGGTTGAGTTTTCGAAGAGAAGTTATTTCGCTTTCAGCACGAATGACAAAAGAGCCTGGAAAGGTTCGCATTGGTCTTACTGTAGGTAAACACAACGTTCCTAGAGCCGTAGATCGAGTGCTTGTCAAGCGCGTGATGCGAGAAAATATCCGGTCTGCCCTACCCTATATTAGAGAGGAATGCCTTACTCGCCAGATAGGACTTGATGTGAACTTTCGTATTCGGGAAAAACTGCGTTGTGCAGGACCAGAAACGACGGTAAAGGCACAAAAAGTTCGTGTGCATGAGGCCACTCAAGCAAGTGTATCCTCTTTAATCCGAAAGATTCGGCAACTTCCGAAGGGAGAAAACTAATGCTTGCGAAAGTGTTTATTTCTCTAGTACGGATATATCAGCTGACGTTTTCAGGATGGGTCGGGTGGCAGTGCCGATTTATTCCGACCTGTTCAAATTATGCAATTGAAGCGTTCGAGCGGCATGGGGCTCTAAAAGGGCTTTGGCTCACAGTGATGCGGTTGGCGCGGTGCCATCCGTTTGGCGGTAGAGGCCTTGATCCAGTGCCGGTCGAGTTTGAGTGGTTCCCGTGGCGGCATTCGGGAGACGTTCGCAGATAATCTGCCAGTAAGGCAGAAAAAAAGTTTTGTTTTAACAACAGAAAATTGGGTTTAGTATGGGAAGCGATTTTCAACGAACTATTCTTTGGGTAGTTCTCGCGGCTGCCTGTTTCATGCTCTATGACAACTGGCAGGTTTATAACGGAAGACCCTCGATGTTTGGGTCTGAACCTGTTGCTGAACAGACAGCGAATGAAGGTGCAACACCCACAGTCTCGGGCTCTGGCGATATCGCCAATCAAACGATTGTGGATGCCGTCGCTAAAGGCATGATTCAGACAGGTAAACCTGTCGAAGTCACGAGCGACCTTCTTAAACTACGTTTTGATGAAAACGGCGCCGTGCTTACTCGCGCCGAGCTTCTCAAAGAACGCCAGGAAGCCGATTGGACCGATGTGGGTCTGATTGGTAGGGTTCTCGGAAAAACACCTCCAGAACTCAAGAACATTGTTCTTTTTGATGTCACCCCACGCCGCGCCTACGTTGCGCAAACCGGTTTAATCGGTGGCGACTTCCCGAATCACAAGACTGTGTTTAAGTATTCTGGAATCCAAGAAGGAACAAAATCTGTCGAAGGACAGACCCGCAAAGTGCAGCGTGTGCTCTTTACAGCGCAAACGGGCAAAGTGATTCTTGAAAAAACCTTTGAAGTCACCGATGGTCAGTACGGCATCCTTGTTTCGCACAAGATTATTAACAATGGCACGACCGAAGTTACGCCTTCTGTTTACTATCAGTTAACGCGTGACGGGGAAAAGCCCGATGGTGAAAGCTCCCTTTACTACACCTACACGGGTCCGGCTGTTTACACAGAAGAAACCAAATTCAAGAAGATTGCCTTTGACGATATCGAAGTCAAACCCGATACCGTGGCCCGCGAAGACAACGGCTGGATTGCCATGATTCAGCACTATTTCGTGAGCGCTTGGGCCGATGCACCAGGGGCTGCGAAAGCCGATCACGAGTTCTACACCCGTAAGCTCGATAAGAACCTTTACTCGGTGGGCTCGATTGTTCGTTTGAATTCCATTGCTCCGAATTCCAGCTTAACAACACAGGCTGTTCTCTACGTTGGTCCACAAGATCAACAGCGCTTAGCCAAAGTGGCTACAGGCCTTGATTTGGTGGTTGACTACGGCTGGCTTACGATGCTCGCTAAGCCCATCTATAGCGTTCTGTATTGGCTTTATGACCACGTTGGAAACTGGGGTTGGGCTATTGTGCTTCTTACCTGCTTGGTGAAGTTAATCCTTTATCCAGTGAGCGCCGCAGGCTACAAGTCGATGGCTCGTATGAAGGAAGTCACACCCCGCATGAAGGCCTTGCAACAGCAGTACGGCAACGATAAGCAGCGCTTGCAGGTTGCGATGATGGACCTTTACAAGAAAGAAAAGATTAATCCTGTGGGCGGGTGCTTGCCGATTGCCTTACAGATTCCCGTTTTCTTGGCGTTGTATTGGGTGCTTTTAGCTAGCGTGGAATTGCGCGGATCTGAGTGGATTCTCTGGGTTGGCGACTTAGCGATGCCCGACAGTTGGCTCGTCTTGCCTGCCATCATGATGATTACGATGATCTTGCAGATGTTCTTGAATCCAACACCCATGGATCCGATGCAAAAGAGAATCATGTATATCATGCCGCTCGTTTTTGGTGTGATGTTCTTCTTCTTCGCATCAGGCCTCGTGCTTTACTGGTTAACTAACAACGTGCTTTCGATTGCGCAGCAGTGGTTTGTCAATCGCCAGATTGCCAATGAAAGAGCACGTCGCATTGCAGCGGCCAATGAAAAGGAAGTTTTCCCTGTAAAGGGTAAGGAAGAAAAGAAAGCGAAGAAGTAAAAACTTCTTAGCCTTCCTTTAAAAGCCCTGTCTGAGAAATTGGACAGGGTTTTTCTTAAGCTAAATCAGAGGGTTTCTTTTGATTAAGTCGAGTTCTTCTTAGACGCATCGCAAGAGGAATCGGCCAAAGCCAGGCGCTGATAAACCACAAAAAGAACCATTTGATAGAGAGATTGCAACGTTCGCTATCTTTGGAGATAAAAAAGACGCTTGCGGCTCCCGCGATAATCCAAAGGAGAAGACCTCCGTAGACTGCAACGCGTGCCTCATAGGTATCCCCTACTGCGCCCGCTAAGAAAGCACTGATTGGAACAGAGACAAGAACAGCAACGCAAACGCCAACGAGCGGTGCTCCAAAGTTTCGAGAGGGGCCTTTAAGCGACATAGTCAATCCAAAAAGAGGGGAAACAAGACTTATCTTAGTAGAATTCACTTCTCTGAGAAATGTGTTGGTTGGAAAAGAAAAAAATGCAAGAGAAATCAGAACCGATTGTGGCAAGAGCAACCGCGGCTGGGCGCGGGGGCATTGGGATCGTGCGTGTTTCAGGGGAAAGCGAAGATATTTCCTTTATCTCTAAGGCACTTTTTGGCGAAAAACCATTAGAGCCACGGCATGCGCATCTTTCTGAAATCAAAGATAGCGAGGGTAATCTCATTGATCAGGCTATTGTTCTGTTCTTCCCTGCCCCACACTCATACACGGCCGAAACGGTTCTTGAAATTCAAGCCCACGGTGGCCTTATTGTTGTCGATCGAATTATCAAACGGGTTTTAGAGGCCGGTTCTAGCGTTGGCGTTCGTATTGCTCGCCCTGGAGAATTCACAGAAAGAGCCTTTTTAAACGGAAGAATTGACCTAGCGCAAGCAGAAGCCGTTGCCGACTTAATCGATGCGGGTAGCGAAGCGGCTGCTCGAGCGGCATCTCGCTCATTACAGGGTGTTTTTTCTAAGGAAATTCAAGAATTAAATAGCGAGTTGCTCTCACTTCGGACCTATGTGGAAGCAACGCTTGATTTCCCTGAAGAAGAAGTGGACTTTATTGAAAAAGGCCATATTCTTAAAAACGTTACCCTGCTACTTGAAAGGCTTGAAAAGATTAATAAAGCCGCCATGCGCGGGAAAACACTTCGCGACGGCTTAAATGTCGTGTTAGTGGGAGAACCCAACGTGGGGAAAAGCTCTCTTATGAATGCTCTTGCAGGGCGCGACGTTTCCATTGTCACAGAAGTTGCTGGAACAACGCGAGATCGCATTGAGTGCGAGATTGTTTTAGACGGGCTACTACTAAAAGTGACAGATACCGCAGGATTGCGAGAAACAAAGGATATTGTTGAATCCTTAGGCGTTCAAAGAGCAAAAGAAGCCGTGGAATCGGCAGACGTGGTGATTTTCCTTAAAGATGCAACAAACGAAAAAGACGTTGAAAATCAAGATGAAAAAGCCTTCTTAGAGGGGCACATCCGAAGCGGCGTGACGTATTTAAACGTCGTCAATAAGATTGATTTATGCAATACCCCCGCCTCTAGAAAAGACGATATTCTTATTTCAGCAAAAACAGGCGCTGGTTTAGATACCCTAATTCAAAGACTTAAGGCCCTAGCAGGGACTGAAAGTAGCGAAGGAGACTTTTTGGCTCGTACCCGCCATTTGGAGTGTTTAGCCAAAGCTCGGGCAAGTCTAGAGAAGGTAAGTCTTAATCTTCAGACAATGAATTTAGAGCTTGCCGCCGAAGAAATGCGTCTTGCGGGTAACGCTTTAGGCGAGATTGTGGGTGAAACCCTCCCAGACGATATTCTCGGAAGAATCTTTTCAACATTTTGCATTGGAAAATAGTCGCCTCGTTTCGTAGCGTGTCCCCTCTTCCCTTATTAGAATGTCACCTACTAAAAAACAGGCCTAAATGTTTCACGTGAAACAATCGAAAATGCAAAGCATGGGATTATTTGATGTCATCGTCATTGGCTGCGGTCATGCGGGCGCTGAAGCTTGCCTAGCCGCTGCGCGGATGGGTGCCAAAACACTTCTAATTACACAAAATATTGACACGATTGGAGAACTTTCGTGCAATCCATCTATTGGCGGTATCGGTAAAGGACATCTTGTTAAAGAACTCGATGCCATGGGTGGCGCTATGGGCGCTGTGACGGATGCTTCAGGAATTCAATTTCGCATCCTAAATGCCTCTAAGGGGCCAGCTGTCCGAGCAACGCGTGCTCAAATCGATCGCGCAATCTATAAGCAAGTGATGCGTTCTCGCATTGAAAACCAAAAGAACTTGCTTGTCATTCAGCAAACGATTGATGACATTTTGGTTGAAAACAATCATGTCACAGGTGTTCGCACAAAGATTGGTGTCGAGTTTGGAGCAAAAGCCGTTGTCCTTTGTGCTGGTACCTTCTTAAATGGCCTCGTGCATGTGGGGTTAGAGCATTATCCTGCAGGACGCGTTGCCAATCCCCCTAGCCTACGGTTAGCGAAGCGCTTAGAAGAACTCGGTTTACCAAAAGGACGATTAAAGACGGGAACGCCGGCAAGAATTGATGGTCGTTCTATTGATTTTGAAAAATGTATCGAGCAGCCAGGCGATTTAGAGCCTGTCCCCTCTTTCTCTTTAATGGAACCTGGGATTGAACATCCTCGTCAGGTCTCTTGCTGGATTACGCACACAAATAAGAAGATGCACGAGATTATTTTAAATAACCTCGATCGCTCTCCTTTGTATGCAGGAATTATTGAAGGCATTGGTCCTCGTTATTGCCCATCGATTGAAGATAAGATTCATCGCTTTAAAGGAAAAGACTCTCATCAAATCTTTTTGGAGCCTGAAGGCCTAACAACGAATCTCTTTTATCCCAATGGCATCTCGACATCTTTACCTTACGATGTGCAAATCGCCATGATTCATTGTGTGCCTGGATTAGAGAACGCGCATCTTGTTCGTCCGGGTTACGCAATCGAATACGATTACTACGATCCAAGAGCGTTAAAGAGAACATTTGAAACACAGGCAATCAATGGTCTTTTCTTTGCTGGCCAAATTAATGGCACAACAGGATACGAAGAAGCTGCCGCGCAAGGCTTATTAGCTGGAGCTAACGCTGCGGCGCAAGCCTTAGGTAAAGAGCAATGGGAGCCGCTTCGCAGTGAATGCTATTTAGGCGTCTTAGTTGATGACCTTACAACACGAGGCGTTACAGAACCCTACAGAATGTTCACAAGCCGCGCTGAGTATCGTTTGTCGTTGCGTGAAGACAATGCCGACACTCGCCTTTGCGAGAAAGCGCGTCAGATGGGATTGCTCGACGATGAGAAGTGGGAGCGTTACCAAAGAAAGCACGAAGCGGTTGAAAAAGAACTCAATCGCTTAAAGTCCACATGGGTTACACCGCAAGGCTTGATGCCAGGCGAGGCAGAACGTGTTTTGGGTAGTCCCATTGAGCGCGAGTATTCCTTAGCTGCATTACTTTCTCGACCGAGAGTCGACTACAAAGACCTAATGACGCTTAAAAAGGCTTCAGGAGAAAATGTTTCACGTGAAACATTAAATAGCGAAGTTGAGATTGAGCAGGTTGAAATCTCCCTTAAATATAAGGGCTACATTGATCGACAAACAGAGGAAATTAAGAAAGCAGCTGCGCACGAACAGACGCGATTGCCAGAAGATATCGATTACGATGCTGTAGCAGGGCTGTCTTTTGAAGTAAGACAGCGACTGAAGGAAGTGCGTCCCGAAACCTTAGGGCAGGCAGGACGTATTTCTGGCGTAACGCCAGCGGCGATTTCTTTATTGATGGTGCATTTAAAACGCTTAAAGTGGGGTAAGTCGTGAGCATTCTTTGTGCCGAAAGAATTATTTCTGATGCTCGCACAATGGGACTGACGCTAACAAGTGAGCAAGGCGAGCGGTTAGCGAAGTTTGGTCAACTCTTACTTAAGTGGAATAGGGTATATAACCTCACAAGTATTACTTCAGAAGAAGATGTACTCACAAAACACGTTTTGGATGCATTAAGTTTTATTGGAGCCATTCAACAACGAGAGATCTCTTCTGTGCTCGATGTAGGAAGTGGGGGAGGGCTGCCAGCCATTCCTCTCGCTATCGTGCGAGAAGAAATTGAAGTGACGATGATTGATGCTGTGCAAAAGAAGACAACCTTTTTGCAGCAGGTCATCTTGCAACTCGGTTTAAAAAATGCCAAAGTTGTTCACTCACGCATCGAAGATTTTTCAGAAGCGTCTTTTGATGTGATTACAGCTCGAGCGTTTGCAACATTGGCTAAGACTGTCTCGCTAACGAAACGCTTTTTAAAGCCGACAGGGTGTTGGCTCTTGATGAAAGGAAAAGCGCCGCACGAAGAAATCGCGGAACTTTCCAAAGATGTGAATGTGGTAGAAACGGTACAACTTTGTGTTCCTGGGCTCGATTCGGAGCGTTGTTTAATCGTAATTGAGCCCGTTAACGAATCAGTTTGAAAAGTTTGAGGCGATTTAAAAACGCCTAATTTTTGGGAAAAGGCAGAAAAAGCCTTTTATATCAAAGGATTAGAGAAATAAAAAAACGGCACTTTTGGAGAAGGGTATGTTAAGCGGTCCTGAAGGTTTGAGTTTTTATACGACACTCTTGATGGTGTTTTCCTCTTTTTTGCCTGCCATTAATCCATTTGGCGGGTCGATGCTCTTTTTGTCGATGACGACGAGCCTTGAGCATGCTGAGAGAGCAAAACTTGCTCGACGCATCGCGTTTTATTCGTTGCTCGTTCTTTTGGTGTGTCTGTATGTCGGAAACGTGATTCTGAATTTCTTTGGAATCTCCATTGACGTTTTGCGCGTGGCAGGCGGCATCGTTCTCTTTAGTACGGGTTGGCGCGTCTTGCATGACGGTGACGCAGACGGCTCTTCTTCTGTGAAAGACCATGCGCCAGTGAAACACGTTTACTCGGAAATGGCTTTTTATCCATTCACGCTTCCGATTACAACGGGGCCAGGCTCGATTTCTGTTGCTGTAGCCTTTGGCGCAACACCGATGCATAGCCTGGCACAAATGGCAGGGTGCCTAGTGGCGATTGTTCTTAATTGCCTTGTGATTTGGATCTGTTATGCGCATAGCGATAGCGTGACGCGAGTTCTAGGCGCTGTGGGCGCAAATGCCTTTACTCGAATCTTCGCATTCATCCTAATTTGTATTGGTGTCTCGATATTCTGGACAGGGTTTAGCGGCTTGTGGATGAGCATGTCTCATTAAGGAGAGAAAGCATGGCAAAAGTCTTTTGTATTGCTAACCAAAAAGGCGGCGTCGGTAAAACGACGACAACAGTCAATCTCGCTGCCGCTCTTGCACAATTAGGGCAGAAGGTCCTTTTGGTTGACCTCGATCCACAGGGAAACGCCACGATGGGATCAGGCATTGAAAAAGCGCAGTGCAATCCCACAATCTATGAGGTCCTTATCGGGAAGGCCGATGTAAGAAAAGCCATTGTGAAGGCCGAGCAAAGCGGCTATGACGTTTTGCCAGCCAATCGAGAGTTATCTGCGGCAGAAATCGAACTCGTTGAGTTTGCCAAACCCGATGAACAATTGAAAAAAGCCCTTGATCCACTCACAAAGGACTATGACTTTATTCTCATCGATTGCCCGCCATCGCTTTCTGTTGTAACGGTAAACGCGTTTTGTGCCGCTATCGGCGTCATTATCCCGATGCAGTGCGAATACTTTGCCTTAGAAGGGTTAAGTGACCTCGTCAATACCGTAAAGCGCGTGCGCTACAACAAAAACGACGAGTTGCGCTTAATCGGGCTTTTGCGTGTGATGTATGACCCGAGACTTACCTTGCAGCAGCAGGTCAGCGAACAACTCAAAGAAAACTTCGGAGATCGCGTGTTTGACACGGTGATTCCGAGAAATGTGCGCTTAGCTGAGGCACCATCGTTTGGTTTACCAGGCGTGCTTTTTGAGCCTTCGAGCCGTGGGGCAAAGGCTTATGTGGAATTCGGTAAAGAGGTTCTTAGCCGAGTCGGAATTCGTAATGGACGCAGGAAAAAGGAGAAATAAATGGTCGCGAAGAAACAAAGACGGGGCCTAGGCCGTGGTTTGACTTCTCTTTTGGGTGATGATGTTCCAGCGGTAGCGGCGAACAAGGATGTCGTGTCCGAAATCGAGATTGAAAAGCTCGTAGCCGGCAAGTATCAGCCCCGAAGCCGCATGGAAATGGAGCGTTTAAATGAGCTTGCTGCCTCGATTCGAGAGCAGGGCGTCATTAGCCCCATTGTGGTGCGTCCCATTAAGGGTGGAAAGTTCGAGATTATCGCCGGTGAACGCCGTTTTCGTGCCTCAAAAATCGCGCAGCGTAAGACCGTTCCTGCCATTGTGCGTCGCGTGCAAGATAAAGACGCTTTGGCGATGGCCTTGATTGAAAATATGCAGCGCGAGGACCTCAATGCAATGGAAGAGGCTCTCGGTATTCGCCGTCTGATCGACGAATTCGGTTACACGCACGAGCAGGCAGCGCAAGCGATCGGCAGGAGCCGTCCGGCAACGAGTAATCTTCTTCGCCTACTTAGCTTAGCGAAACCCGTCCAGCGTCTTTTGATGGACGATCAGATTGAAATGGGACACGCGCGTGCACTTTTGCCACTTACTGGGGCCGAGCAGCTTCAATTAGCCAATGAAATCATTGCTAAAAAGCTAAGCGTACGAGAAGCCGAGAAGATTTCCGAGCGTCGCAAAGAAGAAAAAACAAAGAAACCTGTTAAGAAAGTTCAGAAAAAGACGCGCGATGACAAGATTCTTGAGGATCGCCTCTCTGAGGCCCTCGGAGCGCCAGTACACCTTGTGCTTGGACGCAAAGGCAAGGGGCAGATTGTTATCGATTTTGCCGATTTGGACGATTTGGACGCTATTGTTTCGAAAATAAGCCCTGAGGAGTAAGGAAATCTATCCGATAGTGGTAGTTTTCCTAGCCAGTTGGCTAGTTGTTAAAGTACGTACAAATTCTTACAATACGACGAAACTCAAGATGATGAGGTTAGAGTGAATCGACGCACGCTGACTCGCGTGATTTTTTGGCAGTATTGCCTTGTTTTCGCAGCAGCTTTGGGCGTTGGCATCGTTTTTGGGCTCAATAGCGGCCTATCCTGCTTGGCGGGAGGAGGCTGCGTTGTTATTCCGAATACGGCTCTAGCGGCGTATTTGCTGATTGCTCAGGCAAAAGGGAGCGCAAGTTCTGTAGCTCTTTTGCTTTTTGAGTTTTTGAAATTGATAGTGGCTTGTCTATTGATGTTTGTCGTAGCCAAGTACTATGTAGATTTGAATTGGCCTGCGATGCTTTTTGGCATTGCAATCGGCGCATTAAGTAGTTTTGCGCTAATGGTTGGGAAATAGAGAGACAAAAGGGATTCGCTTTTATGGCTAGCGATGCACTCACTCCGACTGGTTATATGTTGCACCACTTGCAGCATAACGCCTCGGTTCTCAAGCAATCAATTGTTGACTTTTCTGTCCTCAATTACGACACAATCTTCTTTTCCATTCTTATTCTTTGCGTGAGTTTGTGGCTTTTAAGAAAAGCCGCCGCCAAGGCAACAAGTGGCGTGCCAGGCAAATGGCAGTGCGCTGTTGAAATGCTTGTTGATATGGTGGAAGAGCAAAGTAAATCCATTGTGCATGGCGATAGAACCTTTATCGCTCCCGCAGCGCTCACTGTCTTTGTTTGGGTGACGCTCATGAATGCAATCGACTTAATTCCTGTTGATTTGCTGCCGTGGATTGCTGGATTCTTTGGAATTCACTATTTGCGCCCGCTTCCAACAGCGGACTTAAACGCCACAATGGGTATTTCCATTAGCGTTTTGATTTTGTGCATCTACTATGGCTTAAAAATCAAAGGCCCCAAGGGCTTTTTGCATAGCCTTTACGCCTCGCCCTTTGGTGACAAGGTTTTGCTCTGGCCATTTAACTTTGCATTAAATCTCATTGAATATATTGCGAAAACGGTTTCTTTAGGGATGCGACTTTTTGGAAATATGTACGCAGGCGAACTGCTCTTTTTCTTAATTGCGCTTCTCGGTGGATTTGCGATGTCCTTTGGCTTTGTCGGTGGCACTCTGTCGGTATTCGGGCAGATTGTTGCGGGTCTTGGCTGGTGGATTTTCCATATTTTGATTGTTTTATTGCAGGCGTTCATCATGATGATGCTGACCTTGGTTTACCTTGGCCAGGCTCATGAGGATCACTGATTTTTTTCTTTCCTAAACGGAAAACTTTAAGGAGTTTGCAATGACTAACGTTGCGATGGTTGCTCTGGCCTGTGGCCTCATTATTGGTCTTGGGGCCCTCGGGGCATGCGTGGGCATCGGCGTTATGGGTTCTCGTTACCTCGAGAGCGCCGCTCGCCAGCCAGAACTGATGAATGCACTTCAGACGAAGATGTTCCTTCTGGCAGGCCTCATTGACGCGGCCTTCCTTATCGGCGTCGGCGTGGCCATGATGTTTGCGTTCGCGAACCCGTTCGTCGGCTGATTGAAATTTTTCATCAATGACGGGGCTAGACGGCGGAGCCGCAGATTACGGTGACGAGTTAGCCCAATGGGGTTTCGATAATGAACATTAATGCCTCTTTGTTTGTACAGATGGTCGTGTTCTTCATCGGGTGTTTTATCACGATGAAGTACATTTGGCCGCCGCTGATTAAGGCAATTGAAGAGCGTCAGCAAAAGATTGCCGATGGATTGGCTGCGGCAGAAAAGGGCAACAACGCTTTGAATGATGCGCAGATCAAAGGTCGTGAAATCGAGGCTGAGGCACGGGCTCGTGCTTCTGTAATCGTTTCCGACGGAGAAAAGCGCGGTGCGAAGATTGTCGAGGAGGCCAAGCAACAGGCGAAGGTTGAAGCAGACCGCATTGTTGCTGAAGCTAAGGCAGAAGCCGCTCAAGAGATGGATCGCGTCCGTGAGCAATTGCGCTCGGATGTAGCCGCTCTTGCTGTGGAAGGTGCGCAAAAAATTCTCGAGCGCGAGATCGATGCGAAGACGCATGCGAAGCTCTTGGCACAACTAAAGGCGAAACTTTAACTATGGCTGAACTTTCAACGATTGCACGGCCGTATGCTCATGGACTATGGGCAGCCCTTGGTAAGAAGCCGGCGGCCTCGAAGGTAAAAACCATTTCCGAAGGGCTCGATGCCATTTCGGAAGTGATTCTTTCTGAAGAAATGGCTCCTCTCGTTAGCGACCCGAAGTTAACGAAAGAAGAACTTTTTGAAGCCATAAAGAAGTCGCTCGGTCGGGGTGTACCTAAAGAGCTTGAAGGGCTTCTTTTAGCTGTCATTGAAAACGGGCGTCTGACTGTTTTAGGCGAAATTGCCAAGCAGTTCAAAGACCTCGTCAATGCCGCCTCTGGCATTGAAGAAGCGCACATTGAAAGCGCTTTCCCGATGACGGCAACGCAGGTTTCTCAGCTCGTTAAAAGTTTAGAAAAGAAGTTTCCCGACGTAAAACTCAATCCGATCGTAACCGTCAACCCAGAGTTGATTGGTGGCGTGTGTATTCGCGTTGGCGATCAGATTCTCGATGGATCGGTGCGTGCTCGGCTTGCGCAGATGCAGACGGCCCTTACAGCGTAAATTTCGGAGTTAAAAAATGCAGCTCAATCCTAGCGAAATCAGCGAACTGCTCAAGAAAAGAATTGAAGATCTTGGCGTTTCGACTGATCTGCGTACCCAAGGCACCGTAGTGACGGTGACCGATGGCATTTGCCGCGTTCACGGCCTTCAGGACGTGATGCAAGGCGAAATGCTTGAATTTCCCAAGAACACATTTGGTTTGGCTCTTAACCTCGAACGCGATTCCGTAGGCGCCGTGATTCTCGGTAATTACGAGCACATTCGTGAAGGCGATACGGTTAAGACAACAGGACGCATTCTTTCTGTTCCTGTGGGTCGTGCGCTAATCGGTCGCGTTGTCAACGCCCTCGGTCAGCCAATCGACGGCAAGGGACCGATTAAGACGAAAGAATACGACGTTGTTGAAAAAGTCGCCCCTGGCGTTATCGACCGTCAGTCCGTGAGCCAGCCCGTTCAGACAGGTCTTAAGGCCGTTGACGCGATGATTCCGATTGGCCGTGGCCAGCGCGAATTAATCATTGGCGACCGCCAGACAGGTAAGACCGCGATTGCGATTGATACGATTATCAATCAAAAGGGTAAGAACCTGACGTGTATTTATGTGGCTATCGGCCAGAAGGCTAGTACGATTGCTAACGTCGTGCGTCAGCTCGAAGCCCATGGCGCTATGGAATACACCATCGTCGTGGCAGCGGTTGCTTCTGAATCGGCTGCGATGCAGTACATCGCCCCGTACGCTGGTGCGACAATGGGCGAATACTTCCGCGACCGTGGCGAAGATAGCTTAATCGTCTACGATGACTTAACAAAGCAAGCGTGGGCCTATCGCCAGATTTCCTTACTACTTCGTCGTCCGCCAGGACGTGAAGCCTACCCGGGCGACGTCTTCTACTTACATAGCCGCTTGCTTGAACGCGCAGCGCGCGTTAATGCGGCGTACGTGGAACGCTTCACAAAGGGTAAGGTTAAGGGCCAGACAGGCTCTATGACCGCTTTGCCGATTATTGAAACACAGGCAGGCGACGTTACGGCCTTCGTTCCGACAAACGTCATTTCGATTACCGACGGCCAGATCTTCCTAGAAACTGACCTCTTTAACGCGGGTGTACGTCCGGCTATTAACCCAGGTATTTCGGTGAGCCGTGTCGGTGGCGCTGCGCAAACGAAAGTGATTAAGAAGTTGGGCGGCGGTGTGCGTTTGGCCTTGGCTCAGTACCGTGAGTTGGCCGCCTTCGCGCAGTTTGCTAGCGACTTGGATGAAACAACGCGTAAGCAACTCGATCGCGGTCGTGTTGTCACCGAGTTGATGAAGCAGCCGCAGTACCAGCCCTTACAGGTTTGGGAAGAAGCCGTCACGCTCTTTGCTGTTGAAGCGGGTGCCTATGACGATATTCCTGTGAAGAAGGCTCTTTCTGTTGAGCTTGAAATGCGTGAATATCTCAAGCAGCACAATCAAGACTTGCTCGATCGAATCGAAGAAAAGAAAGTGCTTTCCGATGAAGATCGCGCCGAGTTACAGCAAGCCGTCACGGAATTTAAAAAGACGGTGGCCTTTTAAAGAGCTGAGGGACCTTCATGCCTAGCACAAAGGAAATTCGCGGCAAAATCCGAAGCGTACAAAATACGCGAAAGATCACCAAGGCAATGCAGATGGTGGCCGCCTCAAAGATGCGTAAGGCTCAGGAGCGGATGTTCCAGACGCGTCCTTATGCGGACAAGTTGCGCAACATCATTGCGCACTTGGCTGCATCTTGTGCGTCTTACAAGCACCCATTCCTTGAGAAGCATCCGCAAGAGTCAGGCAAGGTGGCCATGATTATGGTCACCACCGACAAAGGTCTTGCTGGTGCGCTTAACACAAATATTCAGCGTCACGTTTTGCTTCACTTACAAAAGCTACACGAAGCAGGCAAAACGCTCACCATGACGGCAATTGGCAATAAAGCCGTGGCCTTTTGTGCGCACATGCACTTAGATGTCACAAGCCAAGCCGTTCAGATGGGCGACAAGCCCAATCTCGAGAAGCTTCTCGGGACGATTCGTGCGCAATTGGATGCTTATAGCGAAGGCAAGGTCGATGCAGTTTACTTGGCTTATACCCGCTTTATTAACGCAATGAAGCAGGAACCTGTGATCGAACAGCTACTCCCGCTTACGAGCGAAAAGCTTCAAACACTTGATGAAAAAGAGCGTGGGTATTCGTGGGACTACGTCTACGAACCCGACGCACAGACTGTTCTCGATGAGCTCTTAAAGCGCTACGTTGAGACAATCATTTATCAGGCAGTTGCAGAAAATATGGCTTCTGAGCAGTCAGCCCGTATGGTCGCGATGAAAGCGGCTTCGGACAACGCGAAGAACTTAATCGACGAGCTTCAACTCGTCTACAACAAGACTCGTCAGGCCGGCATTACAAAAGAAATCACCGAAATCGTCGGTGGTGCCGCCGCCGTGTCATAAAAGATTTGAGGACCGAGGAATAATCTATGAGTATCGGACAAATCGTTCAAGTTATCGGCGCCGTGGTCGACATCGAGTTCGCTCGCGATGAAATGCCGCAAATCTACGAAGCGCTTGTTCTCGAAAAGGACAAGACCAATAAGTTGGCAGAAGCCGGCCTTACATTTGAGGTCCAGCAGCAGTTAGGCGACGGCATCGTTCGCACGATTGCGATGGGATCGTCTGACGGCTTGCGCCGAGGCATGAAAGTAAAGGCTACGGGCGCTGGCATCTCGGTTCCTGTCGGACATAAGACCTTGGGTCGCATCATGGACGTTTTAGGACGCCCTGTGGACGATTGCGGTCCCATCGGTGAAGACGAACGCCGCACGATTCACCGTGAGGCTCCGAAGTTCGATGAATTGAGCCCCTCTGTGGACCTTTTGGAAACCGGCATTAAGGTTATTGACTTGATTTGCCCGTTTGCTAAGGGCGGCAAGGTCGGCCTCTTCGGTGGTGCTGGTGTCGGTAAGACCGTCAACATGATGGAATTCATCAATAACATCGCGAAGGCCTACGGTGGTTACTCGGTTTTCGCCGGTGTCGGTGAACGTACCCGTGAAGGCAATGACTTCTATCACGAAATGGAAGAATCCAAGGTTCTTGATAAGGTGGCCATGGTCTTCGGTCAGATGAACGAACCCCCAGGAAACCGCTTGCGCGTTGCCTTAACGGGTTTGACGATGGCTGAGGCTTTCCGTGATGAAGGGCGCGACATCCTTCTCTTTATCGATAACATTTACCGTTACACGCTTGCGGGTACCGAGGTTTCTGCTTTGCTCGGTCGTATGCCTTCTGCTGTGGGCTATCAGCCAACGCTTGCTGAAGAAATGGGCAAACTCCAAGAACGTATTACATCCACGAAGGTCGGTTCTATTACCTCCATTCAGGCCGTCTACGTTCCTGCCGATGACTTAACCGACCCCTCTCCTGCGACAACGTTTAGCCACTTGGATGCGACAGTCGTGTTAAGCCGTGATATCGCTAGCTTGGGTATTTATCCTGCGGTCGATCCGTTGGATTCGACAAGCCGTCAGGTTGACCCCAATATCATCGGCGAAGAGCACTACAACGTTTGCCGTCGAGTTCAGGAAATGCTTCAGAAGTACAAGGAATTGCGCGACATTATCGCCATTCTCGGTATGGATGAACTTTCTCCGGAAGATAAGTTGGCCGTTACACGCGCTCGTAAGATTCAGCGCTTCCTCTCGCAGCCGTTCCACGTTGCTGAGGTCTTCACAGGAACTCCTGGCAAGTACGTGCCGCTTAAGGAAACCATCCGCGGCTTTAAGATGATTGTCGATGGCGAATGCGATGAGTTGCCTGAGCAGGCCTTCTACATGGTCGGCACAATCGACGAAGCGTTTGAAAAGGCCAAGACGATTCAATAAACGGAGCAAAACATGGCAACGATAGTGGTTGATGTCGTCAGCGCAGAAGCCTCCGTCTACTCGGGAGAGGCCAAGTTTGTTGCCCTGCCTGGGCAAGAAGGCGAACTTGGCATTTTGCCTGGCCACGTGCCGCTTATTACGCGGATTCGGCCAGGTGCAGTGCGAATTCAAACGGCAGACGGAACAGAAGAAAGCATCTTCGTCGCAGGCGGGCTCTTAGAAGTGCAGCCCGACCGCGTCACGGTGCTCGCAGACGTTGCTGTTCGCAGTAAAGATTTGGATGAGGCTAAAGCCAAACAAGCAATCGAGGCAGCCCAACAGGCAAGAGTCAATGCCACGGGCGAAATCGATATTGCTCGTGTGCAAGCCAAACTCTCAGCTCTTAGTGCTCAATTGCAATTTATTAAGAAGTTGCGCCAGAACAAATAGGGTAAAAATTCATCCAAACCGAAGAAACGGAGTTTGCAAACGAGAGAAATCTCGGACGACTCCGTTTTTTTGCATTAGGATATAGGGTGAGAATTAAATAAGGAGACACGATATGTCGACTTCTGAAGTTATCCAAGTTTGCACAGACGGAAGCAAGATTTCCGATAAGGCTGTGACAGAAGCCATTGCGATGGCGCAGAAAATGGGTTTGCCCTTGGTGGCAGTGACTGTGGTTTCGGGGCGCCTCGCAGAGCGCGACGAAGTTCGTAAACGCTTAACAGAGATTGCCGAGAAAGCCAAAGAAGCAGGTGTTGCCTGTGAGCTCGTTGCTGAAGAAGCGCAGGCACCGTACTTAGGAATTCTCGCCGTTGCTGCAAGAAAGAACGCGCGTCTTATTGTGATGGCAAGCCGCGGTCTTGGTTCAATTGAATCGGTTTTCTTAGGTTCAGAAACTCAGAAAGTGCTCGCAAGCGCTGACCGCCCTGTTTTGGTTGTCCGCTAAGAGAGCGCTTGAAGTAGGGTAGCCAAAGAGATTCCTCGCACGAGCAGCCGCTTGTCGCGGCTTGTTTGCCCAGTTAAAAGGGTAATGGAACTGCGAGAGAGATTGAGTTTTTTGGAAAGCCAACGGACAAGGCGTTCGTTGGCTTTGCCGTCCACAGGGGGAGCGGCAAGGCTAACCTTTAGGCGTCCGTTAAAATAGCCCATCGTTGCGTCTTTTTTTGCTCCCGGGCGCACGTGTACGCTAACGATAACGCCCTCGTCTGTGGCAATAGCCCACTGAGACGGAGCGGCACTGTCAGAACTTTCAATTCGGTTAGAAGACATGGAATTGCAAAACGATACTTTCTTACGAGCGTTAAAGCGAGAACGCACACAATATACCCCAATCTGGTTGATGAGACAGGCGGGACGCTTTTTGCCCGAGTACCGTGCGCTGCGAACTCAATGCAAAAGTTTTATGGGCTTAGTGAGAAACCCAGAGGCAGCAACCGAGGCAACGCTTCAACCCGTTGATCGTTTTGGGCTCGATGCGGCGATTTTGTTTTCTGACATTCTCACAATTCCCGACGCGATGGGGTTGGGTTTGGAATTTGTCGCAGGAGAGGGACCGAAGTTTTTACATCCAGTGCGTTCTGAAGAGGACGTTAAAGCGCTTTTTGTCCTAGACCCCGCAGATAAACTTCAGTATGTGATAGACGCCGTAAGTTCAATTCGTAAGGCGTTACAGGGAAGAGTGCCCCTGATTGGGTTTTCAGGTTCTCCCTTTACCTTAGCCTGCTACATGGTCGAAGGCGCTGGGTCTCGAGAATTTCCCATCACAAAAAAGATGCTTTACACAAGGCCCGATCTTTTTGAGAAGATTCTGGAAGTAAATGCCGCTTCTGTTGCTAATTATCTTATTGCGCAGATTCGGGCAGGGGCTCAGGCCATTCAAATTTTCGACACCTGGGGCGGAATGCTGACAAAAGAGGCATTTTTGAAGTTTTCTCTTAATCCGATGCGTCGCGTTATTCAAGAAATCAAAAAAGAGACGGCCGACGTTCCTATGATTGTCTTCACTAAAGGCGGCGGCCTGTGGCTTGAGGAGTTAAGTCAAAGCGGCGCCGACTGCTTAGGACTTGACTGGACCAATACCTTAAGTTCAGCGAGAGTTCGCACGAAAGACACGGTGAGCCTACAAGGGAACATGGATCCAACGG
>CAVKJM010000004.1:0-23372 GCA_963656505.1 bacterium
CCTACTTTTAGCTAATGCTGAAGGAAAAGAGTCGCTTATTTACTCTAAGCGCCACTTGGTTCCCTTTGGAGAACGAGTCCCCTTTGGCTTTAGATGGCTTATTAACATGCTCGGTATTCCGATGGCAGATCAAACCGCAGGTATGGAGCCCAATGGAGAAGTGGCCGTTGCAGGAATTCCTGTTGCTTTAGGGATTTGCTACGAAAACCTCTTTGCTGGGGAATTGCGCGATTGGTTTAGTAAAGGGAATCCCGAATTCATTCTTTATACGGCAAACCTCGGGTGGTTCTCGGAAAGCGCTGTTGACCAATTTACGCAAATGAGCCGCATGAGAGCCAAAGAATCTTCTCGCCCCCTAATTCAAGCGATGAATACAGCAGGCTCTGCCTATATTGATCCCAATGGCACCATTGTGCGTCAAGTGGGCTCTGGGGCTCAAAACGTTGATTTAACGCTTTTTACCGCTAAGGGCGAGGTAACTCCCTTTATGCGTTACGGATTTTTAGGAATTTTGGGCTTAGGAATCGTCTTTAGCCTTGTTATTCTTCTTTTTTGTGCACTAAAACGCCGAAACTTCTCACTTTTCTCTCAAAAGGGGTCGGTAAGTCGCTAAAATCGAACCCCGATTATGTGCGCCCAGGGAAAAAGAATCCCTTTTTGGGCGCTTTCCCGTTATCGTGAAAGGTTTTAGACCAACACCGAAGGGCTTTTATGATTACATTTCAGGAAGTAATCCTGCGCTTGCAGGAGTATTGGAATAAGCAGGGCTGCGCGATTTTGCAGCCGATTGATATTGAAGTAGGGGCAGGAACAAGCCACACGGCAACGTTCTTGCGTGCCTTGGGGCCCGAGCCTTGGCGTGCTGCTTACGTGCAGCCAAGCCGCCGCCCGAAAGATGCGCGTTATGGCGAAAATCCCAATCGCTTGCATCAGCATCACCAGTTTCAGGTGGTTTTAAAGCCAGCTCCCGTCGATATCGTTGATATTTATCTGGATTCTTTGCGTTATTTAGGAATCGACACAGAAGTTAACGATATTCGTTTCGTGGAAGATAACTGGGAAAACCCGACGTTGGGTGCTTGGGGCCTAGGCTGGGAAATCTGGATGAACGGCATGGAAGTGACGCAATTTACGTACTTCCAGCAAGTGGGGAGCCTTGAATGTAAACCCATTACAGGCGAAATCACCTACGGCTTAGAGCGCTTGACGATGTATCTGCAAAATTGCGATAACGTCTTTGATCTCGTTTTCACAAAGCAAAAAGACGGTCTTGGTCGCGAACACACGCTTACCTATGGTGACGTCTTCCATCAAAACGAAGTCGAGCAGAGTCACTACAACTTTGAAGCAAGTGACCCCGAAAAGCTCTTTGCCCAGTTCGATTACTTTGAAAGTGAAGCCAAGCGCTTAATGGAATTAAAGCTTGCGCTTCCTGCCTATGAAATGGTCTTAAAGGCAGGCCACACATTTAACCTCTTGGATGCGAGAGGCGCGATTTCTGTCACAGAACGCGCCGCCTACATTGCTCGCATCCGTAACTTTAGCCGCGCAGTGGCTCAGAGCTACTACGAATCTCGTGAGCGTCTGGGTTTCCCGATGTTGCACGCTGAGTAACAAGGAGAGGGAAAAGATTATGACGAGTTTACTTGTTGAGTTTCAGACAGAAGAGTTGCCGCCAAAAGCCCTAAAGAAGCTTTCTGAGGCTTTCGCCAATGGCGTATACGACCGCTTGCGCGCTAAACACTTTTTAGGAAACGCCTCTGAGATGCGTCCCTTTGGGTCGCCGCGCCGTATGGCTGTTCTCGTAACAGACGTGTTAGCGAAGTCTCCTGACGAACCCTTTAGCCAGAAGTTGGTTCCTGTAAAGATTGGCTTAAATGAAGCAGGGGAAGCAACACCCGTTTTAACAAAGAAGATGGCCGCTTTGGGTCTTACAGCACCCGTTTCTGAACTTAAGCACGTTAACGACGGAAAGAACATCTACCTTGTTTACGAAGGCGTGCGTGCTGGTGAAGAACTTCATAAGGGCTTGCAAGAAATCCTTGAAGAAACCGTCAAGGCGCTTCCAATTCCGAAGGTGATGAACTATCAGTTGGCCGACGGTGTCACCACCGTGCAGTTCGTGCGCCCCGTGCGTCACTTTACAGCGCTTTATGGAAAAGATGTTTTAGACCTTACGCTTTTTGGCTTAAAGGCTGATCGTGTGACATCGGGTCACCGTTTCCACACGAAAGGACTCATTACGATTCCAGAGGCTGATGCCTACGAAGAAGTCCTTTATAAGGAAGGAAAGGTCGTTGCCAATTACGCACGGCGCCGTGAGATTCTCGTTAACTGCTTAAAGGCAGAAGCCGAGAAAGCCAAGGGTACTCTCATTGCGCCCGAAGCCTTAATCGATGAAACAAACTCTTTAACAGAGTGGCCTGTTGTTTACACATCAAGCTTTGAAGAAAAGTTCCTCGATGTTCCAGAGGAGTGCTTGATTCTTACGATGCAGACCAATCAGAAGTATTTCCCGATGAGAAATGCCGCAGGAAAACTGATGAATCAGTTCTGCTTAGTTTCTCACTTGGAAGCCAAAGACGGCGGTGACGCCATCCGCGCAGGTAACGCCCGTGTGGTGCGTGCGCGCTTGGCTGACGCCGAGTTCTTCTATCGTGAAGACTGCAAGACAACGCTTGAAAGCCGTGTTGAGGGTCTTAAGCACGTTGTCTACCACAATAAGTTAGGTACACAGTTTGAACGCATGCATCGCGTCAAAGCGTTGGCTGGCAAGATTGCTGTCAAGATCGGAGCCGATAAAGAAAAGGCCGAGCGCGCCGCGATGTTAGCCAAAACTGACCTTCGCACGCTGATGGTCGGGGAATTTCCCGAGCTTCAAGGCATCATGGGTGAGTACTACGCGAAAAACGATAAGGAAGACCCCGATGTCGCACTAGCGATTCGTGAGCACTATGCGCCGCGCTTTGCAGGCGACGCTCTTCCGAGTACACCCGTTTCAACGGCTGTTGCTTTAGCCGACAAGATGGAAACCCTAAGCGGCATGTTTGGTATCGGACAGATGCCAACGGGAGATAAAGATCCCTTCGCGTTGCGCCGCCACGCCTTGGGTGTCCTTCGTATGATTATCGAGGGTAAGTTGGAGTTGGGTTTGGATGAACTCGCTTCTATGGCCTTTGCAATCGAAACCGAAGTCTCTGGTGTGAAAGACGCTTCTGAAGCTCTCGTGACGTTCTTCTTAGATCGCTTACGCGTCATGATGCGCGAAGAGCAGTTTACGGCTCAAGAGGTTGAGGCTGTTTTAGCTAAACACATTCTGAAGCCTGCTGACTTCGTGCGTCGCATTGAAGCCGTAAAGAAATTTACGATGCTCCCAGAGGCGGCAAGTTTGTCTGACGCGAATAAGCGTATTTGCAACATCCTTCGTAAGGTCGAAGGAGTAATTGCCGACACAATCGACGAGAAGCTTCTTGTTGAACCTGCGGAAAAAGAGCTCTACAAAGCGCTTTGCGAGCATGAGCCCGTTGCGAAGCTCTTGTACGAAAGTGGTGGCTACGAAGGAATGCTTGCCTCACTGACGCCTCTAAAAGCGCCAGTGGACGCCTTCTTTGCTGACGTGATGGTCAACGCAGAAGACGCAGCGATTCGTGCGAACCGTCAGGCGCTCTTAAAGCGTTTGAACGTTTTGATGAATAGCGTTGCTGAGCTTTCGTTACTCGCGAGCTAATTAGGACACTAGGGCCATGCGATATTTGCGTGCACTCCTTTATTACGGCGTGCTTTTGCTTGCGGCTATTCCCGTGGGCTTAAGTTGCGTTATCGCTTGGCCTTTTGTCGATACGAGAAAGCGCTATGACCTTTTTGCTCGCCCGTGGATGCGATTTGCATTAAGCGCAGGGCGAGCAATTTGCGGACTCGATTTCGAAGTCCGTGGAAAAGAAAATCTTCCGCCAGCCAATTCTCGCGTCGTTGTTCTCTGCAAACACCAATCAGCGTGGGAAACGTTCTTTCTTCCTGCGTGGATGCCTGAGCGCATCGGTTACGTTTATAAGAAGTCTTTACATTGGATTCCGTTTTTTGGATGGGCTGTGAAGTCCATGCAAATGATTCCGATTGACCGCAAAAACGGCCGTAAGGCTTTCGAGCAGATTTTGGTCGGCGGCCATAAGCTCCTTGACAGAGGCTGGTGGGTCGGCATTTTCCCTGAAGGCACAAGAACGTCTCCAGGGGCAAAGTCTGTTTATAAGACAGGGGGCGCACGCTTTGCAGTACGGGAAAAAGCGCTTATCCTCCCTGTTGCTGTGAACTCAGGGGAATTTTGGCCTAAGAACTCTTTTGGAAAGATTCCAGGAAAGATCATTGTTTCAATCGGCCCTGCGATTTCGACTGAAGGCGAAGACTTCGCTGAAGTCAATCGCAAGGCAAGCGAATGGATTGAAGCCGAGGTTCGTAAAATCGGCAACCCGCGCTTTTATCAGCACTAGTCCCACGATTTAATCCCGCCGCATTGGGTTTCCAAAATAAGAACCTCGCTTTCTCTTTTGGCTTGTACAAAATTGTGCTCAGAATCTTGTACAATATCGATGTGTATCTCTTATTGCGTTTAGGAAACCACCATGAGTGAACCTATTAGCCTATCTGAAGCGAGAAAGAACTTTTCGACGTTAGCGCGCGATGCGAAGACAACCGAGGTGACCGTCCACGGAAAGGCTGTTTGCTACATTGTCCCCAAGGACCAATATGTAGCGCTCAAGAAAGCGGCGCTTCAAAAAGAATTTGACAGCATCTTTGATGAATTCGATGAGCTCTTTAAGGCTTTGAAAGACAAATGAACTACTTGACCGTAGAAGAAGTCTTTGCTTGCCACGATGCGGTCTTAGCACGCTACGGGGGATGTCCGGGTTGCCCCGATGGCTCGCGAGCTGAAGCTCTGATTGGTCGTGTGGTTAACTATGTTCTCTATGGAAATATTCAGGATCCTTTTGCTTTAGCAGCGATGTATTGCGTTGCTATTGCGCAGGGGCATGCTTTTGTAGACGGAAATAAACGCACAGCGGCGTGCGCGATGTTGGCTGTATTAAAGTGCAATGGAATCCATCCAATATACCGTAAAGAGTTTGTAGATATCATAGTGAGGGTTGCGGAAAAAACTATGTCTCTCGAAGAACTGACTTCATTGCTAAGACAGTACTATGGGGCTTGACGAATTGTATGACGGATCCTTTCCAGTTTTCCTTATTTGGTGAGGATGAGGCACCTGTCAGTAAGCCTGCTGAGCCCATCACAAACCCAATAAAAGCAGATTCGAATTCTCATGAGTCGGATTCTCATCCCGTTTTGACCCGAGAGATTCCCTATACGTTAAAGAGGCTTCGTGCTCGTTCAATTCACCTAAGGATTGGTGTCAATGGTTTAGAGGTGACAGCTCCTAAATGGGTGAGCATTCGTGCCATTGAAGAAGTCATTGAAGAAAAACGCGCTTGGATTGAAAAGAAGATGACTGAGCGCGACGCTTGGCGTAAAGAAGAGGGCCTTAGTTCCATGCGTTTTGAGGAAAAGGGGCTTATTCCTTACCGAGGCTCTCGCATTGAAATCTCTTTGGGGCACGCCAAAACAGAGTTACTTCCTGACGGTAAGACACTTGCTGTGGCGCTTCCCTTAGGAGCAGACACCACACGTATCCGTGAAACTGTGCGCTCTTGGCTTTACGCGAAAGCTGAAGAGTTAATTGGCGAGCGCTTAAAGGTTTATTCAGAAAAAACGGGACTGACGCCTTCTTCCTGGCACTTAACAAATGCCCACGGACGTTGGGGAAGTTGCTCGGCAAAACGCGTTGTCCGTCTATCTTGGAGGCTTATTTTCTTTACTGATGACGTGATTGACTACGTCGTTGTTCATGAACTCACACACTTAGCGCATATGGATCATTCACCAGCGTTCTGGAAGGATGTTGAAGCGGTCTATCCGGCCTACGTTGAGGCTCGCACAAAACTAATGGGTGTACCTTTAGGAGAGCTCGTTTTCTAGGGGCAAAATTTTCTGCCTATTTCTCTACAGAAGAGTTGGACGCTTCCTACTGATTTCATTGGATAAAGTTATTTTTTAGCCCCGCTTTCGGCGATTGTGGTAAAGTTCGGTAGAAAAGTGGGAAAAAGTGGTTTTTCCCACGGCTTTTTGTCTCAATTTTTTCCTTACCGAGGAAATCGTCGTGTTTCAAGGAACGTCGCTATTAACACTAGATGCAAGGGGTCGCATAGGAATCCCCGTGCGTCACCGTGAAGCGTTTAAGGACGTTCTTGTCACGTTAACGCGCCACCCCGATGGCTGCGTACTCTTATATCCGAGAGCTCTTTGGGAAGAAAAGCGCGCTGAACTTGCGGCATTACCGTATTCAGCTCGTAACTTCCAGCGCATTGTCTTAGGGAGCGCCGTCGATTTAGAGCTTGACTCTGTGGGGCGTCTTTTAATCCCTGTTGAACTACGAACGCTTTGTGGGTTAAAGCGCGATGTGTCGCTTGTCGGTCTCGGGGATCACTTAGAAATCTGGGATGCCAAGCGACTCCTTGAGATAGAAAAGGCCAGCATTAAAAAAGGCTTCGGCGAAGCGGCCGAAAACTTTAAGTTCTAAGGGGCCGCCAATGACAGCGTCGTGCGATTTGCCTTGCCCCTTAAAGCATCGGCCTGTTATGCCTTGTGCAGCCGATACGTATCTCGTTAGCAATCCTGATGGCATTTATGTTGATGCCACATTCGGGCGTGGCGGTCATACTCGCATCATTCTTAATAAGCTCTCAGATCGAGGGCATCTTTTTTCCTTTGACCGCGATGAAGAAGCTGTTAAGGCCTCAAAAGAAATTGAAGACTCTCGCTTTACGATGATCAAGGCGCCGTTTTCTTTAATGAAAGAAGCGCTTTCTGAACGCGGTATTGCCCACGTCGATGGCATCTTGATGGACATCGGTGTGAGTAGCCCCCAAATCGATGACCCAACACGTGGGTTCTCGTTTCGCTTTGATGGGCCCTTGGATATGCGAATGGATCAAGAAAGCGGATTGACAGCAGCCGCTTGGCTACAAAAGAAAAGCGAAGCAGAAATCGAAAATGTGATTCGTGAGTATGGCGAAGAGCGCTACGCGAAAGCCATCGCTCGCGCAATCGTGCACGAAGAAAAGGTTAACCCGATTGAGACAACATCACACTTAGCAGCGCTTATTGAGAAAACAGTTCCAAGAAGCAATAAGGATGCAGGGCAGCACCCGGCAACACGAACCTTTCAGGCGCTTCGCATCGCCGTTAACGATGAATTGGGCGAATTAAAGAAGGCGCTTTCTGCAGCTGGAGAACTTCTTAATCCAGAAGGGCGCCTTGTTGTCATTTCATTTCATTCGCTTGAAGACCGCGTCGTAAAACGCTTTTTTGCTAAAGGCGCACATCGTGAAACTCTCATTGATATACGTCTCGTTTTAAAAGAAAGCGAGATGCCAAAGCCTTTTTGGGCCGAGTGCGAAAGAGTCTTGCCTGACGAAAAAGAAATTAGCGAAAATCCACGGTCTCGTAGCGCCGTGCTGCGCGCTGCAACACGCACCGATGAGCCTTGGAGCGAGGAGGGACAATGAAGTTTGACCTCTCTCGCTTTTCAGATCGCGTGCTCTCTTTGGTGACACTACTAAGCGCCATCGTGCTTTTTGTGAGTTCCTTTTATTTGGTGCAAACGCAGTACAAAGTGCGCATGCTCACGGCTGAAAAAGAGCGTGCCGAACGTGTGCGTCATGCGCTTTTAGATGAATCAAGCCAGTTAACGCTAGATTTGTCGCGAGCGGCGTTACCGCGCTACGTTGTAAGCCGCGCCACAGAACTCGGGTACGTGAACGCGGATGTGAAAAACACCGTGATGATTCAGGTGCCTGCCTCGCAGTTTGGTCGTATTCGTCTTGAGGTGCGCAAATGACGCAGTTTTTAAGACGAATCACCCATCGCTTTTACGCCAAGGTCTTAGAGATCTTGCATGCCGATAGCGCTCCAAGACGCAATGAGCAACAAGGCGAAGAGGCGATGCTCGGCACGCAAATTCCCACCAATCGCAGCCGTATGGCGTTTTGCTTGATGGTGGGCGCTTTTGTGATGTTGCTTGTTCGTTCAGCGTATCTGCAGTGCGGTATTCAAACCGAGTTCTTACAAAAGAAAGGTGAAGAGCGTTACGCACGTACGCTTACAGTTCCTGCACAGCGCGGTCGTATTCTTGATCGAAACGGCATTGTTCTTGCTAGTTCCATTCCTGCAAAAAGCATTTGGGCCATTCCTTCTGAAGTGCGGCAGGCCAAGCCCGACCAACTTAAAGAATTAGCGCATCTTTTGGAGATGCCCGTAACGGAGCTTTTGAGTAAGTTAGGCGAAAAGAAAAATCGCACGTTCGTTTATCTGGCGCGAAAGATTGATCTTGATACGGCGCAAAAGGTAAGCGAACTTCGCATCCCAGGAATTTATGACGAAGAAGAAGCTAAACGCAATTACCCCGATGGCGAAGTCTCCGCGCACGTTGTCGGTTACACCGATACCGATAATCACGGTAGAGAAGGCGTAGAACTTGCTAGCGACGCCATCCTTTGCGGTGAAAAAGGATTGCGTTACATCATTCGCGATCGTTTGGGGCAGCGTGTTGATGGCGCTTGGTTAAAAGAAGCCACGCGTGGGCGCGATGTCGTGCTTTCCATTGACTCACGTTTGCAGTACATCGCCTACAAAGCGCTAAAGCAAGCCGTTGAAGTGACACGTGCTAAAGCTGGTGCCGTTGTCGTTGCCGATGTTCACACAGGAGAAATCCTTGCGATGAACAATTGGCCCTCTTATGACCCCAATCAACGTAAAGACCTTCGCATTGAAAATGTGCGCAATCGCGTCTTAACCGATATGTTCGAACCTGGGAGCACCATGAAGCCTTTTGCGATTGCAAAAGCGCTTGACCTTGGCATCGTTCGCCCCGATACCTTAGTGGAAACGGGTCCTGGTGTTTTAACGATTGGTGATAGAACAATTTCCGATACCCATAACTATGGGATGCTTACCGTTAGCCAAATCGTCTCAAAATCATCGAACATCGGAACCTGCAAAATCGCCTTTGAAATTAAAAATGAAGATCTTTGGTCAACCTACGATGCTTTGGGTTTCGGGCGGGCCCCGAACGTGAATTTCCCAGGCGCGATTCGCGGAAAACTGCGCCGCGGCAATCTTTGGCGCCCGATTGAAAAGGCCACGATTTCGTATGGCTACGGGATTTCCGTTTCTTTGATGCAGTTGGTACGTGCTTATACGGCCTTAGCTCGCAATGGCGACGTAATTGACCTTACCTTTAAAAAGAGCCCGAAAGAAGCGACGGGTAAGCAGATTTTCCGCCCAGAAGTGGCCCGTCAAATGCGTGCGATGATGAGTAACACGGTTCTTTCAGGCGGCACTGCGCAGCGCGTCAACATTCAGGGCTATACCGTTGCAGGTAAAACAGGTACGGCAAATAAACTGCGTGACGGAAAGTATGTTGATAAGTTAGCTGTGGGTAGCTTTGTTGGCATGGCTCCTGCAAGTCACCCGAGACTCATTGTTGCTGTGATGATTGATGAACCGAGTCGCGGAAGTTACTTTGGCGGCACGGTAGCGGCTCCCGTTTTCAACGAAGTGATGGCTGGAGCCTTACGCTTAATTGGTGTCAATCCCGATGCGCCCGAATACACAGCGGGAACTGGCGTTGCGATTCGAGGGGTGCGTCATGAGTGAAAATTGGCGTAGTGCGGTTTCTCAGTGGTTAAAAAAGCGTACACAAGCGGGTGCGCATTTGCGTATTGATTCGCGCGATGTGTGCGCTGGAGACGTCTTTGTCGCGCTTAAAGGCGCTAAGGTTGACGCTCTCAAATTCTTGCCTGTAGCAAAAGCCAAAGGCGCTCGCGCCGCGTTAATAGAAAAGCGCGCAGAGCCTCCTATGCCTCGTGAACTTGAATGCCTTGAAGTTGAGAACTTAAGAGAGCATCTCGGGGCAATTGCTTCTGACTTTTACGGCAACCCTTCGGCAAATCTCTTTGGCGTAGCAATCACAGGAACAAACGGGAAAACGAGCACCAGTCATTGGTGCGCGACACTCTTAACGCATCTAGGGATGCCTTGTGCGGCCATGGGAACAATTGGAACGTTCTTTAAGGGTGCTCCAATTAAAGCCCCAGCCTTAACGACGCCTGATGCTGTGAGTATGCAGGGGCTCTTTTATGACTTAAAAGAGGCAGGAGCGAAGGCTTTCGCGATTGAAGCAAGTTCCATTGGACTCGATCAAGGTCGTTTAGACGAAACCGCGATTAAGACAGCGGTCTTTACGAACTTAACGCGAGACCACCTCGATTACCACAAGACAGAAAAAGCCTACGCAGAAGCCAAAGCCAAGCTCTTTCGTTTTGCAACACTAGAAAACGCGGTGATTAATTTAGACGATGCGTTTGGAAAAGAATTAGCACATCGCACTGTGGCAAGAGGGTTACGCACCATTGGCTATAGCGTTAAAGGCGAATGTGAAAAAACAAACATTGAAGGTGTCATTTCCCTTATCGCGCAAAACGTCCATTCCGAATCCGATGGTATGGTCTTTGAAGTGATTTGGGAAGGAAAGACCTATACCTTACACGCCAAAGTCTTGGGCCTTTTTAATGTCTATAACCTTTTGGCTGTTGCAGGTGTCGCATTAACCGCTGGTCTTGCGCCAGAGGTTGTGTTTGCGCAGTTAACGGAACTTACGCCTCCTGCCGGGCGTTTGCAGCTTTATACGAGGCCAGGAATGCCGATGGCTGTCGTTGATTACTGCCATACGCCTGATGCAATTGAAAAAGCGCTTTGCGCCCTGCGGCCGACTGCGAAAAAACGCGGCGGAAAACTTTGGATTCTTTTTGGTGCAGGTGGCGACAGAGACCACGGAAAACGCCCGCAGATGGCAGCTGTGGCAGAAAAGTTTGCCGACTGTGTTGTTGTCACAAGTGATAACCCACGTTCGGAAAAACCCGAAGCAATCGCCCAGGATATTGCCGCAGGTTTTAAAGCCTGCAATCCGAGTTTTATTTTGAATCGCCGCGAAGCGATTGTGGAATCGTTTTGCAAGGCCGATGCCAAAGACGTGATTCTTATTGCGGGTAAAGGCCACGAAGACTATCAAGAAATTGAAGGCATCAAACATCATTTCAGTGATGCCGAGACTGTGCGTGAAGCAGCCAATGAGCGCTTCGTGCGAGAGAGAAAGTAACAATGTCAGATGTTGTCAACCAAAATTGGACGCTCGACCAACTTACAGCAGCGCTACCAGGATTAGTTAAAGAAGTCCGAGGCGCTACAGGAAGAACATTTACGCAAATCGCTACCGATTCGAGAACAATCGGCGCCGGAGACGTTTTCCTTGCGCTTCGTGGTGAAAAGTTCGATGGCCATGAGCATGCAACGGAGGCTGTCGCAAAAGGCGCTGCAGCTCTCATTGTTGAACGCGTCATTGAAACGGATGTCCCGCAAATTATTGTGCGCGATACGCATGAGGCGTATGGGGCATTGGCTCGTGCATGGCGCTCGCAGTTTGCAATTCCTTTGATTTCTGTTGTGGGTTCCAATGGGAAAACGACAACAACGCAAATGATTGCCTGCATCTTGCGTGAAGCCGTAGCCGATGAAAAAGCCTCACTTGCGACCGAAGGAAACTTTAATAACGAAGTCGGTGTCCCTCGGATGTTATTGCGCTTAACAAGCGACACAAAAATCGCTGTCATTGAAGCGGGGATGAATCATTTAGGCGAAATGGCGCGGCTTGCAAGTTGGGTGCGTCCCACAGTGACAGTTGTCACAAATGCTCAGCGCGAGCATCAGGCCTATATCGATGGCGTGGCAGGATCGGCACGCGAAAATGGTCTCATGATTGTCGCGCTTTCTGCGAAGGGAACAGCGGTTTTGCCGTTAACAGATCCATCGTTAAGGATTTGGTTTGATTACGCTAGAGCAAGAGGGTGCTCGGTTTTAACGTATGCGGCTAATGCCGATGGCGCTTATGTGAAAGCTTTCCGTAAAGGCGAAGCCCTTGTCATTCAAACACCAAGTAAAACAATTGAAACAACGCTCGCGATGGCAGGAGACCACGCCGTGCACGATGCGGCAGCGGCTGCGGCAGCTTCAATCGCTGCTGGAGTGAGTCTAGAAAGTATTGCGCGGGGGCTAGCGGCATTTCGCCCGATTAAGGGGCGCGGCCGTATGTATCGGTTAGGTAATGGTTCTGTCTTAATCGATGAATCCTATAACGCCAATCCCGATAGTATGCGCGCAGCAATTGATGTGTTAGCGCAAATGCCTGCACCACGCATTTTGGTTGCAGGAGAAATGGGTGAATTAGGCGACCGTTCTTCCGAATACCACGCCGAAATCGTGAAGTACGCAAGAAGTAAGGGTATTGAAATGCTTCTTACGACAGGGGCGGCATTTTGCGATGTGACAAGCCTATTTGGCGCAGGAAGTTTTTATTACGAAACCCGTGAAGCTTTAGGCGTTGCCTTATTTAAGGCGCTTGATAACCCCTGTAGTGTCCTCGTTAAGGCAAGTCACTATGTCGGGTTAGATGCCATTGTGAAAGCCATTTTAGAAACCGATGATGCAGCAAGTCGCGATGCGATGTAAGGGCAATAAAGGAATTTTGGGATGTTATTAAGTTTATTTCAGTATCTATCTGAGAGCGTTCGCGCTTTTAGCGTCTTTAATTATTTAAGTCTTAGAGCGCTAATGGCAGCATTGACGGCAATGGCAATCGGCTTTGGCGCAGCTCCTTGGGTCATTCGTGAATTGCATGCTTTAAAAATTGGGCAGGCCGTAAGAACAAATGGTCCAAAGACCCATTTAGCCAAAGACGGCACGCCGACGATGGGCGGCGTTTTGATTCTTGTAAGTATCGGCATCTCCACATTACTTTGGATGGACCTATCCAATCGCTTTGTCTGGGTTGTTCTCTTTGTCACTCTTTGCTACGGTCTTATCGGCTGGTCAGATGACTATCGCAAAGTCGTGCACCACGACCCACACGGCATGAGCGCAAAAGAAAAATTTGGTTGGCAAAGTTTGATTGGCTTTTTTGCAGCCGTTTATTTGGCGTTTGCGGTTTCGATGCCAGAAGACACGGATGTTTGGGTTGCTGTCACCCAATGGGTGCAAAGTGGTTTTGCGAGCAACCAAGTTTCTAAGTTGGACTTAATCGTTCCTTTCTTTAAGCAAATTGCGTTCCCCTTTGGTATCTGGGGATTTATCGTTTTAACCTACATTGTGATTGTTGGAACGTCAAACGCCGTTAATCTCACTGACGGCTTAGATGGCTTAGCCATCCTTCCCTGTGTGATGGTGGGGTCTGCTTTGGGTATTTTCGCCTACGTTGTCGGGCGCCCTGACTTTTCAAGTTATTTACTTTTCCCTTATATCCCTGGCGCAGGGGAACTCGTTGTGGTGTGCGCGGCATTAGCTGGAGCGGGACTCGCCTTCCTTTGGTTTAACACGTATCCAGCAGAAGTCTTTATGGGAGACGTCGGAGCGCTGGCTTTAGGCGGCTGCTTAGGGTGCGTTGCTGTGATTGTCCGTCAAGAGATTGTTCTAGCGATTATGGGTGGCATCTTTGTTGTTGAAACGCTTTCTGTGATGATTCAGACAACGTACTTCCGTTACACACATGGAAAACGATTCTTTTTAATGGCGCCCATTCACCATCATTTTGAATTAAAGGGCTGGAAAGAAACGCAAGTTGTGGTGCGCTTTTGGATTATTACCTTTATTTTGGTTTTGATTGGTTTGGCCACATTAAAGATTCGATAAGAAAAAGAATTCCGAAAGGATAAGAAAAAATGCAAAAGGCTTTAGTTCTCGGGGCAGGGGCATCTGGTTTAGCAAGCGTGCGTTTTTTAAAGCGTCGCGGATGGGATGTTGCAGTTGCTGATACGCGTAAAGACCCGCCCGGGAGCGTAACACTCAAAGAAGAATTTCCTGATGTCTCTTTCACAGGTGGCGACCTACCCAAGACACTTGTCGATGATTGCGACATGGTTGTCTTAAGTCCGGGACTATCGCCAGAACATTCTCTTGTAAGTCCTTTGGTCGCTGCAGCAAAAGAGCAAAAGAAAGATATTGTTGGAGAAATCGAACTTTTCGCTCGCGAACTTGCGCGCCTTAAAGAGGAAAAACAGTACGAACCGAAAATTTTGGCAATCACCGGAACAAACGGGAAGACCACGACAACGCGTCTTACGGGATTGATGGTTGCCGAAGATAAGAAAAGCGTTTGTGTCGCTGGAAATATTGGCCCAAATGCCGTGGCTGAACTCGATCGCTTACTTGATGAAGAAAAACTTCCTGACTATTGGGTTTTAGAGCTCTCAAGCTTTCAATTGGCAACGACAACGAGCCTAAAAGCCGATGCCGCAGCCTTTTTGAATCTTACGCAAGATCACGTGGATTGGCACGGCTCAATGGCTGAGTATGAAGCCGCTAAGTTACGTGTCTTTTCAGAAAACACAGTGCGCGTTTTAAATCGCGACGATAAGGCCTCGATGCGAGCTAAAGTCGACGGTGTTGAAGTGCGTACCTTTGGTGTTTCTGAACCGAAGGCGCCTGGTGAATACGGATTAACAGACGATGGCGGGCTTTCGTGGTTAAGCGAAATCCCCGCCACGCACGATGTGGGCCCAAAGCGTCGTAGTTTGTTGTTGGCGCCAGATCCAGCGGAAAAGCGTCTTTTAATGCCCGTTGCCTCTTTAAAGATTCGTGGGCAACACAATGCAATGAATGCGCTTGCTGCACTCGCCTTGGTGGAAGCTACAGGCGTTAATTTGTCTTCAGCCTTACGAGCACTTTCCCAATTTGCAGGTGAATCGCATCGCGTGCAATTTGTTTTAAAGACGCCTCGTGGCATCGAATTTATCGATGACTCCAAGGGAACGAATGTTGGAGCGACGTGCGCCGCGTTAATCGGTCTTGGTGCCTCAGGGCAAAAGTGCTCCTTAATTCTCGGGGGAGACGCGAAAGGACAAAGCTTCGAAGATATCGCTGAAGCGGTTGCTGCCTACGCGCGCCACGTCGTTTTAATTGGTAGAGACGCCAAATTCATTGAACCTGCGCTCGTTAATACGGGAGTTCCTGTGACAAATGCGGGGTTTGATTTCGAGAAGGCAATTGATCTTGCGTATGCAGCAGCGCACGAAGGAGATGCCGTGCTACTAAGTCCTGCGTGCGCAAGTTGGGATATGTTTAAAAACTACGCAGAGCGCGCCGCTCGCTTTATTGCCAAAGCAAAAGAAATCGCTTCTAAAGAGGCTTAAGAGTTGTGTTTGGAATCGGTCGAGAGAAAGATAAATCACAAAGTGTCCCAGCCTGGGTCGGGGCCGATTCGAGCCTATTAGGCGGAAAAAGCTCTCGAAGCGATAAGCCTGAGGGCTTCGATGTCACAGTCGCTTTGATTACTGTTGCGCTCTTAGCCTTTGGTGTGTTGATGGTTTATTCGGCAACAATTTCTTTTGCCGACAATCCGAAATACCAAACAGACACGTATCACTTTGTTATGCGCCAATGCCTATGGATTGCCGTCGGGTGCGCTATCGGATTTTTTGTCTATCAAGTCCCGATGCGTCTTTGGCGCAGATCTGCGCCCTTACTAGCAGGCGTTGCGATTTTCTTACTTATTGTGGTCTTAATTCCAGGCATCGGTCGGTCTGTCAATGGCGCTCGTCGTTGGATTGCCTTTGGCCCGGTGAGTTTCCAAGTCACTGAATTCGTAAAGTTTGCGATTTTGATTGCCGCTGCGGCCTTTACCGTGAAACGCCAAGACTACATGCACTCTGTGACAAAGGGCTTGGGTCCGATGCTTGTTGTCATGGTTGTGGTTGCAAGCTTAATTGGTCTGCAGCCAGACTTAGGTGCCACAGCTGTCATCATTGTGATAGCGATGGGAGTTCTTTTTCTTGGGGGACTCGATAGCAAAATCTTTACCGTGGTTCTCGTTCTTGCCTTTACCTTTGGCATTTCGATGATTTATCTCTCGCCTTGGCGACTAGAGCGCATGATCTCTTACTGGGATGTGTGGGCCAATGCTTACGGTAAGGGCTATCAGTTAAGTCACTCCTTGATTGCTTTTGGTCGTGGTGAGTGGTTTGGCGTGGGTCTCGGGGCATCGATTGAAAAACTGCACTATCTCCCTGAATCGCACACTGATTTTATTGTGGCTGTGATTGCCGAAGAATTCGGTTTTGTTGGCGTTGGTGTTTTAGTGATTGCCTTTTATATCTTCGTGCGCCGTGCGTTTGCGATTGGCCGTCAGTCAATTAAATTGGATCGCGTCTTCTCAGGGCTCGTTGCTGAAGGTATTGGGATTTGGATTGGCTGTCAGGTGATTGTGAACTTGGGAGTGGCAACTGGCCTGTTGCCAACAAAGGGTTTAACGCTACCCTTTGTGAGTTATGGCGGGTCATCTCTAATCGCTACAATTGCCGCGGTTGCACTTTTACTGCGTGTGGATCGAGAAAACCGCGTTCTGATGCGAGGAGGTCGAGTTTAGTTATGGCTGAAAAACATCTATTGATTGCCGCAGCTGGTACGGGTGGGCACGTGATGCCAGGGCTAGCTGTAGCGCGCGAGATGGAAAAACGCGGTTGGCGTATTACCTGGATTGGAACGCAAACCGGGATGGAAGGTAATCTCGTTCGTAAAGACGGGATTGATTTCATTGGCTTGGATTTTCGTGGAATGCGTGGGCACGGGGCGTGCGCCTTTGTTAAAGGTGGCATAAAACTTATTTTGGCAATTTTGAAATGCCGCTCCCTTATTAAGAAACTTAAGCCCGATGTGTTTTTCACAACAGGAGGCTACATTGCGGTTCCCGTCAATGCGGGAGCAAAGGCCAATCATGTTCCATCGGTTTTAATGAATTGCGATGCTGATGTCCTTTTATCGACAAAGATGATTATGAAAAGCGCCGCGGCGGTTGCTTGTGGCTTTGATGGGGGTGCGAAAAAGGAAGCCGGAGAGAGAGGAATCGTCACAGGAAACCCCGTTAGAGCCGATATTGAAGCTATTGAGGCGCCCGAGGTTCGCTTTGAAGGTAGAGACGGAAACTTAAAACTACTTGTTTTTGGTGGAAGTCTTGGAGCTCAGGTTTTAAATGTCACAATTCCAAAAGCGTTAGCGCTTTTTAATAAAGAAGAGCGTCCCTCTGTGATTCATCAGTGCGGCGCTCGCTTTGTTGATGAGGTTCAAAACCGTTATCGTGAGTTAGGTGTTGATGCAACTGTCGTCGGTTTTATCGATGATATGGCTAAAGCCTATCGAGAAAGCGATTTGGTCATTTGCCGTGCGGGAGCAACGAGTGTGGCCGAGCTCTGTGCAGCAGGCGCGGCGAGCTTACTTGTTCCCCTTGTTGTGGGAACAACCTCGCACCAGTTAGGTAACGCAAGATACATGAGCCGAAATGGGGCCTCTGTGATGATTGAGCAAAAGAACCTTACGCCAGAAACTCTTTATGAAATCTTGAAAAATACAAAGCGTGAGAAGTTACTTGAGATGGCCCAAAAGGCTCGTCATCTCTGTAGGCCTCATGCCGCATCGGTTGTTGCCGATCAAATCGAAAAAGTTTCTGAAAAGAAAGCCATTTAGCTTTTAAAAATACGAGTGAACGTTATGAAGTTTGTTGTTAAGCATTTGCATTTTGTGGGTATTGGTGGATCTGGCATGTGCGGCATTGCCGAGGTGCTTTTAAACCTCGGGTATGTCGTTAGCGGCTCGGATATTGCAGAAAGTTCTGTCACACAACATTTGCGCCATTTAGGCGCGACTGTTGCAATCGGGCACGCTGCAGAAAATATCGAAGGAGCTGACGCTGTTGTTGTGAGTTCTGCGATTAAAGCGGATAACCCCGAAGTGGTGGCTGCGAAAGCCAAAAAGCTTCCTGTTGTGCCACGCGCTGTGATGCTTGCCGAATTAATGCGGTTGCGTCGTGGGATTGCGATTGCCGGAGCCCACGGAAAGACAACAACAACATCTCTTACAGCCACGCTTCTTGCGGCAGGGGGATTGGATCCTACCTACGTTATCGGCGGCCGCTTAAATAGTTCTGGTGTGAACGCTCGCCTTGGCGCTGGGGAATTTATCGTTGCGGAAGCTGACGAATCCGATGCGTCGTTTTTAAATTTGACGCCCGTACTTTCCGCAGTCACCAACATCGACTACGACCATATGGATACCTATGGTCACGACTTTAATAAATTAAAAGAAGCCTTTGTCGAATTCTTGTCTCGCTTACCGTTTTATGGCGTTGCTGTTCTTTGTACCGATGATGAGAATGTGCGCTCGATTGTGCCTCGTGTTACGCGCCGCGTGATTGCCTATGGCGTAAACGAAAACGCCGACGTAAGAGCCATTGACATTAAGCCCCAGGGGGTTCGTACGGCCTATACGGTTTTGAGACCAGACCACGAGCCGCTTCCTGTGGTGCTTAACCTACCTGGCATGCATAACGTTGTGAATTCTTTGGCCGCGATTGCGATTGCAACGCTAGTGGGAGTAAGCGACGAGGCGATTGTGAAGGGACTCGCGGAATTCACAGGCGTTGGCCGCCGCTTTGCGCAGTATGGCGAGATTGCACTTACGGATGAGGCAGGAAAAAAGACGGGAAGCTTCACTCTTGTTGACGATTACGGTCACCATCCGCATGAGATTGCGGCTACGATTGCTGCCGTGCGCTCAGCGTGGCCCGATAAGCGGCTATTAATTGCTTTCCAACCGCATCGCTATACACGTACACGCGATTGCTTTGAGGATTTTGTAAATCTTTTATCCAAAGCCGATGCGGTTGTTTTGGCTGACGTGTACCCGGCAGGCGAAAAGCCGATTTTTGGCGCTGATGGCCGTGCTCTTGCGCACGCAATCCGCTTAAGAGGACAAAATAATTTGATTTTCTGTGCCGATTTAAACGATGTGCCAGCAGCGATTCGTCGCTTAGCGCACGATGGAGACGTGGTCCTCACAATTGGTGCAGGATCGATTGGCCGTGTGCCACAAATGCTCACGAAGGAGGGCAAAAAATGACCGATATGAAAGAAAAGTTTGGCCATGTTGCTGTTTTGATGGGAGGAGTAAGTTCCGAGCGTGAGATTTCTCTGATGAGTGGCTCAGGAGTTTTAAAGGCCCTTCAAAGCCGGGGAGTAGATGCCGTTTCAGTTGACCCTGCTGAAGGAATCGAACGCCTTATTAAAGAAAAGTTTGACCGCGCCTACATCGCGCTTCACGGTCGCTTTGGCGAGGACGGTACGATTCAAGGTGTTTTGGAATATCTGCAGATTCCTTACACGGGAGCAGGCGTTCAAGCTAGCGCTATTGCAATCGATAAAGCCGCAACACGCACGGTATGGGCCGATGCAGGGTTGCCTGTGGCTAAAGGTATGACAGTTCACAGTGCCGACCAAGCGCAGACGGTTCTTGAAAAACTTGGTGGCGACATTGTTGTAAAACCCTCTTGCGAAGGTTCTTCAATCGGTGTTGTGCGTCTTAAGGGCGCAACGCAAGAAGAAATTAAAGCGGCACTTACCGAAGCGCTTAAATTTGATACGAGTGTCGTGGTTGAGGAACGGATTTTTGGAAAAGAACTTACCGTGGCAATTCTCGACGGGAAAGCGCTTCCCGTGATTGATATTCAAGCGCCCGATGGCGACTACGACTACAAGAATAAGTATTGGGGTAATGCTGTGCGCTATGTGTGCCCGGCAGAAATTAATCCTGCGACCTACAAAGAGTTAAGCGCAGCGGCAGAAAAAGCGTTTGCTGCATTAGGAGCCCGCGGTTGGGGGCGGATTGACGCGATGATGCGAGAAGATGGCTCTTTTGTTCTTTTGGAATTGAATACAAGTCCAGGAATGACGCCGCACTCCTTAGTGCCAATGGCAGCGCGCGAAGCGGGAATGAGTTATGAAGATCTTGTCGTGCGAGTTTTAGAGAGCGCTGGGCTTGACCGCGTTTCTAAGGCGCTTCAGGGCTAATTTAAGGCAAGTGTTGTGAAAAGGAAGTACGTTTTTGGTTTGGCCGTCTCTGGCATTGCTCTTTTTGCAATCGCAGGCTACGCCTTCGTGCAAAACCTCGTACTTCCGACGCTAGAGATTCGAGAGCTTGTTGTCACAGGTGAAAAAGATGAACGCGCCGTAAACGATGTGCGACAGGCCGTTGAAAGCGAACTCGATGGGAGTTTTTTCTCACAGGACTTAGAGCGCATTAAAGCCGCGGTTGAACGCCTGACATGGGTGAAATCGGTGACTGTGACAAGGCTTTGGCCAAACTCCGTGGACGTTACCGTAACAAGGCTTGAGCCCGTGGCGCGTTGGGAAGACGGACGCTTAGTTTCCGATCAAGGCGTTGTTTACGTGCCTTTGGTCGAAGAAGCGGAGAAAACAAAAACGCTTCCCCTTATCGTTGCAGACACCACGATGTTTGCACCAGAAGCCGTGAAGTTTTTGCCAAAATTTGAAGCAATTGCAAGTAAAGCCAACGCGCACGTTCGAGCGATTGCTGTAACGTATCGGGGCAGTTGGTCCGTGACATTAAAAATGCCTAAGGCTACAACGCTACGAATCGAATTAGGACGAGCAACAGAATCCGATGTAATTTTCGATCGTTTAAGTCTCGTTTTAGAAAACTATGCGCGTGTTTGCGAAACGATGGCTACGTGTCCGTCATTTATCGACGCACGCTATGAAAATGCCTTTGCGGTACGATTGCCTTAGAGGATAATAAGAGGGAGTAAGGAAGACTCTTATGCAAGATACACAGCCCGATAACATTATTGCTGCGATGGATATTGGCACAAGCAAGGTCGAAGTGGCCGTTGCTGACGTCAGTGTCCCTGGAGAAATCGATGTCATCGGTATTGGGAATGTTTCCTCCTTTGGTGTCGATGGTGGTTGCATTAAAGATGTGGAATTGGCCGTTGAGTCGATTCGCAGAGCCGTTTCTGAAGCCTGTGAAACTTCAGGTGTATCCATTACGCACGTTACCGCTGCGCTAACGGGTAAAGGCCTTCACTGCATCAACAAAGTCGGAAAACTTGTTCTCGCTAACGACGAAGTCACAGAAGAAGATGTGAAAACGGCAACGAAATTGGCGATGATGTTTGATCCCAAGGTCCACGACACAGATACCGACGCCTCCCTAAGAAGTGACGATGATATCGTTGTGATGCATTCGATTAAGGGCTATACGATCGACGATGACGATACGCTAATTACAGATCCCGTTGGGATGGCCTGTTCTGTTTTAAAAGCACACGTGCATCTGGCGATTGGTTCAGAAAGCATCGCACTAAATTTGATTAAGTGCATCCGTAAGGCAGGGTTAGACGTTGATGGCGTTGTGATGCAACCGTGGGCAAGTGCTGCAAGTTGCTTAACACCCACGGAAAAAGAGCTTGGCGTAATTCTCCTTGATTTCGGAGCGGGAGCCACAGACATTGCGTGCTTCCAAGGCAATCAAATCCAATACACAGCCGTTGTCCCGATGGGAAGCAATCTACTTTCTCGCGATATTGCCTCTATCCTTGGCAGTTCCTTGGATGACGCAGAAGAAATTAAAGGCGCTTACGCTCACATCGGTGTTCGTGACACAGATAGCTTTACAAAGATTCGGTATAAACATGAAGCTAGCGGCGCAGACCGCGAAGTGCCCGTAACAGAGATTGTTCGTATTATCGAGCCACGTGTAGCGGAGATTTTGCAGCGCATTGCAACCGAACACTTAATGCGTGATAACTGGTTAGGGCGAGCCGCAAGTGGCATTGTGATCACGGGCGGCATGGCAAAGCTCCCAGGACTCGTGAAACTGATGAAGCAGCTTTATGGGCTTCCTGTGCGCGTGGGAGAACCCATCATGGTGCACTCGACGCGGTTTTCGTTAACAGACCCTGAGGATGCGACGATTATGGGAGTGTTGTCTGAAGCGCGTCACCGTAGTGAAACGGGCGTAAGACAAACTGTGCGAGCTCACACGGGGTTCCTTGGGTTCCTACGAAACATTATTTATGGGGATTTTGCCGATTAAAGAAAAACCTTTCTTGCAAGGCACAAGAAAGGCTTAAAGATTGTGGGGTGGGAAATGGGACTCGAACCCACGACAACCGGAATCACAATCCGGGACTCTACCAACTGAGCTATTCCCACCATCAAATTTTTTTGGCCTGCCCGGCAGGATTCGAACCAGCGACCCTCGGCTTAGAAGGCCGATGCTCTATCCAACTGAGCTACGGGCAGTTAATCGCTTTGGTCGGGGTGAAGAGATTCGAACTCCCGACATCCTGCTCCCAAAGCAGGCGCGCTACCAGACTGCGCTACACCCCGCAAGAGGGGTGGATTATAGCAAAGGAAAAAAAGTGCGCAAGAGCAATTTCGCCCTAAAAATTGGGCCTAAAGAGAGCAAAGTAAGAAAAGTGAGTTTTTGATGGAAAAGGCTTTAGCACTGAAATCAATTAAAGGGCTTCTTGAAAACCTCCCAGCTGGTTGGGAGGCGCCGATTATTGATTTTTTTGATAGCGCTAGTGGAAAAGGCCTTCTAGAAACTCTTACAGACCGCCTTGAAAACGGTGTGACGATTTTCCCGCCCGATCCCTTTTATGGGTTGCGGCTTCTTAATCCGAAAGATGTGCGCGTGGTTATTCTCGGGCAAGACCCTTATCACGAGGTGGGGGAAGCCACAGGTTTGGCGTTTTCAGTTCCTCAAAATCGTGCGAAGCTACCGCCTAGCCTTAAAAATATTTTTAAAGAAATTGCGCTCGAGTTTCAAACAAATCTAAGAGTCAACGGCGATTTATCGGACTGGGCACGGGCCGGCGTTTTACTCCTTAACACCGTTCTTACCGTTGAAGAGGGTAAAGCCGCAAGCCACGCTAAACTTGGCTGGGAAACGCTTACGGATGCTCTTTTAGCGCATTGCCTTGCCTCTCAAGGGGGTAATCCCGTTGTTTTCCTTCTTTGGGGCGCGAAAGCACAAGAAAAAGAAGCGTTAATTAAAGCGCGTGCTACGGGCCCCATTTTGATTTTGAAAGCCAATCACCCATCACCTTTATCTGCGCTTCGTTCTCCTGTGCCTTTTATCGGGTGCGGACACTTTGAAAAAACGAACGCCTTTTTAGTTGAAAATGGAGCGAATCCCATAGCTTGGGAAGGGGTCGATGCGGGGCTTAAATTTTGAGAATTTCGTGGATTTTTGAGTCCCATAGAAAATTCTTTTGAAATCGAGGCGTTTTAAGCGTGAAAACGCCTCAAAAATAGACGATAATGTGCCATCTAGTTGTTTTGGCCTGTTAGAAACCCAAGACT
>CAVKJM010000004.1:23397-28313 GCA_963656505.1 bacterium
ATAAGGAAGAGCGATGCCCTTGCAGATTATCAACGATCAACCCGAATTGTTTAACGCAGTTATCAAAGTCATCGGTGTCGGTGGCGGCGGCGGAAACGCAGTCGAACACATGATTGACAATGAGGCGCGCGGCATTACCTTTATTGCCGCCAATACCGATCAACAGGCATTGAATCGCTCTCGCGCCAACATCATTATTCCGCTCGGGAAAACTGGTTTAGGTGCAGGCGCTCGCCCTGAAGTGGGTGCGATGGCCGCGCAAGAAGCTAGCGACAAGATTCGTGAAGCTTTAGAGGGCACGAACCTTTTGTTTATCACCGCGGGTATGGGAGGCGGCACAGGAACGGGAGCTGCTCCCGTGATTGCTGACATTGCTAAGCAACTTGGCATTTTGACTATTGCCGTTGTCACAAAGCCCTTTGGCTTTGAAGGTATGCGCCGTATGCGTCAAGCGCAAGCAGGTATCGAAAACCTCAAAGATAAGGTCGATAGCTTGATTGTCATCCTTAACGATAAGTTAGAAGAAGAAGTTGGCGAAGACGCCACAATGCTCGATTGCTTTGCCGCAGCCGATGACGTTCTTTACAAGGCTTGTAACGGCATTGCTGAGATTATTCACACCCCTGGCCTTATTAACGTTGACTTTGAAGACTTAAAGACGGTGATGGGAGCACGAGGGACGGCTATGATGGGTACGGCCACGGCTTCTGGTGCCAACCGCGCTTTAGAAGCGGCGGAAAAAGCGATTACCTGCCCATTGCTTGAAGGCGCGAACTTACAAGGTGCACGTGGTCTTTTGGTGTATGTGACAGCGTCAGCAGCGACAATGAAGCAAAGCGAAGTGCGCGAAGTGATGTCGATTATGAAGAACTTCGTCAGTAAAGACGCTATCCAGATTGTGGGTACGGCCTTTGATAATGATATGGGTGAAGAGCTTCGCGTCACGGTGGTTGCAACAGGCCTAGATTCTCCGGAACCCGCACAAGAAATCGGTGCGATGCAAGGGCTCTTTAGAAATCGCGCTCAGGATGAAGTGAAGGCTGCGGAGCCCGCTGATTTTGCGCTACGCACAGAAAATAACGCTACGCAAGCTACAGAACCCACAAACGTTCAAGCCGCTCCCGTTGCTCCCACGGAACCCGTTTCTGCTCCCGTGGAGCCAAAACCTGCGGCTCAGCCTCAACAGCCGACGTCTTTGTGGAAGACATCGTCTTTTGGCGGCCCCAAGAGCTTTGAAGTACCAACATTCCTTCGCAATAACGGAGATAAGTAAGTAAAGGATGAAGCAACACACGTTAAAAGAAGCCTCTGAAGTTCGAGGTATCGGTTTGCATTCGGGTAAAGAAATTCGGATGCGGCTTCTTCCTGCGCCCGTTGATTCGGGGATTCGGTTTTGCCGCACGGATTTAGATCCTGCGGTCGTCATCCCTGCTGAAGTCACACGCGTTAACGACACGCGTCTAGCTACAGCCCTATTTGAAGGAAAGACCTACGTCTCAACAGTAGAACACTTGATGAGTGCTTTGTGTGGGCTGGGTGTTGATAACGCTTTCATTGAAGTGAGCGCCCCTGAAACCCCGATTTTGGATGGCTCGGCTTTAGGTTATGTTGAGTTAATTAAAAAGGCTGGCATTGTTGAGCAAGAGGCAGAACGGCGCTACGTACGCGTAAAGAAAACCGTTGAAGTTCGTGATAACGATAAGTTCGCTAGGCTAGAACCTGCCGAGGCTTTTTCTGCAACGTTTACGATTGCTTTTGGTCACCCTGTGATTGATAAAACGATTCAGGAAGCGTCGTTCAATGCAGCAACAGATGACTTTGTGAAAACCGTTGCATACGCAAGAACGTTTTGCTTAGCGCGTGATGTAGAAAAGATGCGGTCAGTGGGCCTTGCTTTAGGCGGTTCTTTAGAAAACGCTGTTGTCGTTGAAGATACTTGCATCATGAATCCCGAAGGACTTCGGGCCCAAGATGAATTCGCAAAGCATAAGCTAATGGATTCGATTGGTGACCTTTACGTCTTGGGTCACCCGCTTAAGGCCAAGTACAGCGCTTATAAGTCGGGCCACGGATTAAATAACCAACTCTTACGTAAGCTCTTAAGCGAGAAAGACGCTTGGGAATTCGTCTCCTAAAGTGATTTTGAGTCTAACGACTTGGTTAGACTCAAAAATCAAACCCACTAGTTTTCGTCAGCTACAACAACTAGCTGCACAGACCTTCTTCCCATGTAGTTATTAATCTCGGGCCTATACGCAAGTCTTACGTGTGTGGGAAGCGCCGTGGTGTGCCTAAAGTACACAGCATCAAACCTCTTACCATCGAGTTCAAGCCAAAGCTTTAAATGCCCGCCTTTAAGGACACGTTGGTTGATGATGGTAAAGTCGTTAGCAAAAAGAGGTTCATCAAAACCTTGCCCCCAAAGCCGTTGATTGATGGCATCGATTAAAACAAAGTTAATGTCTTCGCTCTTTAGTGCACCATCGACTGCGATATCGTTTTCAAGAGCCTTCTCTGTTATAAGGGAACTGACGGCATGCTCAAAAAGCTCTGTAAAGCGCTCAAGATCTTCTCTATGAATTGTAAGACCTGCTGCCATGGCGTGGCCTCCAAACCGCACCATAAGGCCTGGAGAGGCCCTTTCAACGGCTTCTAGCGCTTCTTTTAAGTGAAGACCTTCAACTGACCTTCCAGAGCCTTTTAAGACGCCTTCTTCATCAAGAGCAAAGGCAAGCACAGGGCGGTGGATTTTTTCTTTCACGCGACTCGCAACGAGCCCCACGACACCCTGATGCCACGATTCATGAAAGAGAACAAGACTTGAGCGATGTTCAACGTCGATGGTTTTTAGAAGAGAGAAGGCCTTTTCTTGCATCATCTCTTCGAGGTCACGTCGCTCGCTATTTAAGCGGTCAAGTTCTTTGGCGTAAGTAAGTGCCTTTTCCTCATCATCGGTAAGTAGGCAATCGATTCCGATACTCATCTCGGTTAAGCGCCCCGCCGCATTAATGCGAGGAGCAATTGAGAAGGCAAAGTCGTGAGCGCGGGCTCGGCGTGGGTCGTGAGAACTCACTTCAAAAAGCGCACGAATTCCTGCGCACCCTTTCCCTTGACGCACGCGAGCAAGACCTTGAGAAACAAGAATGCGATTGTTTTTATCAAGATTCACAACGTCAGCAACCGTTCCTAAGGCAACTAAATCACTTAAAGAATCGAGTCGCGGCTGCGTTTCTTTTGTAAATACCCCGCGACGCCGCAACTCACAGCGCAAAGCAAGGAGTAGGTAGTACATCACACCGCACCCAGCAAGCGCTTTACTCGGGAAGGGGTTATCGGCTAAGTTGGGATTGACGATGGCGCTTGCGTTAGGAAGCGTGTCGCCAGCTAAGTGGTGATCTGTGATGATAACGTCAAGGCCTAAGCTTCTAGCGTGAGCAACACCTTCAAGACTTACGATGCCGTTATCGACAGTCAAAATAAGATTCGGTTTATGCGCTTCTTTTAAGGCAAGGTCAACGATTTCTGAAGAGAGTCCATAGCCATATTTAAAGCGATCGGGAACGAGGTAATCGGCTGAGATTCCCATCGCTGTGAGGCCGCGAATCGCAATCGCGCACGCTGTTGCACCATCGCAGTCGTAGTCAGCGACAATCTGAACGTGACCGTTTTTCTCTCGCAAGTCGGCAAGAAGTTGCGCAGCCTTTTCTAGTCCTAAGAATTCCTTGGGGTTAAGAAGCGACTTCCAATCCTCCGAGAGATCGTCGATACATTGAACGCCGCGTGAGGCTAAGACCCGAGATAGTGCAGGCAGTATTCCCGCATCACTTAATGCTTTGGCAATTTCTGTTTTGAAAGGACGCGTGATAAAACGAGTTTTCATTGACCATCACTTTCGTCGTTAAGCACGTTAACGACATCAACTTCTTTACTACGAGTAAAACGCGCTAAAAGCGATTTGGGATTTGTTAGCTTTACTGTAAATGTCTTTGTCATCCGCTTTCCGCAGGCTACGATAAGCGCCTCATCGCAACCGCGTTTACGAGCGGCTTCTTTTAAAAGTGTAATCTGATTTGTAAGAGCCGTAAGTGCGTTTTCCCAAGCCTCTGTATTTGGGTTAAGGCCTTCACTTTGAAGCTCGGGGAGTACGGCAATCACAGCGCCATTTGGAGCATCCTGAGGCCACGAGGTAGCGCCTCTTGCTTTCCCCATACGTTGAGAAAGAATTCCAGAGGCATCGGCCCAGCCAAGAATCGCTAGGTCATCGGCTAAGACACTGCGGATTTGTGTGGGAGGATAAAAGTCAATGAGTTTTCCACCTCCATCGATCCAAAGGGCATCGGCTCCGTCAATTGCAAGATCTTTAAGTAGCGTATTAAGTTTCTTTAAAACTTCCCAAGCGCTTTTTTTAGAATCATCCCGAGAAGAAAGATCGTTTTCTAAAAAGGCTCTTCCAATAAGCGTTTCTGCTTCTCGGGTAGTGATGCCCCAGGGCGTTTTCCTAGTTAAGTAAAGAGACGCATCCCAACGCTGTAAAACAAAACCCGCTTCAGATAAAGGAGCACGCAGGGCTAGAGAAATCTTTTCAATCGCGTCTTCTGTTGGACTATAGAAACCACTAACAGCGTCGCCCTTTAGGCTTAATAGATTTAAGCGCCAGATTTCTCCGGCAAGCCGGGGACCACCAAGCATCAGCCAACGGTAGGGCGCTGTGGCAAATGGCTCTTTACTGCGTGTCAAAACTTTCCAGCACCACGCAAGACTAACGGAGCCACTCTGGTGCGCTTCGCATAGCGTCTGACAAATGGGGTCCTCTGCACCCTTTAAAAGGGCCTTTAAAGACGCAAGCGATTTCTCCGATTCCGAGCGCAATAAGTCTTTGCTCGGATACAAGAGTTTAGGAATAATGAAGTAGGCTT
>CAVKJM010000004.1:28323-41725 GCA_963656505.1 bacterium
GTCTTAAAAAGAGTCAAAATTTGAATAGAAAATGCGTAAAATGTTCACTTAATATTAAAGTATTGGCTACATTTTCCGATGAAGAACGACTTTGAAACATTAGCGGAGTTATCAAACATCCCTGTGAGCAAGGCAACGCTTGCGTCTCTTTTCCCTGAAATTAAGGCAGAGAACCACAAGGTGACGTATCTTGAGCAAACCGGAAAAGTGATTCGTCTTAAGAAGGGCCTATATGTTGTCAGTCCCAAGGTAAGTAAGGTTCTCCTTTCTTTGGGAGTCATAGCCAATCACCTTTATTCGCCTTCTTACGTTTCGATGCATTGGGCTTTGAGGTTTTATGGGCTTATCCCTGAGGCGGTTTATCTCGTTACCTCAATGACAACAAAGCACGCTCGCAGTTTTGATACAACTGTTGGACGCTTTGATTACATCTTCATCAATAGCGCGGCCTTTCCCATCGGAGTCGTGCCAGCGAGTGAAGGGACGAATCAGTTTTTGATTGCAACGCCAGAGAAAGCGCTTTGCGATTTAATCGCGAATTCTCGTAAGGTCAATCTTCGTTATTTGAAGGAAGTCGAAGGGTTCCTTAGCGAAGATCTTCGAATGGAGATGGATGAATTCCTCAAGATGGACGTTTCTATTTTTAAGCAGTATGCCGCAGTCGGTAAGAAGGCTTCTTCAATTCAGACACTTGTAAGGTATCTCGAGAAATATGCCTAACGGTATTTATAGGGCGTTGCTCTCAGCCTACGACCTAACAAGTGCTGAGCAAAGGCGCCGAGCCATAATCGAGGTCAATCAAGAAATTATCCTCACGGGGCTCTATCACGGTAGGTTCTTCGATAAAGCGGCTTTTTTCGGAGATACGTGTTTGCGCATCATTCACGGCTTGCCGCGTTTTACCGATGGTCTTCAATTTGCACTTTTGAAACCAGAAGAGGGGTTCTCTTTTTCCGATTACAGCCAATCCATCGTGAATGAATTTTTGCTCGTAGGGCAAAAGGTAGAAATTAGGGAAAGGAAAAATTTCAGCGGCAAAGGTTCTCCCCAGTTAATGGAGGGTGTTACTGCGTACGATGTTCTTCTCGGCGGCAAGGAACCAACTGAAATAACAATTAAGATGATTACACAATCAAAGCTAAAGGCTGCGACAGAGCCTAAGCTTTTGCATGCGCTCATCCCGCTTTATGTGCGCTGTTTTACGCTGCCGTGCCTATTTGCTGAGAAAATGTATGCCGTGGTTTATCGCTCGAAAAAGGGAAGAGATTGGTACGACTTTGAGTGGTGTGTGAGGTACGGCATCCCGCTAGACTTTACGCATTTGCACGAACGCATTTTGCAATTTAATAGTGAAGATGTGAGTAAAGAGGATTTTCTTGAAAAACTCAAAGAGCGCCTTGCATCTTCGGATATCGATGAGGTCAAGACAGACGTCATACCGTTTGTTCGCGACACGAAAGAACTTGCGATTTGGTCGAATAATTATTTCGTGCAGCTAGCGCAGATGGTGCGGTTCGCATAAAGGGTAAACCTAGTACTCACGCGGTGGATGCATTTGAAACAGAGGGGGAGAAAATGGCTACAACAGCAGTAGTTGAAGTACAGATTGATGAAGCAATAAAAAGCAAAGCGACGGAAGTTTTAGCCAACGAGGGGTTAACGCTCTCAGAGTTTGTGCATATCGTTTTATCTAAGATTGCCAAAGAAAGGGAGCTCCCGTTTGACGCGAAAGTTCCGAATAAATTAACTACCCAGACGCTTATGAAGAGCGCAAGAAATAAGGGCGTCCATCAAGCCAAGGACGCCGAGGATTTGTTCAAAAAACTAGGTATCTAAGAAGCAGTATGCGTGCTTAAAAAACTACTCGGCACCCATTACAACGCGCATCAAATCCGCAATCGTTCCCGAATTGGTCTTTGTCATAATCGATGCGCGGTGCGCTTCAACGGTCTTAATCGAAATACTCAAGTCGTCAGCAATTTGCTTATTTAAGCGCCCTGCAACAATGCGCTCCAAAACTTGTTGTTCGCGAGGCGTTAAGCGAGCAAGCAAAGCTGCATTGAAATTACGACGGTCAACCTTCATGCGCTTTTCACGCGCTGCATCGAGCATCTTTTCGACTTGTTGCTTTAAGGATTCAAGATCAAAAGGCTTTTCAATGAAGTCGACAGCGCCTTTTTTCAACGCGTTAACTGCCATCGGAACATCACCGTGACCGGTAATAAAGATAATCGGAATATCGGCGTTTTTGGCTCTCAAGAGTTCTTGAACCTCTAAGCCACTCATCCCGTTCATGCGGACATCAAGCAAAAGTACAGCGACAGCGTCTGGGTCGTAACTAGCGATAAAGCTTTCTCCGCTTTCGTAGAGTTCGACTTTGTAGTCGCTTGCCTCTAAAAGCCAGCGAATGGAGTCACGTACGGCTTCGTCGTCATCGACAACGTAAACGGTTCCTTGGGTCTTTTGATATTCCAGCATGGTCGTGAGGATTCCCAAATAGGCAGATTGAAAGCGTCAATGACGCTTATAAAACGGTTCGCTTGTTGATTTTAGTCTATTGAACAATGGGTAAGGAGAAGAAGAAAATTGTTCCTCCATCGGGATTTTCCCTAAAGGATAGATGCCCGTTGTGACTTTCGATAATCGAGCGGCATAGGTTAAGCCCAATTCCCATACCCGTGCTTTTTGTTGTGTAAAAGGGTTTAAAGACGTCTTCGCGGTGCACGGGATCGATTCCTGCGCCATGATCGAGCACCTCAAACTTCAAAGAATTCCCTCTCCATAAGACATTGACGCAAACTTCCTTTTTGGAACTTTTTTCCGAGGCTTCAACGGCATTCTTTAGTAGGTTTACCAACACTTGTTCAATCAAAATCGCATCACAGACGACATCGGGAATACCTGGCTCGATGTGCGACTCCAAGTGAACGGCTTTTTCATGCGCAAAGGGTTTGACTAATTCAAAGGCTTCAGCAACCATGTGCGTTGCATTGACGTTACTGTGTATGGGTTCAGAGCGACGTGCAAAGTTACGAATACGGCGAATCACTTGTGTGGCGCGCTTCGTTTGCGTGATAATCTTTTCAAAGGCTTCGCTTGCCTGCTCGGAATTAAGGCGCTTCGTTTCAAGTAAGAGCTTTGAAGCAGCCGCATAGTTTTGAACAGCCGCGAGCGGTTGATTTAATTCGTGCGCAAGAGAGCTTGCCATTTCACCCATGTTGATAAGTTTCGAGGAGCGTTCTGCCTTTTCAAGTTGCTTTGCGATTGCCTCGCGATTTAGGTGTTGAGTTGTCACATCGTACGTGGTTAGCAACTGCGCTTCACTATCATCGATCCACGTGATGTTTTTCACACGAATTGAGTACCAGCGATTGCGTACCTCATCGTAGATATCGTCGGATTCTGTTGCGCCATCGGTTAGTTTTGACGTAAGGAGAATGTGTTCGTTGGCGCTTTCTCCGAAACTATCGCGATAAATGCTATTAAAGAAAAGAAGCTTTTTATCTTTGAGAGAAATGACGCTTACGGCCGCATCCATCGTTTCTAGAACACGCGTAAAGCGCTGCTGCATAGACCGCAATTCGCGCGCGGCACGATTGGCTTGTGTGATGTTACTGTGCGTGACCATAAAGCCCAAGCGCTTTCCCTTACTTGTTAAAAGAGGGAAGACCTGCACGGCACAATCAAAGCGTGTTTTATCTTTACGTGTGGCTTCGTATTCGAAATACTTCTTGTGATGGCGGTCGGCTTCTTTAAGAGCCGTGGCAAAGTCTTTGGCAACTTTGCTACTGTCTTTGGGCCAGAAAGGATAGGGGGGCTTGAGTCCCAGAGCCTCCTCAGGGCTAAAGTCAAAGAGTTCTTCGAAGGCGTCATTGGAATAGAGGATCTTTCCTTTTTCATCAATCACGCACAGGGCATCTAGGAGTGATTCACTCACTGCCTGCTGCACGAAAATACGAGCCCGCATGGATTCTTCGGCGTGCAGTTGTCGCAACTGAAAGCGCCAGAGCAAAAATAGGGAAATGAAAATAAGCCCTAAAAGAACGAGAGCACTCCAAGCGTATAGGCTATTGGCGTAAAAGGTACTTAATAGAGAGGAGGTAAGACCTAATTCAACGCGCGAAGGAAGCGGTGGCAACGGTAGACACACTTCCATTTCATTTAAGTCAGGGAGATCGCCTTGAATCACGGTTGTTGCAAAAACGGTCTTTGCATCCAAGAGAAAATAGTGCTGGAAGCGATTGAGTTTATCTGCTGCCGCGTAACGAAGCGCCACGGGTAAAGAGACGCGACCTAAAAAGAAAACGCCGTTTTTCTCTGGGGGCGTAGCGAGATCTGAAAAGGGGCCCGCTGCTCCATCGTCAAGGTACGGGGGCGAATAGATTGCCGATTTTGAAGTCTTAGCGTGAAGACTAGCGATAATCGAAATCTGATTGGTGATGATTTCCCCTTTGGGTCTAGAAATCTCACCCATCGCATCGGGATTGGCGCAGTTTTCAATCACACGGCGATTGCCATCGAGTACCGAGAATTCCACAAGTTCTGGGTACATGTAAAAAACCGAAGATAAAAGGCGACAGACAAGCGCGGGTTCAACGCTACTTAAAGAAGAAAGCTGTACCGATAAATTCGTTAGACGCTCTTCAGCGGAAATCGCAATGTTTTCTCCTGCCACATAAAGCGATTCGAGCTCATTTCTTTCGGTTTCATTAGAGACAATGCGCCAGACAAAAATCGAAAGCGCCATCGCGGAAAATATGAGGATAAGAATCGCACCCATGCCAAAGCGACTTGCTTTTGCCTTATTGGATTGGACAAGTTCAAGGAGTAAATCTCCAATGGGCTTTTGCGGTTGCGAATTCATGGGCCGTTGCAGAAAGGTTTTTTCGGATATTAACCCCTAAAATGCGCCCTAAAGGAGAATCTGAGGGGAAATTTAAAGAAAGCCACTTTTTCCCTTGTTTGAGGATTTTCCGTATTCAATTTCTTAGGGACAAGAAACGATGACACAAGATGAACTGAAAAAGAAAGTCGGTCAAGAGGCGCTACGCTATGTAAAAGAAGGCGAAGTCCTTGGCGTAGGAACGGGATCAACCGTCGATTGCTTTATCGATGCGTTAAAAGAAAGTGGACTCAAAATTCCGGCCTGTGTCTCAAGCTCAGTTCGCTCAACTAAGCGCTTAGAAGGCTATGGCTTTAAGGTCGTGGACTTAAATAGCGTGGATTCAATTTCGGTTTATGTCGATGGTGCTGACGAAATCGATTCGAGTTTTTCGATGATTAAAGGCGGCGGTGGCGCCTTAACTCGCGAAAAGATTGTCGCAAGTGTCGCAAAGAAGTTTGTTTGTATTGCTGACGCAAGTAAACGCGTTGCTGTTCTTGGGAAATTCCCATTACCTATTGAAGTGATTCCAATGGCGCTTGAGTCTGTAGCACGAGCTCTTCGCGCGTTAGGAGGCAACCCCGTTGAACGCGACTTTACAACCGATAACGGCAATCGTATCTTGGATGTTTCGGGCCTTTCGATTACAGATCCTCAAGCTCTTGAAACCAAAATCAATCAGATTCCTGGCGTTGTGACCGTGGGACTTTTTGCGCATCGAGGCGCAGACGTCCTTCTTCTTGGAACAGAAGAAGGCGTCAAAACGTTTACGCGTTAAGCGACCTAGGATTTCTTTTCTGCAACAGGTGTGCGATTGGGAATCGGAGCAATGCCTTCGCCAAAGAAATAGCGTTCGCATTGCTCAGCAACGTGGGCTCTTACCTTGGGATCTGCGCAATTGAGACCGTATTCGTTAATGATCATGGTCTGAAGTTGCTTCCACTCTTCCCAGGCTTCTTTACTCACAGACTCAAAGATGCGCTTACCTAATTCACCAGGAACTGGAGGGTAGTCAAGACCTTCGGCCTCTTTTTTGAGTTTAATGCAGTAAATGGTGCGTGCCATAGCGAATCTCCGTCATTTTCTTTGGACGCCATTATAGGGGTGAGAAGGCAGGTCTAGTCTAAAATCCTCCCCATTCGATTTTTCCGGTAATTAAGCAAGAAGCCCTCATGAAAGTAGAGAACAATCTTAAAAACTTACGCTCTCTTATTGGCAAGGGGCATCTTGCTATCAAAAAAGAGGTTAAGAAAAAGTCCCCCGTCCCCAAAAAAGGACTCCAGCCCAAAAAAGAAAGCCCAAAGGTAAATTTACTTACGGGAAGAGATCCGATTCCTGAAATTACCCTTGCCCCTGGGCTCCCTGTTAGCGAAAAGGGAGAAGAACTCGCTCGAGCGATTCGCGAGAATCCCGTGATTATTGTTTCAGGGGAAACGGGTTCAGGAAAAACAACACAGCTTCCTAAAATCGCGCTTTTAGCTGGCCGCGGCCAAAAAGGGCTTATCGGGCATACGCAGCCACGACGTATTGCCGCAAGTTCCGTTGCTAAACGCATCGCAGAAGAATTAAAAACTCCATTAGGAGACGTCGTAGGCTATAAGGTGCGTTTTACGGACCACGTCAGTGCCGGTGCCACCGTAAAACTCATGACTGATGGCATCCTCTTAGCCGAGACCGCTACAGACCCCTTACTTAAAAAGTACGACACCCTCATTATCGATGAAGCGCATGAGCGCTCGATAAACATCGACTTTTTGCTTGGCTACTTAAAAAGGCTTCTTTTAAAAAGAAAAGATCTTCGCGTCATTGTGACTTCGGCCACAATCGATGCCGAGCGCTTTGCAAAGCACTTTGCCGTTAACGGAAAAGAGGCTCCAATTTATACGATCTCAGGGCGCACGTATCCTGTGGAAATTCGTTATCGACCTTTTGATGATGATGACGACGATGAAGATACGAGGTTAGTCGAAAGAATTACGGATGCTGTTGACGAATTGGAGATGGCAGGGCGAGGCGACATCCTTGTTTTCTTACCTGGTGAGCGTGAGATTCGTGAGACAAGCGATTATCTTTTGAAATCGCATCGCCCGGGATCCGTTGAAGTGCTTCCGCTTTACGCAAGGCTTACCGCAGAAGAGCAAGAGCGAGTCTTTAAAACGTCGAACGTTCGCCGCATTATTTTGGCAACAAACGTTGCAGAAACTTCGGTCACTGTCCCTGGTATTCACTATGTTGTCGATACGGGCCTAGCGCGCGTTAAGCGATACTCCTATCGAAATAAAGTCGAACAGCTTTTAATTGAGCCTGTAAGTCAAGCATCTGCCAATCAACGCGCAGGTCGCTGCGGGCGTGTGGCTCCTGGTATCTGTATTCGCCTTTACGATGAACTCGATTACGAGCGGCGTCCCGCGTACACAGACCCCGAAATTGCACGTTCAAACCTTGCGGCTGTGATTTTGAAGATGAAGTCGCTTCGACTAGGAGACGTGCGGGAATTTCCTTTTGTGCAAGCTCCCCCTCCTCGCGCGATTTCCGATGGTTTAACGATTCTTGCCGAGTTAAATGCCATTGACGAAAAGGGAGATCTCACAGCAACAGGGCGGGAACTTGCGAAGCTTCCCATTGACCCGCGCCTATCGCGAATTCTTCTAGCCGCAAAAGAAAAAGGAGCCTTAAGAGAGGCTTTGATTATTGTCTCTGGCCTAGCCGTTCAAGATCCGCGCGAAAGACCGATTGATGCGCAAGAAGCAGCTGATGCTGCGCACAAAGAGTTCTCTCACGCCAAAAGCGACTTTATGAGTTATGTGAAACTTTGGAATTGGTTTATCGATGCCAATGCCAAAAAGGAAAGCAACAGAACTCTTCAGGCGCTACTTAAAAAGAAGTTTCTTTCTCCAAGGCGGCTTCGTGAATGGCGTGATGTATGGCGCCAATTAGGTGAATTAACTCGAGAACTTGGGTGGGTTGCGAATGCGGCTGAAGCCACATACGAAGATATTCATGCATCTCTTTTAACGGGTCTCTTGGGTAACGTTGGAATGAGGCAATTGGACGCAGACCCGAAGGCGCCTCCTTTCTTAGGCGCGCGTGGCATTCACTTTTGGATTTGGCCGGGATCTTCTTTAGCCAAGAAAGCGGGTCGCTGGATACTTGCCTCAGAACTTGTTGAAACAAGTCGCCTATTTGCGCGCTGTGTGGCCGATGTTGAACCCGAATGGATTGAACGCGCCGCAAAACACGTTATTAAGAAAAGTTGGACAGATCCCCATTGGGAGAAAAACCGAGGGGAAGTGGTTGCCTTTGAAAAAGGAACCTTATACGGGATGGCTGTCTACGGCAATCGTCGTGTTTCCTTTGCAAAGCACGACGCGCCTCTTTGCCGAGAGCTTTTTATTCGAGGCGCTCTTGTTAACGGCGACTTCGATAGTAACGCGCCATTTTTCCAACACAATCGTCGATTAATCCGTGAGATTGAAGATATCGAACATAAGACGCGGCGCTTAGATGTTTTGGTTGATGATGAAACAATCTTTGCTTTCTATGATTCGAAGATTCCCGAGGACGTTGTCGATGCGGCTAGTTTCGAAGTTTGGCGTAAAAAGAAGGAAGCCAAAGAACCCAAACTTCTTTTCCTAAAGAAAGAAGATTTAATGCGGCGTGATGCGACAGGCGCCACCATCGACTTTTATCCCAAAACGATGGAAATGGCAGGAGTGGCGATGGCTCTTAACTATCACTTTGAGCCTGGCTCTTACAAAGATGGCGTCACACTTTCTGTTCCACTATACGTTTTAAACCAAGTCGATAGCGTCAAAGCCGAGTGGCTTGTTCCTGGGATGCTTCGAGAAAAGGTGCAGGCACTTTTAAAGAGTCTTCCACAGCGAATTCGCCGCCACTGCGTGCCGATTAAAGACTACGCCGAAGGCTTTTTCGAAAGAACTGCAGGAGTTAGTGTCGGAACGAAACCGCTGACTGAAGCGCTAGCTGAAGATATTTGCCGGCAAACGGACGCCGTTTGCAAAAAAGACGACTTTAAGCTTGAAAACGTTGCTCCGCACCTCTTTATGAATTTTAAAGTAATCGATGAGCACGGAAGGCAACTTGGCGTTGGTCGCAACTTATCGCAACTTCGCTCTGAACTTGGTGAAGAAGCGCAAAAGGTATTTCGCAATATCGCGCAGGCCGATAAAACAATCGATGCAGAAGGGGGGAGCAGCATTACCGATTGGAGTTTCGGAGAACTTCCTGAAATTATGGAAATTCGCCGCAAGGGACAGAGTCTTATTGGGCACCCCGCGTTAGCTGATAAGGGAACGCATTGCGAGCTGCAAGTTTTCGATGAACCCGAAGAAGCCAAGCGTGTGCATCGCGCTGGATTGCGGCGCCTTTTCTTGTTGCAATTAAAAGAGCAAGTCAAATTCTTAGAAAAGAACCTATCGTCTTTGCAGCGCGTACAGATGCGAGGCGCTGTAATTACCCAGGTGGCAAATGCCTTTGAGAGTTTTGAATCGCTCCGCGGCGAGCTCGTGGCTGCCACAATCGAAGCGGTTGCGATGGCAGAACCTTGGCCCACAAACGAAGTGGACTTCAAAAAGCGTTGTGCTGACGCGAAGGGCCGCGTCAATCTCGTGGGTCGAGAACTTGCGCGAGACCTTGAAGTCGTTATTGAAGAACTTGCGACAACGCCAAAGCGACTAGCGAGTCTTAAAGCCTATCCTGAGGTTTTAAGCGACGTCACAAGTCAATTAAAGGGGCTATTCCCGAAGGGCTTTTTACTTACGACGCCACTTATGCAATTGCGTCACTACGCACGCTACGTTCGAGCCATTAACGTAAGGTTGGATAAATTACGCAACGCCCCTGAGCGCGATGCAACGCAGATGGCTGCCATTGCGAAACTTTCCATTCCGTATGCCCGGGAAATTGCCAATCGCAAAGGCGTTATTGATGAAAAACTTGCGAATTTCAGATGGCTTCTTGAAGAGCTTCGGGTCTCTCTTTTTGCTCAAGAATTACGCACCCCAATGCCCGTGAGCGTAAAAAGGCTTACAAAAATCTGGGAGGCGATGAAACACTCCTAGGGCGTTTTAGCGTATAAATTGACATGCTTGGCCCTGTTTTTCAATTTAGGAGTGTTCTTATGACTTCAGTAGCCGTGATCGCGACCCGTGCGATTTCCCCTAAAGCTTTGGAAATCAAAGCGGCCGTTTTAAAAGCCAATCCCAAACTCGACGTTTGTTTTGAGTCGCTGGATATTCTCGCTGAGAAAGCAGAACTTGCCGATTTAAAGATTGAACTCTTTAACGCAACGCGCGAACTTGAAAAGAAAGGCGCAGTTGCCATCGCTTATGCCGATAAAGAAGTCGCTTCTTTTATCAAGGAGTTGCAGACAGAATGCAAAGCGCATCTTTTTGCTTCAGAGACTTCTGATTACGAAGCTTTAGCAAAAGACTTATTAGCCGCAGCCGATAAACCTTTACTGCCTAAGGGCTACAAGATTGGCTTAATTGGTGGCTTGGGACCTGCGGCAACAGTCGATCTTTACGACAAGATTGTGAAGGCAACGCCAGCCAAAACCGACCAAGAACACATTAAATTGGTCGTTGAGCAAAACCCACAGATTCCAGATAGAACGGCTGCTCTCTTGTCTGGCGGCGTCGATCCCACATTGGCGCTTTATAACTGCGCTAAGCGCCTAGAAGAAGACGGGTGCGATGCCATCATCATTCCGTGCAACACCGCCCACGCCTTTATCGAACCGATGAAGCGGCATTTGAAGATTTCCTTTATCAATATGCAGCAAACGGCTCTCGAAGAGATTCAAGCGAAATTTGGCGACAAAGCTCGCGTTGGCCTTATGGCAACAACAGGGACCGTGAAGACAGGCATCTATTCGAAGAAAGCCGAATCGATGGGAGTGCCGCTTTTTGTTCCTGATGAAGAAAACCAGCAGTTTGTGATGTCAGCGATCTATGGGCCTAAGGGCGTTAAGGCCGGATTCACAGATGGCATTTGCCGCGAAGAACTTTTAAAGGCAGCCGAATTCCTTGTCACGAAGAAAGACTGCAACGTTCTTATCTTAGGGTGCACAGAGTTGCCGCTTATTTTGACAGAAGGGCCGCTTACTGTTGCGGGTAAAGAAGTCTTCGTTGTTGACCCGACAAGCGCTTTGGCTCGTAAGGTTGTTGCTCTCGCAGTGGCAGCTAACGAGAAAAACGGCGTTCGCTAAAGTAGCTATTGTTTGAGGCCTTTTGCGACATCGAGAAAGGCCCGAACATAGTTTGGTTCAATGAGCGTTCCTGCTTTAAAGCGTAGCGAGAGAACGGCCTGAGGGCTTGTTGTTTCTTTTATGTTTAAAGGGGTGGCAAGATAAATATCTTTAGGCGTATTAATCTCGCTTTGTAGCCACCCAAAATTCTTTAGTCGATCTCGAGAAAGGACAATCAGGTCTCGCTCAGAGCCCTTTAACTTATTTCTCGTAAGGTACTCGCTTAATTCGTGCGCGCTCATCGAAGAAAGAAAGACGCGCCCCACAACTGAGGTGTGAAGAGCCTCTAAATGCCCATAACCACACGAGCATAAAAGGACGTTATCGTCCATCCTTAGACCAAGAAAGACTTTGCCACCGGTTTCTTTTTCTAAGGCGTAAAGAACGGGGTCGGCTAATGAGGGAAGATTATTTTGTTGCCAAGCGCTCATTCCAAGTAAGAGGAATTTGTCTCCTAAAAGCCAGCCAGTTTTTCCCGTGCGCTTGGCAAAGCCGACTGTCTCAAGCTTAAGAAGAATCCTGTGCACAGTCGAGGGGGCAAGCGCGGCGTTTCGTGCTAGAGCACGAACGCCGATTGGTTTGCGTGCCTCCGATAGCCTTAAAAGCACTTCATCGGTGCGGGTGGTGATGGAACTCGCTTCTGGAAATGGATCGATCTTAGCTGTCATGATTATTTCGCAGCATCTTTGCTTGCTAGGTCAAGGGCTCGAGAAATAAGTTCAGCGATATCTTCAATCGGAAGTTCTTTATCCGTGGTTGCCGCTCCTAACATCGAAAGGCAATGCGGACACTCCACAGCAACGCTTGGTGCTTTCGTACTCTTTAATTCTTTAATGCGAATGGCATTGACTCGCAAGGGCTTATCTAAAAACATTTGTGCGCCCCCTGCGCCACAGCAAAATGCCGTGCGTCCTGTTTCTTCGGGTTCAACAACTGTTAGGCCTAAGCGCTTTAAAAGCTTACGCGGTTCTTTTACAACGCCATTGGCACGAGCCAAGTAACAGGCATCGTGAAGCACAATCTTTTGGGCGTCGAGTTTTTTAATCGTCAGACGCTTTTCTTTAATCAGAGAAAGAATGAAATCGACGTGATTTCTCACAACGAAGCACCCACCTTCAAATTGCGGGTATTCATTTTTCAGCGTGTTAAAGCAATGCGGGCAGGCAGTGAGAATTTCATCGAAATCGTATTTACTAAAGTTTCCGATGTTTTCTTCAGCGGCTTGTTGGAAAAGATATTCTTCTCCGGCGCGGCGAGCCCAATCGGCGTGGCAGCGTTCTTCTGCCATGATGGCAAAATTCACTTTTGCAGCGCGAAGAATTTTGACCATTGCTTTGGCAATGCGTTGCGCACGTTTGTCGTACGAGGCAGCACACCCGACCCAATAAAGAACGTCGTAATGTTCGCCAGGTTTGGCAACGGGAATGTCAAGACCCTTTGTCCAATCGGTGCGAGCCGCTGGGTCCATAGCCCAGGGGTTACCGACACTTGCGGTGTTTTCTAAGGTTTTCGCGAGCCCTGCGGGAAAGTCTCCCTTTTCAAGCGCCAAATTGCGGCGCATCGCAACGATTAAATCCGGAATGGGAATGCGCGCTGGGCACACTTCTGCGCAAGCGTTACACGTTGTGCAATCCCAAAGGGCGGCTTTTCCCACAAGACCATCGATTAATTCAAGTTCTTTATTTTCACCGCGCAGTCGTTTTTGAAGGCTTAAGACAAGAGACTTGGGATCTAATGTACTTCCTGCACGAAACGCGGGACACACCGCACGGCATCTTCCGCACTCAGTGCAGCCATCGATGTGAACACGGTCATCGAGAGTAAAGTCATTAAAGTCGCTAGCACCAAAGTGCTCTTGCTCTTCGATGTTTTCGATTTTCGCGATGGCAGAAGTCGCTCCCGCTTTTTCTCTACGAATCGAAGCTGGCGTCTTAAAAAGATGCGCGTAAAACGTAAGAGGGATAACGGCAATAAAGCATAGGGATGTCACAGCGTGGATCACCCACACGAAAACGTGCGTTGTTTGAATCGCCTCTTTTGTCATCCCAATAAAGCAGTGGCTTAAAAGGTAACCCACGGGTGACCAAACAGCCCATGGGGGATTTTCTGCGGCAAGCCGCAAGGCTTCTAAGAAAAATCCGATGACGATAATGCCCGCGAGGCTTCCGAGAATCACAGCCGAGCGCTCTGTAGGTTCAACTTTCGGATCAGCCCAAACGTAGCGGCGAAGCGCTGCGTAACTTAACCCGATA
>CAVKJM010000005.1:0-38667 GCA_963656505.1 bacterium
GAAATTAAGTGTGGGACCGGTTTCATCGGTTTCTGCCGTGTGGTTATAGACCACATCGAGAATCACTTCTAAACCCGCGGCATGTAGTTTTTTTACCATGCTGCAGAATTCGTCAGCAGCAGCTTCTGCGTTTTTCGCATAGCGACGAGACGGCGCGAAAAATCCCACAGGGTTATAGCCCCAGAAATTTCTTAATCCTTTGGCAATTAACCTGTCTTCATCGATAAATTCAAAGATAGGGAGAAGTTCAAGAGTGGTAACGCCTAAGGACTTTACGTGAGAAATAAACGCGTCACTCGCAAGCCCCGCGTACGTTCCCCGTTTAGCGTCTGAGATATCGAAATTGAGTTTTGTCGCGCCCTTGACGTGCACCTCATAGAAAACCGCTTTATCCATTGGGATTGAAGGCGCCTTATCGCCTTCCCAATCGAACGCTTCCCTTTGGGGAATGACACTAAATAGACCTGCGGCTCCTAGCGTTGAACTTTTATCATAGTGCCCTGCATAGGCCCTTGCATAGGGGTCAAGTAAAAGGCCGTGGCTTTCTTTTGTGCCACGAGTTCCATCGCTTTCAACGCGGTAGCCGTAGCGCATCCCTCGGGCTACACCCTCAAGACGAATCTTCCAGAGATTCCCTTCGCGCGTTAAAGGAAAGACTTTGGAAGCATCGTCCGTGAATACTTCAAGAGAAACACGTTTTGCGTGTTCGCTATAGAGGACAAAATCAGCCCCGGACTCATCGATAAAGAATCCGGGGTGATTTTTCTCGCTAACTTTTTCAACAACTAAATCTAGCGATGCCATTTGAGATACACCGTCGCAAGAGGCGGCAAAGTAACATTAATCGACTGCTCGCGACCGTGAGCGGGAACAGGTTCAGAATCCACAGCGGCAAATTCCGATGTTCCCACATTGCTTCCCCAATAGTAGCCACTATCGGTATTCATAATCTCGCGATAGGTTCCGACCTTCGGGACACCAATGCGATAGTTATGGCGCACGACAGGTGTGAAATTAGAAATACAAATCACGAATTCGTCGCCTGAGACGCCCCAACGCGCAAAGGCAATCACAGAATTGTCTTTATCGTCGACATCGAGCCAATCAAAGCCACCGTATTCGCAATCCTTTTCAAAAAGCGCGGGATTCTCTTTTAAGACCTTATTTAAGTCTTTCACGAGCTTTTGAACGCCCTTGTGACTGTCGTATTGCAGGAGCCACCAGTCAAGTTCTGCGTTGTCATTCCATTCACGGCGTTGTGCGAATTCGCCACCCATAAAAAGAAGTTTCTTTCCTGGGTAAGCCCACATAAAGCCATAGAAAGCACGCAAATTGGCAAAGCGTTGCCAATCGTCTCCTGACATCTTTTCAAGTAACGAACCTTTCCCGTGCACAACCTCATCGTGCGAGAGCGGCAACACAAAGTTTTCCGAGTAGGCGTATAAAAGACCAAAGGTTAATTCGTTGTGATGCCAACGACGATACACGGGGTCCTCATGCATGTAACTTAATACGTCATGCATCCAGCCCATGTTCCACTTGTAGTGAAACCCTAAGCCACCCATCGAAGGCGGACGAGAGACCATGGGCCAAGCAGTCGACTCTTCGGCAAACGTTGCGACATTGGGCTTTTCTGCGCCAAGCGTTTCGTTTACGCGACGCAAGAATGCGATTGACTCTAAGTTTTCACGGCCCCCGTAAATATTCGGGACCCATTCGCCTTCTTTACGCGAGTAGTCGCGATAAAGCATCGATGCCACAGCGTCGACTCGCAATCCATCTACGCCATAAACCTCCGCCCAAAAAAGAGCATTTCCGACTAAATACTCGAGCACTTCACGGCGCCCGAGGTTATAGATATAGGTTCCCCAATCTTTGTGTTCGCCTTCTTTGGGATCGGCGTGCTCGTAAAGGGGCTCTCCCACAAAGCGAGCAAGACCGTGATCGTCCTTTGGAAAGTGCGCAGGCACCCAATCGACAATGACTCCGATTCCTGCTTCATGACAGGCATTCACGAAATGCACAAAGCCATCAGGCGCTCCAAAGCGTGCTGTCGGCGCATAAAGCCCCAAGGCCTGATAACCCCAAGATCCATCAAAGGGATGTTCGCTAACGGGAAGAAGCTCGATATGGGTAAATCCCATCTCTTTTACGTAACTTACGAGATTTTCCGCAAGCTCTTCCCAGTTATAGAAGAACCGTTCATTCGGGTGGCGCTTCCAACTACCTAAATGCACCTCATAGATACTCATAGGCTTATTAAAGCCATTGATCGCATCGACCTTTACGGGCGCTGGGCTCTTAGGTAATTCGGCAACGATTGAGGCTGTTCCCGGACGCAATTCCATACGAAAGGCGTATGGGTCTGCCTTAAGCGGCAAATGTTCGCCCGTAGCAGAAATAATGTCGTACTTGTAGCAGTCGCCAGCTTTGGCGCCAGGCAAAAAGATTTCCCACACGCCAGAATTTCCGCGAAGGCGCATCGGAGCGCGGCGTGCGTCCCAAGTATTAAAGTCACCTACGACACTCACGCGCCGAGCGCCTGGTGCCCACACAGCAAAGGAAACACCCTTAACGCCACCAATTTCTGTGGGGTGTGCGCCAAACCAATTCCAAGGACGCAAATGCGTGCCTTCAGAAAGAAGCCACAGGTCATCTTCAGGGATAATGGTTCCGAAGCGATATGGGTCATCTGTGATTTGAACCGCAGACCCCCAATCGATACGTAACTTATAGGAGATACTCTTTTTGGCTCCCAAACGCGCTTCAAAGTAGCCTGGAACGTGCTCTTTGAAAACGGCAATCGGTTGCAGTGTTTTCGGATCAACCGCTGTCACTGCCTTCGCATTCGGTAAAAGCACTCTTACAACCCAGGTGCGTTTAACGCGGTGCGGTCCTAGTGCGGCAAAGGGATCGCCGTGTTCGCCACGCAAAAGGGCATCAATCTCAGAGCGCTCTAATGTCATCACATGCTTCATATCAAACCCCCTCTTACGAAGTTACTTACGCAAATACTTTTCCATGTTCCACGTACCGCACGCATAGTCGCGAATCGTGCGGTCCGAACTAAACGGTCCCATGCCTGCAACATTTAAAAGCGCCTTCTTCGCCCAAGCCATCGGATCGGAATAAAGGGCTTCGGCCTTAGCCTGTGCATCGATGTAACTTGCGTAATCGGCGAGCAGCATGTAGTAATCGCCATGATCGATTAACACAGAGAAGATATCCACATAGCGGTCACGTTGTTCTGGTGAGAAGTAGCCGCTACGAATCATGTCTAAGGCGCGACGAAGTCGTGCGTCGCTTTCATAAAGGCTACGCGAGTTGTAGCCCTCACGACGCAACTTATCGATTTCAGCTGCGGTGTTACCGAAGATAAACATGTTGTCTGCGCCAATACTGTCGCGCATTTCGATTGTCGCACCGTCTTCTGTGCCAATTGTTAAGGCGCCGTTTAAGCCAAGTTTCATGTTGCCCGTGCCAGAGGCTTCGGTGCCCGCTGTTGAAATCTGCTCAGACAAATCAGCAGCAGGAATAATCACTTCTGCAGCAGAGACGCTGTAGTTGGGAACAAACGCAACCTTCAAGCGCCCTTTGATCGCCGGATCGGCGTTAATGGTCTTCGCCACATCGTTAATAAGGCGAATAATGAGTTTTGCCATGTAGTAGGAGGATGCGGCTTTCCCAGAGAAAAGGACGTTACGCGCCGGATGTGGGCGGCCATCTTTCATCTCGTTATAAAGCGTGATGACGTGAAGGACGTTAAGAAGTTGCCTCTTATATTCGTGGATACGTTTGACTTGCACGTCAGTTAAGCTCGTGGGGTTAAATTCAACGCCTGTCGTCTTACGGACGTATTCGGCTAAGCGCTCTTTGTTGGCCTTCTTTACAGCTAAGAACTCTTCGCAAAGCGCTTTACCCTTACTGCTATTTAAGATGGGGCGAAGGCCAGCGACTTTCTCTAAGTGATAGCGCCAGTCGCCACCAATGTATTTATCAAGAAGCGCGGCAAGACCTGGATTGGCTTGCGCTAACCAACGGCGCTGCGTGATGCCGTTTGTTTTATTGTCAAAGCGATTGGGGAAGACCTTCGCAAAGCCAGCGAAAATCGTTTTGACCATCAAGTTCGAATGAAGTTTTGAGACGCCGTTTACCTTGTGGCTTGCCACAATACTTAGGTGCGCCATACGAACGCGTTTACTTTCTTCGGTGTAGTTACCATCATCGATCAGTGAGACGCTACGCACGAGATTAATGTCGCCTGGGAACTCTTTACGAACACGGTCCAAGAACTCAGCGTTAATCCGATAAATAATATCGAGGTGGCGCGGCAATAAGCTCTTCATCAAAGGAACGGGCCAGGTTTCAAGCGCCTCAGGCATTAAGGTGTGGTTTGTGTAAGAGAAGATCTTCTCGCACTGCGCCCACGCATCTTTCCAACTCATCGCGTGTACATCAACCAAAAGACGCATTAATTCCGCAACAGAAATCGCAGGATGCGTATCGTTTAAGTGAATAGCAATCTTTTCAGAAAGATTATCGAGCGTGCCGTACTCTTCTACGTGGTGCGCCAAAATATCTTGCATCGAGGCCGAAACAAAGAGGTACTCTTGCTTTAAGCGTAACTCACGACCGCGCGGCGTGCTGTCATTGGGATAAAGCACCCAAGAAATATTTTCGAATTGGTTCTTCAATCCTGAAGCACGGGCGTAATCTCCGGTATTGAAAGCATTTAAGTCAATCTCTTGCGGAGCAAACGCTTTCCAAAGGCGCATCGTGCTGATGCGATCGGTGCCGTGCCCTGGGATTACAAAGTCATAAGCGCGGGCAATCACTTCGCTTGCGCTATGCCATTCGCAGGCGTCAGCCCCGCGCGACTCAAAGGAGCCGCCAAATTTCACGGTATAACTTGTGTTAAAGCGCGGGAATTCCCAAACGGTACCGCCATCGACTAACCACTGATCGGGACGCTCGACTTGGCAGCCATCGACAATCGATTGCGCGAACATGCCATATTCATAACGCATGCCGTAGCCCCAACTCGGAAGTTCAAGGGTTGCCATCGAGTCTAAAAAGCAGGCTGCTAAACGTCCTAAACCGCCGTTACCGAGTCCTGCGTCGTGTTCGCACTCCAAAATATCCGAAAGGGGGCCGTAGCCTTCTGCCTTAACGGCCTCTTCAGCGGCCTTTCTTAAGCCTGTTGCAGAAAGGGCATTGGCTAAAGAACGACCGATTAAGTATTCCATAGACATGTAGTAAATGCGGCGGGCATGCTTTTTTCTATCGTCTTCTTGTGTTTTGACCCAACGCTCCGATAAGCGTTTACGTACCGCATAAGAAAGCGCCACATAGCGCTCTGTCTCATTGGTTCTTCCCTTCGGGCGGGAAAGAACGTCTCTTAAAACACCATTGATTTCTTTACAAAAACTACTTCCCGACACTTCGTGTTTACGCACTTGTTTCATCTTTTGACAACAACTCCACTAAGGGGCTTGTGAATAAGAAAAATGGCTCACAGCCCTCGAAATTAAAAAACATGCCGCAATTTTACAGCGCGAATGCTTTGACTCTATAGCCTTTTTTGTCACAAAACTCTACGGAGATCTTTAAGAAAAAAGTTCCTGACAAAAAGCAAATGTTCTTCTCGCAATTGATTAGAATCATTTCTAGAAAAACGTCTCAGGAATGTGACACCGAGAGACACGAGGTAAGGGGAACCTTTATGCGAGTGTTAGCTGCCGACATTGGGGGAACAAACGCACGCTTTGCCGTTTTCGAAACGAAAGACGGTAAGAGTTCCTTATTGCATAAAAATGTCTTCTCAAGCCAAACGTCTTCTTTTGAAGCCGCGCTAAAAACCATTCAAAGCTCGTGGCCTGAAGCGAGAAACCTTGACGCTATTAGTGTTGCTGCCGCAGGCCCCGTCGATAACGGCGTCATTCGTATGACAAACGCCGCCTTCACAGTCGAAGCCGCCAAAATCCGCGAAATCTACCCTTGCGCTCAGGTCCACCTATTAAATGACTTTGAAGCTCAAGCCTATGGTTTGGGTTCCGAAAACGTTACCGAAGACTTAGAAAACATCTATTTACCTAAAAACCCCTTTGTCAGTTCAATTCGCACAGTGCTTGGCGCAGGAACTGGATTTGGCACTGGCTGGCTTCTTATGAGTCGCCCCCTACACGTAATCGCAGGCGAACTCGGTCACATCGCACAAGCCTTTGATGAAACAGAGCGCGATTTGGCGCGGTTTATTGAAGCTAGAGACCCAGGAGCTGCCCCCACAATCGAACACATTCTCTGTGGCAAAGGATTAACGCAGTTACATAACTATTTCACAGGGAAAACCTTAGAGCCAAAGGAAATTACAGCTGAACCCAATTTTTCTGAAAGTGAAACGTGTGCCGCGTTTGCGCGCTTTTATGGACGAGCCGCGCGCACAGCGGCGCTTGCCGTTCTCACAGAATCGATTGTGACCGGTGGCGGCATTGCCCGTAAGTGCCCTGCTTTTATCACACACCCGAATTTCATTGAAGAATTTTTACGATACAAAGGCCCACATCGCGCCTACCTTGAACGTGTCCGAATTGATCTTGATAAAACAGGAGACTTGGGACTTAAAGGTGCGCTTTTAAAGAGCCAACAATAACCCGTTTAGAAAGGAGCGGATCCCCTATGAAGTTAACGCAATCAGACGCCTACAAAGCACTTAAAACAAAAAAGGCCTCTTTAGAAGGGATTCATTTACGTGAGCTTTTCGCAAAAGATGCGAGCCGCACAGAAAAGCTCTCTCGTTCCTTCGGAAATCTCTTCTACGACTTCTCCAAGGAGCGCCTTGACGCAGAAACGATTGACTTACTCGTGAATCTTGCGAAAGAAGCGCATTTAAAAGACGCTATCGAACGGATGTTCGCTGGCGACCGCATCAACACAAGCGAAAACCGCCAAGTGCTTCACGTTGCATTGCGTAAAAGCCACGGACCATTCCCAGAAAAATGCGACGTGATGCCTGAAGTAATAGAAACGCGACGCCGTATGGCCGAGTTCGCAGAAGGCATTCGCTCTGGAGCCTTACCAGGTTCCACAGGTAAGAAAATCACCGATGTGATCAATATCGGTATCGGGGGATCTGATTTAGGACCCAAGATGATGGCGCGCGCCTTGCGTGCCGTAAGTAAAAACGGTCCTCGCGTTCACTTTATTAGTAACTTGGATGCTGCTCCCATTACGCGCCTCTTATCAACGCTTGATGCGAGTACGACGTTAATTGTTGTTGTGAGTAAAACCTTCACAACGCAAGAAACGATGCTCAATGCCCATACGGCACGTCGTTGGCTCGTTGAGAAATTAGGCGAAGGTCCACATTTGGCCAATCACTTGGCTGCGGTTTCAAGTAAACCAGCGCTAGCCGCTCAATTTGGCATTCCTTCTGAGCGCGTCTTTGCGATGTGGGATTGGGTTGGCGGTCGCTACTCGCTTTGGTCTGCCGTGGGACTCGCTCTCATGATTCAGACGGGCGCCGATATTTTCAACCGCATGCTCGCCGCTGCTGAAAAGATGGATGAGCACTTTAGAAACACCGATTTCGCTCAGAACCTTCCTGTTTTAATGGCGCTTATCGGCTATTGGAATTCGAACCTCCTAGGAGCTCCCACGCTTGCCGTTCTCCCCTATAACGATTCTTTGCAGTATTTCCCCTCGTTCTTACAGCAGCTTGAGATGGAAAGTAACGGAAAGTCTGTCGGGATTGATAACGTGCCGCTTACAACCACAGCCGCTCCCGTTGTTTGGGGCGAATTAGGAAACAATGGCCAACACGCCTTCTTCCAACTTTTGCATCAAGGCGGCCGCTTAGTTCCCTGCGACTTTATTGCTGCGGTGAAGGCTGACTACCCAATTGCCGGTCACCAAGAAGCGCTTTTAGCTAACTGCTTTGCCCAAACTTCAGCCTTAGCTTTTGGTAAAACCGAAGCCGAAGTCCGTGAAAGTATGAAAAAAGAAGGCAAAGACGACGCAACCATTGACGCTCTTGCGCTTCAGCGCTCCTTTAAGGGCAATCAACCGACAGCAACCATTCTTTTAAAGGACCTTTCGCCTGAATCGATGGCTCAACTCACCGTCCTTTATGAACACAAAGTCTTTACGCAAGGCATCCTTTGGGGCATTAATTCTTTTGATCAATGGGGTGTTGAATTAGGTAAAGCTGTGGCCCGTCAGATTCTTCCGCGCCTAACAGACGAGAAGGCTGCGCTACACTTTGACTCCTCAACTGAGGCTCTCATTGCCTTTACGCGCAAACACATTTAAGGAGTAACTATGACGATTCGTGTGTGTCCAACAACCCCTTTCGATGACCAAAAACCAGGGACATCGGGTTTGCGTAAAAAAGTTGCGCGGTTTTCTTTACCCAATTATTTAGAAAACTACGTCCAGTCTCTTTTTACAGTAATTGGAAACTGCAAGGGAAAGACGCTCGTTTTAGGTGGCGACGGTCGCTTCTTTAATGCCATAGCGATTCGCACGATTTTAAAAATGGCCTCTGCCGCTGGCTACGGGCGCGTTCTCGTTGGTCAAAACGGCATACTTTCCACTCCTGCAGCAAGCGCTGTGATTCGCACCCGCAAAGCCGATGGCGGCATCATCCTTTCTGCTAGCCACAACCCAGGCGGCCCCAAAGGCGACTTTGGTATTAAGTACAACTTAGCCAACGGGGGACCAGCAAACGAAACCTTTACCAATGCCGTTTTTGAGGTCTCAAAGAAATTAACGCAGTACGCCATTGTTGATGCCGACGCTCCTGATTTATCGAAGATTGGGGAAAGTAAACTTGGCGACACCGTCATTGAAGTGATCGACCCGATTAGCGACTACGAAAATCTTCTTGCATCGCTTTTTGACTTTGATGCGATTCGTAAGCTCTTTGCCAATCCCGATTTTCATATGCGTTACGACGCCTTAAATGCTGTCACGGGCCCGTACGCCAAACGCATTCTTGAAAAAACGCTTGGGGCTCCTGCTGGAACCGTTGTTAACGGAGTACCGCTAGAGGATTTCGGAGGACGCCATCCAGATCCCAACCCCGTTTACGCCAAGGACCTTATTGATGCCTTGTCGGACGCGAAACTCAATCTTAGTTTTGGCGCAGCCTCCGATGGCGATGGCGATAGAAACATGATTGTGGGGCGAAACCTCTTTGTAAGCCCGAGCGACAGTTTGGCGGTAATCGTTGCCAACGCAACAAAAATTCCTGCGTATGCCGCTGGCTTAGCCGGTGTCGCACGCTCGATGCCCACGTCGCGCGCCGTTGACCGTGTCGCAAAAGAGCTCGGCATCTCGTGCTACGAGACACCAACAGGCTGGAAATTCTTCGGCAATTTACTCGATGCTGGGAAAGCCACGATCTGTGGAGAGGAAAGCGCAGGCACAGGCGGCAATCACGTTAGAGAAAAAGATGGTCTCTGGGCCGTTCTTTGCTGGTTAAATATTTTGGCCGTCACAGGAAAAGCAGCCGAAACACTTGTTCGTGAACACTGGGCGCACTTTGGTCGTAACGTGTATTCGCGTCACGACTATGAAGGTATCGACCTAGTGGCAGGAAATACCTTAATGGAAAACCTTCGCAAACTCGCTCCCACATTAGCCGGTCAGAAATTTACAACGCCTTCAGGGTTTGAATTTACGGTTGAAGCCTCTGACGACTTCACGTACCACGACCCCGTTGATGGGTCGACAAGTGCTCATCAGGGCATCCGCGTTCTTTTAAGTGGTGATTCGCGCATTGTGTTCCGCCTTTCTGGCACAGGAACCGTTGGCGCAACACTACGCGTTTACCTTGAGCGCTACACCAATGACGCAACGCTCTATGAAGTTCCTGTTCAAGAGACATTAAAGCCCTTAATTGAACTCGCAGAGCTTCTTGCACACATTCGCGAAATCACGGGCCGCGACGCGCCCAATGTGATTAGCTAAAGGGAGGAATGATTATGGCGAATCGAAATTCTTTTGTAGCTCCAAGTCAGACCGTCGCCCTCATTCTTGCTGGCGGCCGTGGCTCACGTCTTTATGAATTAACCGATCGGCGCTCAAAACCAGCCGTACACTTTGGCGGCAACTATCGCTTAATTGACTTTGCGCTTTCCAATTGCGTGAACTCTGGCATTCGTCGTATTGCCGTTGCTACGCAATACAAATCGCATAGCCTTTTGCGTCACATCTCGCAGGCTTGGCACTTCTTGCAGCCAACGGTCAATGAATTCGTTGATCTCCTTCCTGCGCAGCAGCGCGTCGATGAGACGTCGTGGTACAGAGGAACGGCAGACGCTGTCTTTCAAAATATCGATATTTTGCAAAGCTATCGTCCCTTCCCACGCTACATCGTCATTCTCGCCGGAGACCACATCTACAAGATGAACTATGCGGCAATGCTTGCCGAACACGTCGCAAGCGGCGCCGAATGCACCGTTGCCTGTATTGAGGTTCCTCGCGAACAAGCCAAGGGCTTTGGCGTGATGGCCGTGGATAAGACTGGAAAGATTGTCGACTTTGTTGAAAAGCCCGCCGATCCCCCTGCGATGCCAGGAAACCCCAACGTGTCCCTATGCTCGATGGGTATCTATGTCTTTAACGCTGCGTACCTTTTTGATGCACTCGTTAGAGACATGAAAAAGAAGGATTCCGATCACGACTTTGGTAAGAACCTAATTCCAGAGGCCGTGAAAAAGGGTGTGGCAATGTCGCACGCCTTCTCACATAGTTGCGTACACGGCTTAGGTGAGCCCGATAGCCAAGGCGATTACTGGCGCGATGTGGGAACACTTGATTCCTTCTGGGATGCCAACATTGACTTAACAAGAACGACGCCACAACTCAACTTATACGACTCGATGTGGCCGATTTGGACAGCGCAGCCTCAGTTACCGCCCGCCAAATTCGTGCATAACGAGGGCGATCGTCGCGGTGTCGCTATCGAATCCATTGTCACAAACGGGTGCTTAATCAGCGGCGAGCTCTATCACGCGATTTTAGGATCTGACACACGTGTTCACTCGCACGCGAAGGTGCATTGGACAGTGCTCTCGCCGCGAGTTGTTGTGGGTGCGGGCGCGTATTTGAATCGCTGTATTGTTGACTCGGGCGTTGTAATTCCCAACGGGATGGTCATTGGCGTTAACGCCGAAGAAGACGCTAAGCACTTTAGACGGTCCCCGAATGGCGTAACCCTTGTTACCCGAGAAATGATGCAAGCCCTAGAGAAAAACAACTAAGCGAAAGGAAAACATCTCGTGAAAATTCTGCACGTAGCTTCAGAGGCCTTTCCTCTGATTAAAACGGGAGGTTTGGCCGACGTCGCTTATGCACTACCACGAGCCCAAAAGGCTATGGGACTCGATGTTCGAGTCCTATTGCCTGGCTATCCGAGTGTTTTTCGTGGATTAACGCACATGAAGCACGTTGCCGATATCGGTAGCGTTTTTGGCGCTGCGTGCGTAAGGCTCTTTTTGGGTAAGGTAAAAAAAACCGGGCAACGCATCTATGTGATTGACTCGCCTAGTCTTTTTGGTCGTGAAGGAAACCCCTACTCGAGCCCCAATGGGCGCGAGTGGAATGACAATCACAAGCGCTTTGGCCTTTTAGGTTGGGTCGGTGCCCGTATTGCCGATGGCGACCTAGACCGCGATTGGAAGCCCGATATCGTGCACGCTCACGATTGGCACGCAGGATTAACCGCGGCTTACATTGCGGAAAACCCCGCACACACGGCGCACTCGGTTTTCACGATTCATAACTTAGCCTTCCGTGGTTTGTACCCATTTGGTGAAGCAGATGACTTAGGGTTTTCTCGCCGCATGGGATATCCCCATCAGTTTGAGTTCTTCGGGAATATCTCCTTTTTAAAAGCTGGCCTCGTTTTTTCTGACAAGGTCACAACCGTAAGCCCCACGTATGCACGTGAAGTGCTAACCGATGCGATGGGCTTTGGTATGCAAGGCGTGCTAAAAAATCGTGGGAAAGACTTCACAGGTATTCTCAATGGCCTTGATTACGATATTTGGAATCCTGAGAAAGACAAGGCAATTGCCGATTGCTACTCAAAGAAAAAGATCGAAGGAAAGGCCGCTTGCAAAAAAGACCTTCAAAAAAGTTTCGGTCTTGACACAAAAGCCAAAGGCCCCTTATTCGGTGTTGTAAGTCGCTTAGCCGACCAAAAGGGTCTTGACCTTGTTTTATCAGCCATCGATCAAATCTTGGCTTTAGATGGGCAACTGATTGTTTTAGGCTCTGGAGAACCCTCTCTGGAAGAAAGCTTTAGAGGGGCGGCCAATGCTCACAAGGGGCACATCGCCTGCTGCATCGGGTACGACGAGGCGCTCTCGCACAGAATTGTCGCTGGCACCGATGCCTTCCTTGTGCCTTCTCGCTTTGAGCCCTGTGGATTAACGCAGATTATGGCTTTGCGTTATGGGACACTACCCATTGCGCGGCGCACGGGGGGACTTGCAGATACCATTACACCCGTTAATGGCGACGCAGGTGACGGATTCCTCTTTAATAACGCCAATGTCGGTGAGCTTTGTGTGGCTTTGCGCGATGCGGCAGCCCTGTACGCCAATCCTGAGGCGTGGAATAAAGCTCTCATTCGTGCGATGGAAAAGAACTTCTCGTGGGATGAATCGGCGGCGCGCTACTTGGCGCTTTACGAAGAAATCCTAAAGTAAATCGAAAAGTCTAAAGACGGTTTCGCCCGGGGTTTTCCTCGGGCGAAACTTTTTTATCTCACATTAAAGCGATAAGAGGCGATTGACGCGTTGTAAGAAGGCGTTGGGGTCCTTGAGGCTACCCTGTTCGGATAAAAGCGCCTGCTCGAAAATAAGTTCTGCCCACTCTTTAAATTTTGCTTCATCGGTTTCAGAAGCAGCCTTCTTAAGTAGCGCGTTTTCTGGATCGATTTCCAAGATGTACTCGTCTTCAGGAACCGACTGACCCGCGGCCTCTAACATTCTCTTCATCTGAGGCGTCAAAAATTGCCCGGCGTCAGCGACAACGCAACTTGGTGTTCCCACCAAACGCGTTGAAACACGTACGTCTTTCACTTTAGTTCCGAGTGCTGCCTTCATGCGCGAAATAAGACTATCGCTTGCCTTCTTTTCTTCTTCGCTTGTTTCGGGTTTGTCGGCTAAGTCTCCGAGTTCAAGATCTGAGGCGCTCGCGCTTACGAAAGCCTTCCCTTCGAACTCATGCAAGTGACCGACCATCCACTCATCAATCCGATCCCAAAGCAAAAGAACTTCAATACCCTTTTTGCGAAAGAGCTCAAGGTAAGGAGAGCTCTTCGCGTTCTGGTAGCTAGAACTCACAAGGTAATAAATCTTCTTTTGCCCCTCTGGCATCCGTGAAACGTAATCGGCTAAAGAAACGCTTTGCGCAGCGCTATCTTCTTTTGTCGAGGCAAAACGAAGGAGTTTTGCAATCGTTTGCGCATTGGCGTAATCCTCAACAGGGCCCTCTTTTAAGACGCGACCAAACTGCGCCCAGAACTTAGCGTACTTTTCTTTGTCTTCCGAGAGTTTGGCAATCATGTCTAAGGCGCGTTTTGTGAGAGCCTTCTTTAACTTACGACCCGCCTCGCTTTCTTGTAGCAATTCACGCGAAACGTTAAGTGGCAAAGCATTCGTGTCGACCAAACCGCGAACAAAGCGCAAGTAGTTCGGCAAGAAGGCTTCTGCCTTATCCATAATAAAGACGCGTTCGACAAAGAGCTTTAATCCGCGCACAGCATCTCTTGAATACAAATCCCACGGAGCTTCAGACGGGATAAAAAGTAGCGACGTGTACTCGAGGTCGCCTTCGACCTTGTTGTGTGCCCAGCATAAGGGGTCACTGTACTCGTGCGTTAAGTGCTTATAAAACTCTTTGTACTGCTCGTCTTTGACTTCACGCGGATTTAAGGTCCAAAGGGCTTTGGCTTCATTGACCTGCGTGTATTCGAACTTGGGCTCTTTCTTTTCGTCTTCTTTTTCACCTTCTTTGGGCGCTTCAAACTTTTCTTCCCAAAGATAGACAGGAACCGCGATATGGTCGGAATACTTCTCGATTGCCTCACGCAATGTCCACGTTTCCAAAAAACGCGTTTCATCGGCTTTCAAATGCAAAATAATTTGCGTGCCGCGATCTTTCACGGGCGTATTTTCACTTTCAAATTCGCCGTTACCTGTGGATTCCCAGCGTACGCCTTGATCTTCAGCTAACCCTGCCTTACGGGTTAAGACAGTCACGCGATCGGCGACAATGAAAGCCGAATAAAAACCAACACCAAATTGGCCAATTAACTGTGCGTCTTTAGCGGCATCTCCCGACAAACTCTTAAAGAATTCTTCTGTGCCTGACTTAGCAATCGTGCCTAAGTGGTCATTGGCTTCTTTAAGACTCATACCGATACCGTTATCGGAAATCGTGAGTGTGCCCGCTTTGCTATCGGCTTTAACGCGAATGGCAAAGATAGGATCTTCTTTTGTCAGTTCCGCATCGGAAATAGAAAGGAAACGCAACTTTTCAATCGCATCAGAGGCGTTTGAAATTAATTCACGAAGGAAAACTTCTTTATTCGAATAAAGAGAATTCGCCAAAAGGTCTAAGAGCTTGGCAACCTCTGTTTGGAAACCATGTTTTTGTGCACTCATGAGAAAAAACTCCCCAAAATCATTCCTAAGATTTTCTCTATATGGGGATAAAAGTGCGTCTTTTCAAGAGAGCACAAAATGCGAAGGCCCCGAAACCTCGGAGCCCTCAATAAGAAAAATTTCTTTTAAAAAAACTTAAAGTTTTGGCTTACTTCTTAAGATTGATTTCTGCGTCAGGTAGCCAGAACTGAGCCTTCTCGCCTTCGCGTGCAAGCTTAAAGACAATGGGGCTTAAGAGTGCAACAGCAATCAAATTCGGGATTGCCATTAAACCGTTCATCACGTCCGAGAAAAGCCAGACGAAATCAAGCTGCACAAGAGCTCCCACGGGAACGGCTAATGTGTAAAGAACACGGAATGGCTTCATCGCCTTATCGCCAAAAAGGAACATCCAAGCGCGTTCGCCGTACACGCACCACCCGAGAATGGTCGTAAAGGCAAAGAACGTTAAGGAAAGCGCCACGATGTAACTACCGAACCCGGGCATGACGATTTCAAAGGCGTTGGCTGTCACCGAGGCTCCTTGGGCTCCAACAGCGCACCACTGGCCGGTAATTAGGATTGTGAGACCAGTCATCGTGCAAATAAAGAAGGTCGTAATAAAGACCTCTAACATGCCGATGGTGCCTTGGCGCACTGGAGAAGACATGGCGGTCGCGTGCGCAATCGGGGCGCTACCGAGGCCAGCCTCATTGGCAAAGACGCCTCGGGCCATACCAAAGCGAATAGCCATCATGACAGTGGCTCCCGCAAAGCCGCCCGTGGCAGCCGACGAACTAAACGCGCAATCGAAAACAAGCTTAAATGTTGGGAGAATTAAGTCATAGTGGGCAATCAAAACAAAGATAGCCGAAATAATGTAGACAACGACCATCGTGGGAACGACGCGCGAAGCAACGTAACCAATGCGCTTTACGCCACCTAAGATCACAAGACCGATAACGCCAAAGAGAACTAAGGCTGAAACCCAGGTGGGAACACCCATCGATTGGTGCAAAACGCCAGAGATGGCGTTCGATTGCACCATGTTTCCTGTTCCAAAACAGGCAATACCCGTGAAAATGGCAAAAGCGGTACCGAGCCAAACCCACTTAGGACCTAAGCCATTTTTAATGTAGTACATGGCCCCACCCACAACGTTACCTGCGGGGGAAACCTCACGGAAATGCATGGCAAGCGTGATTTCGGAAAATTTGGTTGCCATACCAACGAGCGCCGTACACCACATCCAGAAAAGCGCTCCAGGGCCACCGGCCATCAAAGCCGTGGCAACACCAACAATGGAACCCGTACCCACGGTACCGGCCATCGCAGTCATAAGTGCGCTAAAGGCTGAAATTTCACCAGTTTTAGCTCCCCCTTTGCTGTAATCGCAACGGAGCATGCGAAACGCTGTCGGAATACGACGAAATGTGAAACCTCTTAACCCGATTGTGAGATAAATGCCTGTTCCAATCAAAAAGAACAGCATTACAGGACCCCACACGAAACCGCTTACTGCACCAAGAAAATCAATAATTGCTTGCATGCGTCCCCTCTGTCTTTATATAAGCTCGCTGAAAGTAGGGAGTATAGCCGACACCCTTTCTCGATCCTCTAGATAAATCTACCTAGATTTACTGCTAATAACCCTGATATTGCAATGAAAAAGGCGGTTTCGGGGAGTATAGGGACGAAAAAAAGGCGAATTTGCAAAGGTCTATTCAGAAGGATGGAGGCTTCAAACTGTCTGACCACAAAAGGAGGTGAAGGAAAGCAAATTCGCCTTAGGCATCAATTTAATCCGATTTTTTTCATTAGACAAATACTTTTTTTCCTAATAAAATATAGGATGCGATCTATGGGAGAGCCACGCAAGCGGCTCATTTCTCCTCTTAACTTGGCGCACCCTCAATGTCACACACTGCTCTTAAGTACATCGAAACCATTCTTGATACGGGAAGCATCACGAAAGCTGCGAAAAAACTTTTTGTTTCGCAACCTTCATTGAGTCAATACATTCGTCGTATCGAACAAGATAACGACATCAGTCTTTTCGATCGCTCCTCTCAACCTTGGGTTCTCACAGAAGACGGAAATTTCTATTTAGAGACCGAACGAAAGTTAGAAGCCATCCGCAGGCAACGTACGCAGTTTTTTAGCGATAAACACATGCTAAACCGCGGCGAGATTTTTATTGGTGCCACGCAATACCGCTCAAGCCTTGTACTTTCCAAAGTGCTTCCTGTTTATCGGGAACGTTACCCCGATATTAAGATTCATTTACTCGAAGGGATTTCTTCAGAATTAGTCAATTTTGCAGAAAAAGGGCTTGTTGACTGTACGCTAGTGCTCGAAGCCAACGTGACAGCCAATCTTGATTACGAACCGCTTTTTTCCGAGCGCGTCCTTTTGTGCGTCCCACAAACTCATAAGCCTGTGAAAACAGGTCCCGTGCCCACTGGCGGTTGCTATCCTTCTGCGCGCTTTTCAGAATTTGCTGACGATAACTTCATCATCATTAAAGCCGGTCAAGTCTTTCACGACTTCTTTAGCTCCTTGTGTGAAAAGTATCACGTCGACCCAACAGTTGCCCTTGAAGCACAATCGATTAACTCAATCCCTGTCCTTGTTGAGGCTGGCCTCGGTTGCGCTCTAGTCCCAAGCTCTCTAGCTGACACAACGCACTACAACGTACGCTACTACGAGATTAGACCCGATCCCTTATCGACGCGCCTTGCAATTGCTTGGAGTCGAAGCCGCTATCTATCTCGGCCTGCGGAAGCATTAATCAACATTACAAAAGAACTCTTTGGGAAAAAGAAAACCTGCACCAAGAAGGCAAAACCCACAGAGACGTCGTAAAAGCGCAGAACTAAGAGAGATTTATCGTGGCCAAACCACAAGAAAGTAGTCTTCAGATTGCTCTTGCTGACATCACGCAAATAAAGTGCGACGCCATCGTCAACGCTGCAAATAAAACACTGCTAGGAGGAGGAGGCGTCGATGGAGCGATTCATAGAGCCGCAGGCCCTGAGCTACGAAAAGCTTGTAGTCTTCTTGGCGGTTGCAAAACAGGAGAAGCCAAAATCACTCCTGCCTACGCTCTTCCCTGCTCCTATGTCATTCACACGGTAGGCCCAATTTATGCGATAGATTCCGATCCAGAGACGCATCTTGCTGACTGCTATCGCAATTCGCTTAATCTAGCCAAAGAAAACGGCATCCACACGATTGCGTTTTCGGCCATTTCAACGGGAGCCTATGGATTTCCTGCTGATAAGGCCGCTCTTATTGCCTGCGAGACAGTCTACGGCTGGACAGAGTCCAATAAAGACTACCCCATCATCGTCACTTTTTGCTGTTTCGACGAAGCGATGCTAGGCGTATATAACGAGGCCTTTCAACGATTCTTAGAACTCCATTCCAAGAAAAGAGAAGAGATCTAATCCCAAACGCAGGATTCAAGATAGGCTAAAGCCTTCTTGTATTTTTTGATTCGGCTCAAATCAACCTTCGTTGGGTTCGGAATCCGCGTCAAGTCCATGTTGTGTTTGAGATCGGCCATTTTGACTTTTGCGGTAAGTGGATTTTCTCCAAGACGCCTGACGTAAGTTTTGTAGTCTTCGTCTGATTTACGTGTTAAAGCGCTAACGGCTTTAACAACAATGTCTTTCATCCCTTTAGCCAATAGAGTGTCGCTTGTTTCGTGACCGTCTTCAATCGTGTCGTGTAAAAGTGCCGCGCACTTCATAGCATCTGTTTCGCAAGCGCTAGCAACCGCTTTGGGATGCTCAATGTAGTCGTGACCGCCTTTGTCTTTTTGCCCTTGATGGTTTTCGGTGGCGATGCTAAGAGCAAGCTCTAATTGCTTATCCCAACCTTCTGAGATGTGTCGCTCGGCAGCTTCTTTATCTAATCGCTCTAAAAGTTTTTCTGTTTCTTCTTACGTGAAATTTATCCACTGGCCTTGAGACGCAATGCAACCCGCAATGTGTTTTGATGAATACCAACCGATGTTGTCGTCGTAGGCCTGTGCGGCACCATCTTTGAATCTACCGATATTTGAGGTTCCAAACTCTTCCCCGTACGACCAATCTTCTTGTCGCATAGTTTGCTCCTAATTTTTTTGTGTTTTTATTCGCTCCACAACAATTGAATTTCGCGTGGTTCTTTTAGTCTTTTCGTGTTGTTAACCATTTCCTTAACAGGCTTTTTCTTTTCAGAGAAGGAAGTTTCCAGTTTGCGTGAATTCTCTCATTCAAATGCAAGCCATGATACGCATCCGAAAAGCTCGATTCTTAATCGGCCGACAAAAGAAACGGTTAGAGGAATCTTTCGCGTATCATGAAGGACACCGAACCCTTCGATGGCAGATAAAATTCTAAGAGTGAAAAACAAAACAGAAAAAAAAGGCTTCTCGATTTTTAATACGCAACTCTTAGAAGAACGGAATCGAACAAAACAAAATTGATCGTTTGTATAAATAGGGGGATTTCATATGGTCTTTACTCATCTTGCAAGAGATTACCAAAATCTTGTTGATAGCCTGGCACAATTAGCCAAACAAAAGGGTGCCCCTGTAGCCGAAGCAAACGAATGGCGTAAAGAATCAATGGCTCTCATTCAGCCTGACAAATTCGACTTCCCAGACATCCCTGGCGTATTAGAAATTCTCAAGAAAAGAAACTGGGTAATTAAGACCCATAGTTTCCAAGCCAATATTGACGGATGGCTTCATGGCAATCTGGAATATATGCGTGACAATCCACTATCGTCTCCATACTAGAGCCCTATTCGGCACCCCTTTAGCACAAAGGAAGATTTCTGGTTAATCTTGTTGATTAGAAATAAAAACTAAGAATTGTTACCTGCAGCCATTACCAAGTTTGGCAATCGCCAGGTCAGGTTAAAGAAAGAGCACGAACTAGAGTTTTCGAAAGAACGCCAAAATCGCCTCGGATTGCACCACTATCTTCGTCTTCATATAAATCGCGCCGTACTTCGACCATAAGCGCCTTGACTCTTGCATCACGTCTGTAGTACTTCATTGGTGTCAATGCCCCAGAAAATGGTGAATCCACATCCACGTCAAATCCAGCGCTCTCTAAACGGCGCCGCACTTCGCAAAGCAATTCTTTTGGCGTATGAAAAGCGTCCTTCCCAAGACAAATTTCAGGACGAATGCCCGTTGGGTTTTCCTCGTACGGTAAAGCCTTTGAGGCAAAACTGTGGCAATCGAGCACAAGAGCCTTCCCGTAGTGCTGCAAAGCCCTATCAACTAATTGCGTTAATCGCGCGTGGTGTGGCGCATACCAAGACAAAACTAAGTTCTCCTTTTCTTCTTTTGTGGGCGTTTCTCTTAATGCCGTTTTATCCGATGTCGCCGTATAAACAACACCCATCCCGCGGCTTGCCATCACTTCTTTCGCATCATCACTAAAACGCTCGACATCAACAACAAGGCGATTTACCGGAGCAATTGCCGTTTGGCTTAAAGGCACGCCGTTACCAAAAAGCGCATAGGTCCAAAAATCGGTCATCCGTAAGAGCTCACGATTGAGTTCTGCGTCAGTCAAAAAGATTCTCTTTCGGACAGAGTCTGGGATATAGACCGAATCGTGCGGAATATGGAGAATGACCCAAGGCGGAAATTTCATCATGGTTTTCTAACGAATCTGAAGTGTTTCCCAAGGTAGCTTTGGATTAAAGAAGTGTCCCCAACGAGCAAGATCTTTGAGGTTTCTTGTAGCAAAGTGCGTTCCCGAGTACGCGAGCGTTAAATCCATCGCAGAGAAAATCTTGCTGCAATCGATAGCCTCTCCTTTTTCGTTTACAACAGAAAGGACTCGCGCTTCTTCGTCTCCCGGGAAAAAGGAAAGCGTCACTGTCGCTTCTTTTGCCATCCCGATTAAAACGAGAGTCTTTGCAATCTTTCTAGCGAAAAGGCCCCCTGCGCGATCGGCTTTAAAAAAGTCTTTCCCACTCCAGGCTCCTCCCCCAATCGGCACTCTCGGACCGTAGGCATCGCACACAAGTTTCTTACCCGATAGTCCGTTATCGCCTTCGGGGCCCCCAACAGCGAAATTGCCAGCGCCATTAACGAGAATCGCTTCAGGGAGGACACCAGAAAACTGCGGGTAGTTTTGAGAAAGCGCTTCGCACTCAGTCTTCACACAAGAGCGAACAAAGCGGTTAAGCTCAATAAGAGCCACAGGATTGGCTTGTTGCAAAGAAGCACTCACTGCAGAAAGCGAATACTGCATAAGGCCACCTCTTTCTTCTTCTGTGACGTAGACAATGACCTTTCCATCGGGCCCGAGAAAAAGAGAATCTTCCGTCTTAGATGCTTCATAGATGCGCTTTGCGATATTGCGAACGAGATAGTGTTCAAGCGGAAGGTGGTTGGTTGCTTCAATTGCATTGGCGTAACCGATGCTGATTGTTTGATCGTCGGAAACTTTCCGAAAGTCCCCCTCGCCTTCAAGGAGTTCTCCTAAGCAAAGATCGACTGCGACGTGAAGGTCTTCTGGCGCCGGATACCACACCTTTCCGTACCCAACTTCTTGGTAGACGTCGCGAACTAACTTAGCTGCACCAATTTCTGCAAAGCCCTTGCTTGCAACGCGCCCTGTGACTGTGACGTTGGCGCGATTGACGGCGACTTCAACACCAACGAGAGATTCTCTTTCTAACAAAGCGGCGCGCTCGACAATGCTATCGGCGATAGCATCTGACAATTTATCAGGGTGCCCTGGGAAAACCCATTCTGCAACACGTGTCCTTTTCATCGTCTTCTCCTACTCTAAATCAATTGAAACGTTGGCAAAGCCGCTTAAGTCTCTTTTCGTTGAAAGCGCTGTGTAGGCCACTCCGAGTTTGACCTCGTTGAGTGTTCCCGCATCAGTGGTGCCTGGACGCCCCACATAGCCATCGGTAATTAAGACAGCGTTTTTGATGTGGTGATTTCGCATGTGCTCAGTAACGCAAGAGATATCTGTCCCGTAGGTGCTCTTACAAACGCCAGCTTTGAGTTGCCCAAACGTGATGTCATGCACTTGTGTTGAAAATAGATGCACGTGTGGCTCAAGGTATTCGCAACACAAAAGCGCTGCGCCATAAATTGAGTCAACATAGTGATCCATACTTCCAGAGACATCGATATAAAGATGCACCTTGTTAGTTACATCGCTGCGGCCTTTCATGATGGACGAGTCGCGATAAAGAAGCGAATCAAAGCCGCAAAGGCGTTGCACGGCATGCCTCCTATCGGAAGTGGGAATCGCTGATAGCGTCTGAGTGTGCGCGTCAGATTTTTCTCGCGACTCATGGCTTTTGGCTTTGCATCCCACTAAACGAATAAGTTTTACGAGAGCCTTCTTTTGCACAAGATTTTTTCTTGCACGTAAGAAATATTCATTCATCACAGCGTTCCAAGAGCGCCCCTTTAGTGGGTCTGGCGGCATATCCCAATCTTCCACAATGCGACGAATCGCTTCAAACACTTCTGAATTCACAGATTCCCAATTCGAGATGGGGTTGAATTCTTTGCCGTGAGAACCGATAAGAGCCGTCCCCTCTCCTTTGCCTTCCAAACTCTTTAAAAGCACCATGATTGAGTCATACGTTGCTCCCTCATAGGAGTAAAGGTCTTTCATCACGCGCCATGCTTTTTCGGATAACTCTTTTGGTAGTTTCTTAAGACCCGCTGGGCACTGCGGGCGCTCGGGCCAGCCCTTAGGGGGTCTTAAAAGACATTCAGGAAACTTTTCTGTCGAATAAAAGTCTGTGAAAAGCGCGGTGTGTGCCTTATCGGGATATAAGCGAGAAAGCATGGAATTAATCACCGCATCAAAGACGATGTTATCGGCAGGCGTTACATGCGGAAAAAGCGTTGTGTGGCCTAGTAAAACGTGATTGAGTTCATGAAGAACAAGCATTAAAAGTTTTTCCGTTGTCGCGGCATGCTTTTTGACGAAAACGGGATTAATCAAAAAGCGAGGCGCTTTTCGGCATTCAACAGCAGCGGTTGCAACCGTCTCGGTTTCAACGATATCCATCAGTTTCAGGAGAGCGCAAAACGCATAGTTTCCTGCCGGAATCGCATCAAGGATTTTTGAAGTTAATGACGTTTGTTTCATGGCTCGTGAAAATTTCGGAAAAGTTAGGAATGCTCGAAGGCCTCACGCAAAGTGTGAGGCTATTCACTGCCTTAAGGCGCAAGAGATCTGGAACGCGATTGCGAAACCACGCAAAGCCAGAGGACTGCGTTACTAGAGACGCGATAGCAAGTAAATCAAGCCCCGCAAGTAAGAAGGCTTTCGCGCAAGGATTCCCTAAGGGTTGCACATCCAAAAAGGGAAGCGTTTGGGCTCTTTTGGTAATCGCCTTAACAATGCCCTCTTTTGTTTTCACTGGTGTCACGAGAGCTTCACTTAATTTTTTGGTGTTAACCGTTTGAAGGCACTTAGGAATTTGCACACTCAAGAAAAGCGCTGTGCCATTTGCTCTTGCCTCTTTTAGAGCTTCAGCGGCATTAGCTGGCCCCTTGGGTCCCTCATAGCGAATGACGCTACTCGGAGGCGTGCTCATATTATGTAGGAGTCGATTCATACGAGCCCCAAGCGCTTAGCGGTTTCAGTAAAGTGCTCGTAGACCGTTTCCACATCTTCGCTACGCATCAATTTCTTTCGTGCCCACAAGTCAGCCAAAAGGTTCGAGATAAGCGTCGTTGTTTCTTTCGCGGGGTCTAGAGCTGAAATCTTTTGGACAATGCTTTGCCAGGCGCTCTTACGGTCGGAATTCGAAGAAATGGTTTCGTTAATCGCAGGGGCAACAAAAAGACGCCCGTACTGCTCACAAAGGTTCGAAGCAATCGCAGGAGTCAGTGTATTGAGTAACCCTGAATTGGCATAACTTGCTAGAGCCGCTTCACGAGCCCCCAAAGGGAGTTCTGTGAAAGCTTCCATCGTGATTTGGCTTACCTCTTCTTTTTTCACTCCCTCGTAGTGACTTAAAAGAGAAAGCCGCTTTAAGGGGTCGACCTCGAGAAGAACCGCACGAATAGGATCATCCTTTTTCAGTTTTGTTGCGGCAAACGCTTCTTTGTGTGCCCCTTGCAGTTTGACAAAAGACACGGGGCGCCCGAACGCAGCGTTTGGAATGGAAGCAAAAAGCGTTCTTTTCACACATTCGGTATCGCTTAAAGGAGAACCCAAAGCGCTATTAGCGGCAAACGCTGCACAAATGTTTTTATGAAGAATATTTAGCCGCCGTGGGCTAAGAGCAATTCCTGCGCGGCATAAGAGTGGTTCAAGCGCCAAGATGTATTCACTCACTGAGTTCTTAAGCGCCTTGCTTTGGCTTGCTAAAAGAAAGCGCGAATCCTGCACAAGCGTTCTTGTGCGAAGCTTCACTTTTTCGGGAATCGGTTCAGCGTTTTCAACTAAAACGGCTCTCTTTTCTTCTTCGGTAAAGTCTTTCCAAAGAGGCGTCTCAATAATGAAAGCAAAGCGATCTGCGAGGGCGACATCAAGGGGTTCGTTACCTGCGTAAGAATCGGCTTCTTCGCCTTTTTCAAAATCAGAAGGCGGATTCATCGCAGCCCACCGGTATTGAAGTGCTTTTAAGCTAAGTCCCTGAACCTTTTTTTCGTGGATGATGGGGAAAAGTTTATTTTGCACCTCAGGGCGGCAGCGGCTAATTTCATCGAAGAAAACAGCCTCGGCTGGCCAAACTGTTGCGGGAGTCTCAGCGTATTTAAGTCCCCCTTTTTCATCGGGAAGCGGGAACCCTAAGAGGTCATCAAAACACAAAAGACTTGCGTTGTAGTGCCGAAAACATAGTCCCAAAGCATCGGCTAATCGCGTAAGAAGTAGGCTCTTAGCGGTTCCGTGCGGACCGATTAAAAGTAGTGGCGAGGCATTGGTGAGACTAGCAAGAATCGGAACCTCTTCTTCACCATAGCCATAGATTCCGAGGCTCGAAAGCCAAGTGCTCTCTTTTTTAGGGACCTCAGAAACCTTTGAAGCTTTAGAGCCTTTTGACGCTTTAGGCATATCGCATCCATTTGTCGTTCAATAAAAACCTCGGGGCGTTGCGACTCGAGGCTGAACGAACAATAGGTGCCATAAGCCGACGCTTTAGCAGGATTTATGAGTCGCGCTGCAAGTTGTGGGGATTAAATCCGCGACATAAGAGAATTTTAAAGCGAAGCTTTATTAAGAGAAATCGTGCGCGAGAAAAGCGTTTGCCCTAAGTTGTAATACCCGTTTATTTTTAGCTCCGAATTGATGTCTTGAAGCCAAATCGAGTCTTTGCGCTAGAAGAATTTTCTGGCTAGTAAAAAAGACAGCGGAACCGTGTCTTACAGCCCTTGATTTTTCCTATTTTTATCCGATAATGACTGTGTTCCCGCTCTGACGCTGCTTTCAAGTAACGTGTAACGGGCTGAAGTCCTTGTCTTTACTAGCAAGGCCTCTCCCGAGCCGAAATTACAATCGTCGGGAGTGACAGATGGCCCCTCTTCGGAGGGGTTTGCTTTTTGAGGGTATAAAAAAGCCCAGAGATTCTCTGAGCCTGTCATTCCTGTAACCCTCTAGCCTTTCTAAAGGTCTGGAATATATGAATTCTGGTGCACGGTACTGGTTTCGAACCAGTGACCCCCGCCGTGTGAAGACGATGCTCTACCCCTGAGCTAACCGTGCAAGCTATTTCAAGGAAAATGGGATTCTACAGACTTCAAATTGTTTTGTCAGTGGCCATTCGAACTTTTTGCTTCAGGCTTAATACCGATCCAGTCCTTTGGCATACGACTTAGATAGATTGCTGCACGTAAGGCAATCGCATCAAAAACCTTATTAATTTCTGTCGTATCCGATTGGTCGTCTATCGCATCAAAAGTCCCTGTCATTTGTGGCGCGATTGGCAAAGATCCTAAAAGAGAAACACCGAATTTTTGAACAAGTTCTTGGGTGTAGCCTTCTCCAAAAAGACGCTCTTCGTTCTTGCACTTTGAGCACTTAAAGTAAGCCATGTTCTCAACAAGTCCCACAATCGGGATGCCAAGCTTTTCAAATAGGCTTAAGCCACGCGCTGCATCAGCGCACGCTAAGCGTTGTGGCGTTGTCACAACAAGAGCGGCCGTTAAAGGAACGGACTGCGCAAGAGTTAATTGAATGTCGCCCGTTCCTGGCGGCATATCGATAATTAAATAATCTAAATCTGGCCACTTAGTTTTTTCAGCAAGTTCTCGAATTGCGCGTGAGGCTACGGGACCGCGCCACGCCAAGGGCTCATTGTCGCTTACGAAAAAACCGATTGAATTCACAGCGATGCCTGAGACTTCAACAGGGGACATACTTTTTTCGTCAATTGCGGTAGGTTTCCCTTGAATGCCAAGAAGTAGTGGAACTGAGGGCCCATAGATATCGGCATCAAGAATGCCAACACGAGCGCCAAGTCTTTTTAAAGCGAAGGCTAAGTTAACGGCAACCGTCGACTTTCCGACACCACCCTTAGCTGAAGAAACAGCCAAAATGTTTTTCACAGAAGCGATGGGTTTAACCCCTAATTTGACGCGATGGCGAACGATTTCGCTTTTAATATCAAACGCAACCGAACCAAAGCCTTCTTCTTTTGCCCTGGCTTCGATTAGCGATTTGACCGTATCAATGATGCCCTCACTTGGGAAGCCCACAGAGAGTTTTACGGTTATTTTTTTCTCAGTTTCGAGCGCAATTTCTTTAATGAGTCCTATCTCTTTAAAACTCTTCGCTGAAACGGGTTCTGTAAGAGATTCAAAAGAGGCGCGTAATTTTGCAAGTGAATCCATGCGTTTTACCTAAAAATCGTTTTTCGAAATTCTAATTTCTTTCCCTTAATCGGTTTTTCTTTGCTTAACAGAACCCGCGAAGAAATTGGGTTTGACTACCCAAAAATTCAGAAATCCTGATGCTTGCGCGTTAAAATCCAATTTTTCGCCGAAGATTACTGAATAAGCGTGATTTTGTTTGAGGCATAAACATGACAGATAAACAACGTACGATTTTCGTGACTACCGCTTTGCCCTATGCAAACGGGCCCTTCCACATCGGTCACATCATGGAATACATCCAGGCCGATATTTGGGTTCGTCACGAACGCATGTGTGGCAATAAAGTGTATTTCGTCGCAGCCGACGATGCGCACGGCGCCCCGATTATGATTGCCGCCCAGAAAAAGGGCATTACGCCTCAAGCCTTCGTCGCAGAGATTGCCGCAGGCCGCAAGCAATACCTCGATGGCTTTCACATTGGGTTCGATCACTGGCACTGCACCGATAGCCCGGAAAACACCTTCCTATCGCAAGATATCTATCGCAAACTAAAGGCCGCTGGTCTTATCTACACAAAAGATATCGAGCAGTACTACGACACAGAAAAAGGCATGTTCTTAGCCGATCGCTACATCAAGGGAACGTGTCCGAAGTGCGGAGCTCCTGATCAATATGGCGATTCCTGTGAAGTTTGCGGTTCTGTTTATTCACCCACAGAGTTGATTAACCCCAAGAGCGCTCTTTCGGGCACAACGCCTGTGATGAAAAGCTCAACACACTATTTCTTTAAGCTCTCGGACCCGAAAGCGATTGCGTTCTTACGCGAATGGACCAAAGGCAATGGCGCCGATGGGAAACCCCGCGTTCAGTCTGAAGTGCTTGCCAAAGACGAAGAGTGGTTAGGCGAATCTGGGAACCTCGCTGACTGGGATATTTCTCGCGATGCCCCCTACTTTGGTATCGAGATCCCTGACGCTCCAGGCAAATACTTCTACGTTTGGCTTGATGCCCCCGTAGGGTACCTTGCAAGCTTTAAGGCCTACTGCGAGAAAAGTGGTCTTGATTTCGTCAAGACCTTATCGGCGCCTGATACCGAACAGATTCACTTTATCGGTAAAGATATCATTTACTTTCATACGCTCTTTTGGCCAGCGATGTTGCACTTTGCAGGAACCCCCTATCGCGTTCCAGACCACATCAACGTGCACGGATTCGTCACTGTCAATGGTCAGAAGATGAGCAAGTCTCGTGGCACAGGTATTAGCCCGCTGGAATACCTTGAACTCGGAATGAACGCTGAGTGGTTGCGTTATTACTTAGCCGCGAAGATGACAAGCCGCGTCGAAGATATCGACTTTACAAAAGATGACTTTCAGGCGCGCGTTAATTCCGACTTAATCGGTAAATACGTCAACATCGCAAGCCGTAGCGCTGGATTTATCTTTAAGCGCTTTGAAGGAAAGGTGTCTGACGCCGCAATGGCCGAACCCTTACTGAAAACCATTGCCGATGGCGCCTCAGAAATTAAGGCGCTTTACGAAGACCGCGAATACTCCAAGGCACTGCGCCGCGTGATGGAATTTGCCGATGCCGTAAACGAATATGTCGATCGTGAAAAGCCCTGGGATTTAGCTAAGACCGAAGGTAAAGAAGCCGACCTTCAACGCGTTGCCTCTGTTGCCTTAGAAGCGTTCCGACTTTTAACGCTTTACTTAAAGCCTGTGCTTCCTGCGACAGCCGCGAAGGTTGAGTCGTTCTTAAATTGCGGAACTCTCACTTGGGATAGTGTTTCAACGCCGCTTACGAGTGCAAAACCAATTTCGAAGTTCGAGCACTTGATGGGACGCGTCGATCGCGAAAAGCAACTTGATGTGCTCGTTCCTGAAAAGCCCGTAGTTGAAGAAAAGAAGGCACTTTTGGGTGGCGAAATCGCCCCGACCTGCACAATCGATGACTTTGCAAAACTCGATTTGCGCGTTGCGAAGATTCTCAAGGCCGAAACAGTTGAAGGTTCCACAAAGCTTTTGCGCTTTGAATTGGATATCGGAGAAGAAAAACCGCGTCAGGTTTTCTCAGGAATTCAGGCCGCCTACAAACCAGAAGACCTCGTTGGTAAGCTCGTTATCATGATTGCGAACCTTGCTCCTCGCAAGATGCGCTTCGGGATGTCTGAAGGCATGCTCCTTTGCGCAAGCGCCACAGACGGCAAACCCTCTGAGCTCTACCTGATTGAGCCTTTTGCGGGTGCCAAACCTGGGATGCGTTTGAGTTAGAATCCGCTCGAAAATCGAGCCCAAAAAACGGCGCCGATTTTGGTGCCGTTTTTGTCTTTATTTAAAAAAGACCCTATGCCTGCTGCGTCAATTTGGATTCTTGTTGGCGGATTTCTTTTCACACTGATGTCGCTATCAGCGAAACTGAGTTCAGCCTATTTTCATATCTACGAAATCCTTTTCTGGCGCTCCTCCTTTGGTCTTATCTGCATTGCCATTTTCATGCTCTATCGCGGGATTTCCTTTGCGACAAAGCATCCGTTTGCGCATTTCAGACGCGGCGTGGCGGGGATGTCTTGCTTTGCGCTTGAGATTTGGGCCTTAAGTTACTTACCACTTTCTGTTGAGCAGCCGATTGCCTATTTAAGCCCGCTTGTTTTTTGTATCTTCTTTGTGATCTCGTCGAAACTACACGGCAATCGCATCGAGTGGCCGATTATTGGCGCGGTTTTAATTGGCTTTTCAGGCGTATTACTTATTGCGCGACCTGAGAGTTCAGGCTTTAATCTCACAGGCGTGATTATTGCTCTTATTGCCGCGTTTGCAGGAGCGTCATCGAATTGGTTTTTACGAGACCTTGGGCAGCAAGGTGAACCCAATGAACGAGCCGTCTTTTACTTTATGCTCACGGGAACGACTGCTGGGGCTCTTTCGATGATCTTTATCCCAGGAGACCTACACCTACCAACATCAGAATCCATCTACCCACTATTAGGCGTGATGGCCTCTGGCTTACTCGGGCAAGTCTGTTGGACCATCGCTTGGGCTAAGGGGCATTCGCTTCTGAATGCCGTATTTCAGTTTTCAGGAATCTTCTTTGGCGTTATGCTGGGAATCTTTGCCCTAGGCGAAACGATTGACACCACATCGCTTATGGGCGTTATGGTCATTTTCGCAGCCGGGCTTTTTGCCTCGCTTTACTTGCGAGGCCACAAAAAGAGAACGTCTCAAACTTAGACGGAGAAGGAACTTCCGCACGAGCAAGAGGTGACCGCATTCGGATTGCGAATCACAAACTGCGCGCCTTCTAACTCATCTTTGAAATCGATTTCTGCGCCAACCAAATATTGGAAAGAAAGCGGGTCGACAAGAAATGTCACGCCATCGCGCTCGATAACCGTATCGTCGGCTTCCTTGGCTTCTTCAAACTGAAATCCGTATTGAAAACCCTGACAGCCTCCGCCCTGCACGAAAACGCGCAAGGGACTATTGGGATTTTCCTCTTGACTGAGTAACTCTTTAACTTTAAGTACACACGCATCCGTAAAGCGAATCGGATCGCTGGATGCGGCTTGTGTTTCGTTTTCTGTCATACGTATTTCAAAACTCTAAAAAGAAAGTAACGCGATTATAAGCGCTTAGTTTTCTTCCCACGGCAACTTTGCTTTAGGAAAAAGAACCCAAGCGAAAACAGAGCTTTTCTGTGACCCTGCCTTGCGTGCTGCATCATCTCCATAACCCCAGAAGAAATCAAAGCGTAACGCCCCTCGAATCGCGCCACCTGTATCTTGTGCGATAACGGGCCTCGCAAAGTTTAAAGGGGGATTTACTTGACTCGCGCTTACGATAAAGGGCAGTCCCAACGTCCAATAGTTTTTATCGATAGCAACAGAAGCCTCGCTTGTAAGCGGCACTCCAAGACTTCCAATCGGGCCCTCGTCTTCGCGAGTCACAACTCGCTCAGAGAAAAAGACATAGCGCTTGTTATAAGAGAGCATTTCGTTAACGCGCGAGGGATTTTCTTTGGCCCAGGCCTTAATGCGCTCCATGCTCATTTGCGAAGCGGGAATCCCTGTCTTTTTAATAAGCCATTGACCGATAGCGCGATAGGGATGCCCATTGGTGTCAGCAAAGCCTAGGCGCATGCTTGTGCCATCTTCAAAAAGAATCCGACCTGACCCTTGGATTTGAAGGAAAAACGCTTCCACGGGGTCTTCGACCCAACAGAGCGCATGGCGCTCTAAGTCGCGCCGCTTCATGATTTCTTCACGTGTGTCGTAGGCTTGAAGAACGCCGTTTTTAAGCCGTTGTTTTAAATCGGCATAGCGTGAATTTTTCCCAATCACTTTGGTTGTGACTAGATCATGCGGAACACCTAAAAGCGGAACTTTGTAGCGCTTGGTTTTATAGCGTGAGCCCTTTAATGCGGGTTCGTAGTATCCGGTCATAAGACCAGTTTCAGAAAGCACTCCGTCTTTTGTTGTTGCAACGTGCCAAAGATCAAAATTCTCTTCAAAAAACTGCTGGGCTCCTACGTCAGTCTTTTCAAAAGCCTTGCTACAAACCTCACTAAAAAGAGAGGTGTCTTTCGTTTTTGAGCAGGAGGTTTTAAACGCACTAAAAGCAAGATTCCAATCCTCAGGAGTAATCTCAGGAACCACTGAAAAATCCTCACGCGTCAAAGTCACATCGTCTTTTGTCACGACTTGAACATCGTGAACCTCACCTTCCTCAATAGAGTCTGTCGCGCATGAGGCAATAAAAAGCGTTGCTACAAAAAGCGTAGCCATCGCCTTTTTTTGATTTGCGCTCAAAAACTCCTTCATGCGAGAAACCTTTCTTGAACCGTATTTAAAAAGCGCCAACCGAGTTCCGTTGTGGCTAAGCGCTCTTTTCTTAAGAGCCCTTCTTGGCGCAAAGCATCGACCTTTTCAGCTATCACACTAAAGTCCAAGCCTGTGGCCTCTTTCCAACGCTCTTCAGGGACTCCCTCTTTTAATCTTAAGACATTGAGCATAAATTCAAAGGGGATATCTTCTTTAGCGACCTCGGTGACATAAAGGACCGGCAGGCCCGTATCGATTCCTGCTTCGCACATATACCTTACGGGATCTAAGGGACGCACTTTGCGATAAATTTTCCCATTTAACGTCACTTTCGCGTGAGCCCCAGCGCCAATTCCCAAATAGTCGCCATAGGTCCAATACGTTAAGTTGTGGCGGCACTCGTGCCCGAGTTTGGCGTAGCCAGAAACTTCGTAGTGATGTAATCCGGCTTTCTCGGTAAGTTCAAAAGCACGCTCTGCCATCTCATAGGCAAAGTCGGAATTCGGTAACCCTTTCGGAGGCTTTTTAAAGAAAACAGAACCCTCTTCGATTGTTAATTCGTAAACCGATAGATGCGTCGTACCAAAAGAAAGCGCTTCCTTTAAATCGGCTTCAAACATCTCTTGCGTTTGATTAGGGAGCGCATACATCAAATCGATGTTTACCTCTTCGAAAATCTCGCTTGCGGCCTCTACGGCCTCCTTTGCGTCACTTGCCGTGTGAATGCGTCCTAAGGCGCGAAGCATCTCATCGTTAAAACTTTGCACGCCAATTGATAGGCGCGTTACGCCACTATCGAAAAACGATTGAAGCTTTTCTTTTGTAACGGTTCCGGGATTCGCTTCAAGACTAATTTCAGCGCCATCAAGAACCGTGAAGCGTTCGTGGATGCCATCGAGTAACTCAGAGAATCCCTCTTCACTCATAAGGCTTGGCGTTCCGCCGCCAAAGTAGATACTTGAAAGGGGACGATGAATCTGAGAGGCAACTTCCTCTAGGTCGTCAAGGAGGGTTTCGATATAGCGAGGCTCTTCGCGCGTGTAGTTACCAGCGCGCGAATTAAAGTCGCAATACGGACACTTTCTAATGCACCACGGCCAGTGCACGTAAAGTGCAATGGGCGTCTCTACCACTCCCAGCGCTCCGCGATCGCTTCGAGCATCGCACGAAGAGCTTTGCCACGGTGACTGACGGCATTTTTCTCTTCAGCAGTAAGTTCTGCTGCCGTCTTTTTAAATTCGGGTAGATAAAAGTACGGGTCGTAACCAAAGCCACCCGTGCCTCGTGGTTCAGAAATCACCTCACCATCCCAATGCGCCACAACAACAATGGGTTCGGGATCGTCGGCATAGCGCAAAGCAACGAGTACGCAGGTGTAATGAGCTCTCTTATCTTTCTTGTCTTTGAGCGCGGCAACAAGTTTGGCGTTATTGGCCGCATCGTCGCAATCGGCTCCGGCGTAACGCGCGGAGAAAACACCTGGCTCACCATTTAAAGCCTCAGCGGTAATCCCTGAATCGTCAGCTAAAGCTGGGAGTCCGCTAATTTTTGCTGCGTGACGCGCTTTCGCCAAGGCATTTTCTAAAAATGTGTGATACGGCTCATCGCAGGCCGATACGCCAAGGCTACCTTGGCCAACGACACGAATATCGCGCTCGGAAAACATTTCGTTAAATTCACGAAGTTTCCCTGCGTTGTTAGAAGCGAGAACTAGTTTTTTCTGCATGCGTTTTTACCCCTGAAGACTCGTTTCTTGAATCGACCGTATTTTTTCACATCCAAGGCGTGCTAGGTGAAGCATCGTCATCAATTCTTCCTGGCTAAAGGCCTCGCCTTCGGCCGTTCCCTGGATTTCCACATAGCGTCCGCGTCCTGTCATCACAACATTCATATCGGTGTCGCTTGCACTATCTTCGATGTAATCGAGATCAAGAACAGCAGCTCCCTCACTCATACCAACGCTAATGGCGGCAACGGAATCCAAAAGAGGATTCTCATCAATCTTTCCTTCAGCAATCATCCAATTAACGGCATCAACTAAGGCCACATAAGCGCCTGTGATGGAAGCGCAACGCGTGCCGCCGTCAGCCTGAATAACATCACAATCGATCTTGATGGTAAATCCCGCAATCTTGGTGCGATCGACAATGGCTCGCAAGCTGCGTCCAATAAGTCGTTGAATTTCTTGCGTGCGGCCAGTTTGTTTTCCTTTAGCGGCTTCTCTTTCGCAACGCGTTGCTGTGGCTCGCGGCAAGAGACCATATTCGGCAGTTACCCAGCCTTCGGCTTCGGAATCCACAAACTTTGGTGCTCCCTCGATGACGCTAGCCGTGCAAATCACCTTTGTGTTCCCAACGCTAATGAGGACACTACCTTCAGCGTGACACGTAAAGTGTCGCACAATCGTAATGGGCCGAAGTTGATCGGCCTTACGCGAATCATGACGAGAGATCATTTTTTATCTCCTAATAATTCTTTTCATAAAAAAACTTCACGAACCCAAATCGGACTATCTAGCCAAAGCTAAGAGCTCCATGATTTCTTCGCGCCCTAAGCGAGAAGACATTTCGGAGCCTTCAAGCAAGGCATCGGCAAGGGATTTTTTCGTGCTATGTAATTTCAAAATCTTTTCTTCAACAGTCCCAGAAGCAATCAAGCGATAAATCGTCACGGGTCTATCCTGACCAATACGATACGTTCTATCGCTCGCCTGATCTTCGATCGCAGGATTCCACCACGGATCCATATGGATTACGTAGTCGGCTGCCGTAAGATTTAGTCCCGTGCCACCAGCCTTTAAGCTAATTAAAAAGAGTGGCATCGAGCCTTCTTCAAAGGCACTAACTAACTTTTGCCGCTGTGCAGAACTCACGGCGCCGTCCAAATACAAATACTCGATTCCCTTTTCTTCAAGCGCTCGACGAATCAACGCCAAGTGGCTTGTAAATTGGCTAAAGACAAGCGCACGATGGTGGTTATCGATTAATTCATCAACGAGACTTAAGAAGACCTGCGTCTTCGAAGAGGGAAGCTTAAGTTTTGCGTCAACTAATTCAGGCGAACACGCAGCGCGCCGCAACTTCATTAAAGCGGCAAGCGCCTGCACGGGATTGATTTCTCCAGTTTCAAGGCTTTCTTTTGTTTCTTCGCGCAACTGCTCGTACAAAGCCCGCTCTTCCGGACTTAATTCCACCTTAATCGTTGTCTCAGTCTTTTCAGGCAATTCGCTTAATACATCTGCCTTCGTGCGTCGCAAAATAAAGGGCGAGACAATGCGTTTTAAAAGACGCTGTTGTTCGCGATCTTTATCGCGTTCGATTGGAAGTACAAAGCGCTCTCCAAAGTGGTTGAAGCTACCCAAAAGGCCAGGAACCGCAACTTCAAAGAGCGCCCAGATTTCCGATAGGTGATTCTGCAAGGGCGTTCCCGTAAGAAGCACACGAAAATCTGACTTAATCGATGTTGCAGCCTTAAAGGCTTTCGTGTCGCGGTTTTTGATGTTATGTGCTTCATCGTAAACAGCCGTCGCCCAAGTCTTCTTGGAAATCGCCTCAGATTCACTGGTTAGAACACCGTACGTTGAAATGACAACCGTGTTTTTCCCAGCGCTCTCGATAGCTTCTGTGCGATTGTCTTGCGTATTCAAAATGATTTGCTTCAGACTCGGAGCAAAGCGTGTGAGTTCTTCTTGCCAATTAAAAAGAACAGAGGCAGGAACGGTGACAAGTTGCGCTCCATTTTTTGCGCGACTAAGAAGAACCGCAATTGTTTGTACGGTTTTCCCTAGGCCCATATCGTCAGCGAGCAACGCTCCTGCACCCCAAGAGGCAAGGCGCATCATCCACTCAAAACCATCGACCTGATAATCGCGCAATTGTGCTTGAAGCGTTGTGGGAACTGTCGCTGTAACGGTTTCGGCTTTCGCAATACGCTCTTGCAAATCACGGTACTCTTTATCGGCATTTAAAACGGCGCCTTGTTTCTCAAAATCGCCTAAGACACCTGCGTTAAAGGTCGAAAGTTGAGACGAGTTTTTACCTGAGAGCGTACGATCGAGCGCTAAAAGTTGCTTTTTAAGCCCTTCCGTGAGCGCCACGTATTCGGCATCTCCAAGAGAAATAAAGTCGCCCTTGCTTTCGCGAACCATACGAAGCAATTCGGCCATCTTTAGTTTCGTTTTCCCGTCAAGGCTTACCTCTCCCTTAACCTCAAACCATGTACCCATGCGATTGATGGAAAACTGAAGACTTGAAAAAGAAATCGGCGCATAGGAAACTTTAAATTTCGCACCTTCTGGCCACTGCACGGTGATTTCGTCTTTGAGGCTACGCACAGCGCTTAAGAATTTAAGGCAAGCTGAGGTATCTAAATACCATTCAAAATCGCCTGTCTGATCTTCTTCCCATGAAGAAACCACGCTCTCAAATTGAGTAAGAGCCTCTTTTTCTTTCTTTAAATTGCGAACGACTTGAACGGGTTTGCCTTTGACATTAAGAGCTAAAAATTCTGAACCATTTCCCGGCTCGCAGGTAACAGGCGAATCCTCTATAGGACGAACAACAAGGCGCATTGTGTACCAGCCGTCTGCTTCGGGAACAACGCGCACCGTAAGTTTTGTATTTGCCTTAATTTTTTCAAGTTGCTCTGAATTGTTAAGCAACTCACTCATCACAGGCATTCTGAGCGACAGGCGCTCAAAAAGTTGCGTTAGCTTATCTTGCGCAACATCAGGGAAAGCCCTTTTCTTTTTAAAGGCGAGGTAAAGCTTCTTTTGCTCTTGAGAAATGTCAATCACTTCAATCTGACCGGGACTCTTTTCACGCACGATGCAATCAGGGGCCTCCCGATAGCCCTTTAATTCATCATCGACGTTTGTGTGAACAAAAAACTGGCTGCGTTCTTTTTTCGCCTCAATCTGAAATTCACCTTTGAGGATTTCGCAGTGCACATCCATATTTCTCACGTCATAGACATTCGGATGGCCAATTAAACGGCGAAATACATCAATTCCTCCAAGGCCTCGAACAACTCCTCCCCAATATCTTGTTGTTGAGATTTGTGCTGCAATCTCTAAATCCTGTTGAGTCATCCCCTTTTCGCTTGTCATTTTCTCAAAAACGCGTAAGGAGATTTCTTTGGGCTCAGTAAACTGCCCCGTTTTTAATCGCTTTTGCAAGAAAGGCGTCACTGTGAGTTCATTAGGATTTACTCCATAAATAATGCGTTGTTTCGGCGCCTTTGCTGTAGAACTTGCTGTCTTTTTTACTTTAGAAGCCGTGTAGTCAAGAAGCTCATCTAAAAGGTTTTCCCACTCTTCTACTTGTCGCTGAGAGTAGATAAGAGACTTCATACCAAAACGTGCTTCGAGTTTGGCAACTCTTTCTGGGTTCGAATCCGTTGCAGCAAGCCAAAAAAGCTCAATAAGCGGGTATTGATCTGCGACCGCCATCGCTTTCTCGATGCGTTTCTCAGATGGTTCTTGTCCATAAAAGCCTTGTATGTGAAAGGCATAACAGACCATACCAAGCATTGTCTGCGTAAAAGCATCATGCTTTTTATCGTGCTTGGCCATGTGTTCAAGCCAATACGTTGCTCTATCTATAGCGTGTAGCCCCATATAAGCCAATGGATAGACGGCAACTTCGTCAACACGCTGAATCTCATACTTAAGTAGCGCCTCCATCGTGCGGCGAGTTCCCGCTCCCTGACGATCTGCATAAAGTGCTAGACCGTAGACGAAGTTTTCAAAAGTCCCTTGAAGCACGTGGCGATTAAAGAGCCCCTGATAATTTTGGTAGCCCTGAAGCGAAAGCGCTTTCTTCGCTGCGCGGCTTGCTGCTTTCGAATCATTGCCTAAGAGCGCAATCACAGACGCTATCAAATGATAAAAAGGCGTAGCCTCTGAGAGTTCTAAGAGGATTTTTTCAGGGTGTCCCTCTCGGAAGAAACGATAAAACACAAGCCAATCATGAAGCCAAATTCGCTTATCGAGACTTAAGTCGAGAGCGGCCAAATTGTTGTAGAGAGCATTCGCTGTTTCCCAATCACCTCGGGCGTAATAATCAAGCGAAAAGCTCATTGAACGGTAAAAGGCCTCAGCTGACTCCTTATCTAATGAAGCAAAAAATGGTTTCCACCGTGGTTGTGTTGCAAACCATCGGAGTTCAGGCTTGCACTCTTCAACGGAATATTCTGGTGGTGTTTGTTCAATCTTCTCTATCGGTTTCTCGCCTTCTTTAGGGCAAGAAAGCAGACACTTAAGAAACTGTTCATGCTTTGGATAGTGACCTGCCTGCTCCCTGTAGCTATAGATATTTCTTTTGTAGAACTCTGACTCCAATTCGCTAGTCACAATATCGTCTTTTTCCATCAGAGAAACCGTGGCCACAAATAGTTCGTCGGTTATCGCAAGAGTGTACGAAAAATAGTGGTGTCGTACCTCTTCAATATCAGGAACTGGGTTTCTAGCTAAGTGATTCTTTGCAAGCCACTCGAGAAAGCCCTGAGCCTTTTGTTTCCCGAGACCTGCTTTCTTCATTGCACAAAACAGCATCTCTCCATCAAGCTGTCCTGGGCAAGAAACGATAGCGAAAAGAAACTTTTTGATATTTTGAGGACAAGCGTTCAAAGCACTTTGAACGGATTGAAGATATGTTTGGCCCATTTGCGTCGACTCGAGTAACTCGGAAAGGATTAGGCATTTTACGAGAGTTAGTCTTGAGTTTCTCGGTTCATTTCTCCTTTTTTATCAAATATAAGGCACTCTGCTCTCTATAATGGAGAAAAAGTTTCGGAAAGGTTTCCTATGAAAAACCGCTCAATTGCTTTTGCCGCTGCCACTCTTGCCGTTATTGCTATCGGCGCGACTCTTGTCTCTCAGAGGCTTAGTTCGGCAGATTCTGAACTGCGTCTTTACGGTACGGTCGATACGCGTACTGTGCGCCTTGCCTTTGAGGAATCAGGTCGCCTTGCTGAGCTTACAGTTAGCGAAGGAGCCACTGTGAAAAAGGGCGAACGCTTGGGGGCAATCGACGATAAACGTTACAGGATTCTTCTTCAAGAGGCTGAGGCCGCAGAAACTGTGGCACAGAAAAACCTTGCCCTTCTTTTAGCAGGGGCTCGCGCAGAAGACATCGCAGTTGCAAAAGCAAAACTTGCTGCTGCAGAAGCGGCAAAAGAACTTTCTGAAAGAACGTGCCTGCGTGAGAAAAAACTCGGGGACGCTTCAAGTCCTTTAAAGATCGATCAAGTCTGCTCACAGGCTGCTGTTGACCGCGCCAGTGCCGCCGCTGCGAAAAAAGAACTCGCCCGCTTAGTCGCGGGGACGCGTGCCGAAGAAATCGAAGTGGCTCGTGCCGAGGTTAAGGCTCGCCAGG
>CAVKJM010000006.1:0-33563 GCA_963656505.1 bacterium
GCAGCGGACTCTTAATCCGTCGGTCCAGAGTTCGAGTCTCTGCGCTCCCACCAGATACCAAAACACCGCAAATCGCTTGGATTTGCGGTGTTTTTTTGTTTTCGGGATTTAATTTCGCTACTTAAACGGGCTCGTTTCTGCCCTTTTAGGGAACTTCATTGGAAAGTTCGATGAGATTGCCATCTGGGTCTCGTACGTAAACGGAGCGCAACTTAGAAAAGGCGCCAGTTCTCTCAACGGGCCCGAGTTCGATTGCAACACCCTTTTCTTTTAAGGCAGAAATAACCGTTTCTACCGGAGTATCCACGATAAAACACAAGTCTGCCGCGCCTGGCGTCGGAGTCTTGGCTCGCGGAAGAATAGGCGCACCTTTGGCTTCATGAAGATTAATTTTCCCTGTCCCGTAGACTAGGGCTACACGGTCTTGGCCGAACACTTCAAGACGCATTCCAAGCGCCTTAGAATAAAAATCGACACTCTTTTCTTTGTCGGCAACAGTAAGAACAATATGGTCGCAGCGCTTAACTGTGAAAGTCTTTTCCGCCATAACCCCCTCTCTCCTTTTAAAAACAAGCCTTTTTTTGGCAAAGAATCAGACGATTCTTCTTACTAGCCTTACCCTGTTCGAGGGCTATTGCCTCACTAAGCCCCTGCAGTAGCCCATTAAATAGTTCACTCATACTACGCTTACCCTAAACGCACGAGAGATATCAGTTGTTAGATTACACTCATGCGCAAAAAAATCGGCCTTTCCACAAGGGATTGGCCGATTTTTTTCTCACGCTAGAATGCGTTTATTCGTTAAGGGGCTTGCAAGCCTTCCAGATAAGACCCACAACGGCGCCAGCCACAGCAAAGGAAACCCAGCCAAGGCCAAACGAGTAAAGCGGAACCGTCTCATGGAGGAACTTACCGAGACCGCCAAGATCAACGCTAGCGGTTTCAAGACCACTCACTAAAGCCATCACGAATGTAAAGGCCATCGTGCACGCATACACGCACTGACGTCCGTCAAACCAGTTGTGGAAGAACGCGAGCGCCATCAAGGCCATGCAAAGCGGATAGATGAACATTAAGATAGGAATTGTCGAAACAATGATGGTCTTGAGTCCAAACAAACCAATGAGGTAAGAGATTACGCTGAAAATCACTACCCAAATCGTGTAATTGAACTTACCTGTTAAGTGTAAGAAGTACGCGGCGCAGCACGTCACAAGGCCAATAGCCGTTGTAAGGCAGGCAAGCACCACAATCACAGCAAGCAAGATTTCGCCAGATGTTCCGAAGAGGACCTTCGCGCTTTCTGCGAGCACTGGGGCTCCCGTTTCCTTCATACCGATGGACATCACGCTTTCTGCGCCAATCTTCGCAACGAAGATATAGATTACGGCAAGCAAGATACCTGCGATGATGCCGCTCTTATAGACCTGAGAAACAATCGCCTTATTGTGTGTAATGCCAGATTCTTTCACAGCAGAAATCACGAGCATGGCAAACACAAGAGAAGCAATCGCATCGAGTGTGTTGTAGCCGTCCAAAATACCCTGAACCGTCGCAATAGCAGGCGTTGCATAGGCTTTACCTGCAGGCAGGGGCTCACCCATCGGGGTTAAGAACGATTGCAAAATGAATAGGGCCAACGTCAAAACGAGCGCAGGAGTAAGTACCTTACCTACTCGATCCACAAGCTTGGATGGCGTAGCCGCAAACCAGAATGTAATGACAAAGAAGACTGCAAGAAAGATTGGCAGAGCCATACCCGCAGAGCCTTCTGTGAGGAAGGGGCGAACAGCAATCTCAAAGGAGACTGTTCCCGTACGAGGGACGGCAAAGCACGGACCGATCGCAAGGTAGCTTAAAACCGTGTAGAAAAGGCCGTACCAAGGATGCACGCGGTTAGCAAGCTCTTGCAAACTGCGGCAACCCGAATAACCCATCGCCATTACACCCAAAACCGGCAAACCGACACCCGTAATGCAGAAGCCCAAAAGGGCCCACCATACATTTTCTCCGGCTGTTTGACCCATCGCTGCGGGAAAGATCAAGTTGCCGGCACCGAAAAACAGCGCAAAGAGCATGAGCCCAATTGCGACGTACCGTTTGCTATTACTTTTTGTCGACATTTGCTTTTAACCAGAAATTTGCCCCTCTTTTTCCCTAGAGGCAGTCAAGGGATTCGGCCTGAAATTTGCCGAAGAAACAAAAGACTCCTATTGGGAGTCTCTTATCTGTAAATAATTGTATCGTGAGTCTTAGGTTTGCTTTATCTTACGCAAATTGACTTGCGTCAAATCTCTTGGCCGTCCCTATACGCGTTTTCCTTAGGTTTTAGGGGGTTTGTCGTAGAGAAGGTCGCAGTCTTTTCTCCCTCTTAAAGAAAAATCTCTTGCAAAAAAGACGCGTTTTGAGCAGAAAAAAGGCCAAACCCGCAGTGGAATTTGGCCCATTTGTGATGGCTTCAAATTATCTTTTGAACCATCGAAATTCTGGTGGCGCATCACGGATTTGAACCGCGGACACAAGGATTATGATTCCTCTGCTCTAACCAACTGAGCTAATGCGCCAAGGAGGTGGGATTATTTCAAAGGATGCCCACTTTGTCAATGCTCGTTGCGATTTTCGTTGAGAATAAACGCCTCAAATAACGTGTGAATCCCATACAAACTAAAAAGCGAATCAAGAGAAGCGGGAACACAACGAATCTGAAGCTTTAAATTCTTCTTTTTGGCGAGTCGGATCCAAGAAAGCATCACAGAAACCGCTGCTGAATCCACGGTTTTTACGCCTGATAGATTAATCTCGCCGTCTCCAGCATCAATCGAAGCGAGCCCTTCTTTTTTCACATGAAGGGCATTTTGCATCGTGATTGCCTGCTCTGACACGACCATTTACTTCTTTACCTCTTCGTTTTTGCTTTTCAGTTCACGAATAAGCCCTTCGATTCCTGAAGAGTTCACAACGCCTGAGAACTGATTGCGGTAATTGTCGACTAACCAAATGCCTTCGACATTCACGTCCACAATGCGCCAGAGGCCATCGACTTTCTTTAAGCGGTAATCAAGGCGAATATCGGGCTTACCTGTTTCATAAAGAAGCGTACGGACAAGTGCGTCTTTGTCTGTTGGCTTTACACGATTGGGAGCAAGCTTTGCCTTTTGTCCCTTCACTGTGGCCAGTGCCCCAGAATAGACGCGAATTAATTGATCACGAAAGAGCTTTTGAAGTTCTTCCCTTTGCTCAGCGCTTGCTCCACGCCACTTCGGACCCACACTCATACGCGTCATGCGTAAAAAGTCCACCGTTGGCATCACAATATCATCGACAAACGCTTGAATGCGAGCCGTGTCTCCTGCCTTTAACTTCTCATCGTTGCGAATCGTATCGAGAATCTTATTGCTCATCTCGAGAACCCACTCACTAGGGTCACCCGATTGATTGGCAGCCCACGCAAAATTTATAGGCACGATTGCCGCAGCCAAAAGGCTCGTTAACAATGTTCTACGCGCAATCATTAGAGTTTCTCTCCTAATCCTTGATTGTCATCCTCGTCTTCGAACTCGTCGACAGCAAAGGGGTTTTCCTCCTCACTCCCTAGCGTCATACGGCGATTGCCAAAATAGGCTTCTCGCACCATCACGTAGGGATCAACCGCACCACGCAAGGTATCTGTCATCGGCAAAAGTTCTGTGCGAAGACTTACAAAGCGCACGCCTGTCGCGCTCCAACGAATCCACGGGTTATCCACATAAGTTACTGGGTGCGCCGCCTGATCGATTAAAAGCCCAGGAGCATCACGTACGCTTGAAGGTCCAAAGAACGGCAAAACAAGATACGGGCCCGAAGGCACACCCCAACGGCCTAGAGTCGTCCCAAAGCCAGTTCTTTCTTCAGGAACTCCTGCGACCTTTCCTGCGACATCAAAAAAGCCCCCTAAACCGAAAATCGAATTCACAACAAAGCGGTAAAGAGAAGCCATTGTGCCGTGCATATTGCCTTGGAAAGCGTTATTGACAAAGTTGCGGGGCTCACCGAGGTTTGTGAAAACGTTCACTACACCTTCACGCACGGGCTCAGGCGTAATAGCCCGATAGCCCTTTGCCACTGGCTCAAGAAAATATTGGTCAACCGTATCGTTAAAGGCTGTTGTGTTGCGATTCATCTTCTCCCAAGGGTCTGCTGGGTTTTCTCCTGCGCCTTCAGGAATATTGGCGCACCCGCTCGTTAAAAGAGCAGCAGCGCAAGCTAAAGCGGCAAAATAATGTTTCTTTCTCATTCTTTCCCGTTCTTTTCAGCGAATTGATATAAAAACTGCCCAATAAGATTTTCGAGAACAATCGCAGACTGCGTGCGTTCGACAACGGACCCTTCTTTCCAGTTGCTGTCTTCGGCTCCTGCGGTAATTCCCACGTACTGCTCACCAAGTAATCCTGAAGTGAGAATCTTCAAGGAAGAATCTGTCGGAAATTCATAGCGGCTATCGATAGCAAGTTCGACTTTCGCTTGGAAGGTTTCCGAGTCGAAGGTAACGCTTTTCACGCGTCCGACGACAACACCTGCACTCTTAACAGAGGCCCGAGGCTTTAAGCCACCAATGTTGTCAAAGCGCGCTGTTACCGTATAAGCGCTTGCGTTCATATTAAGGCTTCCTAAGTTTGCTGCCTGTAGGGCAACAAAGCCTAAGGCTAAGAAGCCTGCGACAATGAACAATCCCACGAGAAATTCCAATTGAGTGCGTTTCACTTTCTCATACCCTCTTTACACGACAGTAAACATAAAGGCTGTCATGACAAAATCCAATCCCAAAACCATCAAGGAGCTCACAACGACCGTGCGAGTTGTCGCGCGAGAAACTCCTTCTGGCGTTGCTAGAGCGCTATAGCCCTCAAAAAGAGCAATCAATCCCACAACGATGCCAAACACAACGGACTTAATCATGCCGTTTAAGACATCATCGAAAACATCGACGCTAGCCTGCATCTGTGACCAGAAAGCGCCATCGTCTCCGCCGATTAACGCCACGCCCACAATCCAGGCGCCAAAAATGCCGATAGCTGAAAAAATAATGGAAAGAATCGGCATCGAAATAACTGAACCTACAAATCTCGGAGCAATGATGCGACGCAATGGGTCAACCCCCATCATTTCCATAGCGGCAAACTGCTCACCTGCGCGCATTAAACCAATTTCTGCAGTAAGAGACGTTCCTGCGCGCCCTGCAAAAAGTAGCGCTGTCACCACAGGCCCCAATTCACGCATCAAAGAAAGTGCGACAAGAACACCGAGCGCCTGTTCGCTTCCGAACCGCACAAGCGTTACATAACCCTGCAGCCCCAAAACAAAGCCCACAAAGAGACCCGAGACCGAAATAATGACAAGCGAATAATTTCCGATAAAGTGGATTTGCTGCACAACAATGAAAAAGCGACGCAATGCCGCAGGCACCAAACAAATCACTTGCCAAGAAAATAGTCCAAAGCGCCCAATGGCTTCGGTTTCTTTGATGGCATAGCGCCCGAGTAGCGAAATAAGAGAGGTAAGTCCTTTCATCGCGCTTCTCCCTTAAGGAAGTCCTCTTCCATCGTAGGAGCCGGGTAATGAAAGCGCACAGGACCATCGGGAACCGCGTCCAAGAACTGGCGCACAAAGGGATCTGTTGAGTGATTCATCGCCTCAGGCGTGCCTTCCCCAGAAACCTTTCCTTCATTGATCATATAAACGTAATCGGCAATCGCAAAGGTCTCTGCCACATCGTGCGTAACGACAATCGCTGTAGCGTTTAAGGCATCGGTTAATTGTCGAATTAAGCGCGAGGTGACCCCCATCGAAATGGGGTCAAGACCCGCGAAGGGTTCATCGTACAAAATAAGTTGCGGGTCAAGGGCAATGGCACGCGCTAAAGCCACGCGCCGCGCCATACCACCAGAAATCTCCGAAGGCATCAAGGAAGCTGTCCCACGCAACCCCACCGCATTTAGTTTCATAAGAACCAAGTCGCTAATCGTTTCCTCATCCAAGTGCGCTCTTTCGCGCAACGGAAAAGCGACGTTTTCAAAGACCGTTAAGTCTGTGAAAAGGGCACCGAACTGAAAGAGCATTCCCATGCGTTCACGCATCGCGTATAGGCTCGTTTCATTTAAAGGATTTAGGACTTTGCCGTCGAAAACAATACGACCTGACTGAGGGATGAGTAATCCGCCGATTAGCTTAAGGAGCGTTGTTTTACCCATTCCAGAGCCACCCATAATGGCAACAACTTTCCCGCGGCCAAATTTCATCGTCACCCCATCGAGGATGACGCGGTTACCGTAGCTGAATTTGACATTGTCAATCAGCAAAAAAGAATCCTCGTTTTCCATTACAACTCAACAACTGAACTTTGGTTCAGACGATATTAACACAGGTAAATTTTACGGTCTCGCCTAGGAGATTCCTAGTGGCGAAAATCGCACACAACGCGCAATGCCCAGTTCTTTTAAGCGAGCATCATCAGCGGGCACAACAACAAAGCGCTCAGCAACCTCTTTCGGGCAATCGATGGCGTGTCGCGTGTTTAAATCCACAAAGACCCATTCTGTCGCGGCAATGCAACAAACCTTGCCCGCGTTTTTCATCGTATAGCGACGAAAACTTCTGCCGCGAGAATAGGCGTGAATCCACGTGTAGACCTCGATTGTGTCACCCAGAGCACACGGCCTCAGGTATTCAATCCAGTGTTCACGCGCCATCCAGGCTGCCCCTAGCTTTAAATAGTTATCCGTTGTCCAGCCGTTAATATCCGATGCGTAACGCGCGGCTTCTTCAACCCATCTTAGGTAAACGCGATTATTGACGTGATCTAAAACGTCGATGTCAGCGGGAAGGACTTTGACCTCGTAGCGGGCAATTTCAATTGGCATGGGTGCTCCTAGTTAGTTTCGGCCAAGGGATCTGCAATACCGAGCGCCTTACTCATCGCTGCGCTTGTTTCGCGGCAAAGTTCGTGGCGATTTTCTCCCGTAATTGTTGGGAGGATTTCCACTGTCGCCGTCAGTCCCGTCGAGCACAAAATGGCCCAAAGCCGGCTCATCAATGATTCATTTCCTGTCCAAGCTGTCACCGTTGTGGGTTTCCCGTCTTTTTTGTAATGAATTAAAAGAGGAACCGTTACGGCGCCCGTTTTTGCCGATGCCTCAAATAGATTGGAATGTAGTTTCAAAAGCCCTTGGCCACTTGAGGTTGTCCCCTCGGGGAAAACAAGGACGTTGCGACCAGCTTGTAGCGCCTTAATCATTGATTCTGCAATGCCAATAAGAGAGCGCTTATTGCTTCTTTCAATGTAGATTGTTCCCACGGCGCTTGCGATGCGCCCTAAAACGGGCCAACGACCAATTTCAGCCTTGGCAACAAAGCCAGCAGGAAGCACCGCATCAATGACAAAGGGATCTAAGAACGTAACGTGATTGGAAACCAAAAGGCGGCCCATCGCGTTTGGCGTAATTCCCGTATCAAACGCCTCAGGGCAATCAAGAGTTCCTTCGTGGTCGATTTCGATACCAATCATACGGGGAAGTTTCCCTGCCCATTTGCGAATCAAGCGGCCTCGCTTTTGCGCATCCGCATGCGGCAGTACAAAAGCAATCATAAATAGGCATCCAACAACATAGATACCGATTTTTAAAAGACGATATAGTCCAAGTAAAGACTTCATTTTTTATCTATTCAATCCCGTTTTTGGGACACCCTTCATCAAACCACTGCTGCAAAATCACAGCAGCAGAGGCGTCATCAATCTTTTTTGTCCCCTCTTCAACTAACACAGAGGAATACCGCTCATCGACTGTGTAAAGAGGGAGCCCAGTGCGCCCCGATAACTGCCGAGCAAAGCGCAATGCCAAACGTGTCATTTCGTGCGCCGCTCCATCGGGGTGGCGCGGAACGCCAACAATAAGAACAACAGGCATCCACGCATCAAGTTCTTTTTGAATCCCTTCCCATTTCGCGACGTTTGTTTTGGCTTCAATAATCGCTAAGGGCCGTGCGCCTTGGGTTACGGTATTACCAAGAGCAACGCCAATACGGGCCAATCCAAAATCAAAAGCTAGGACGTTTCCTGTCTTATCCATGACGAGTCACTGTGGGGAAAAAGCGCTATTTTAATTGACTTAATTTTTAGGCGTGACCAATTTCATCGCTTAAAACGCTCTCGCCAGAAAGTGTTTCGATACCAATAAGAGAAAGAGCTGCCTCATAGCGTTCAGGAAGCGCCACATCAAAAATAATGCGGCTACTAGCTTCCGAATTAAGCCAAAAGCCCTCTTCGATTTCTTTATCAAGTTGCCCAGGCTCCCACATCGCGCAGCCTAAAAGGGGCATCACTTTTTCGGGGCCCTCGTTTTTTGCGACCGCAAGCAAAATGTCATTAGAAAGCGTTAAGGCAATTCCCTTTTCTCGATTGACAAAGTTCGTTGTTTGCCACTTTCCTTGTGGCGAATGAAGAACAAAGGCCGTTGTCGGATAGACGGGACCGCCCCAACCAAAGGTTTTCTCGACTTTGGGCGCAGCGCTCCCTAATTGCTCACAGGCTTGCGAAAGCGTAAAGCCGCTTTCTCGATTGACAACGAGTCCAAAAGCGCCATCGTCATTTTTCTCAATTAAGAAAATGAGCGTGCGAGCAAAAAGCGAGTCCTCCATTCCAGGAGCCGCAATAAGAAAATGGTTTTTCAATTTGTCAGTCATAGGCGTATCCTATCGCAGGATTGTGCGATTTTATGCGCTCCAATACGCTCTGTTACAAAGGTTGCAAAGGTTTTTAAATTATGGTCGAAGATGTTCTCGGTAAGCTCTGTGCCCTTTTTGATTCGGGCAATGCCAAATACCGTGTTGTTCACCACCCCGCTTGCGAACGTTCAAGCCAATCTGTGGCTGAAGTCCGTGGCACAGAATTAGGGCAAGGCGCCAAAGCCCTCGTATGCCTCGTGAAGGGTAACGGCGTCAAGCAATACGTGCTTGCCGTGCTCCCTGCGGATAAACAAGCCGATCTTATGAAGTTATCTGCCGCGCTTGGCGCACGACGCGCAGGTCTATGCAGTGCCGATGAAGTGATGGACCTTACGGGCTGCATCTTCGGAGCCGTCCCGCCCGTTTCCTTTCATGAGAAACTTTTGGGCATTGCCGATCCCACGCTATTTACACGCTACAAGGAAATTGCTTTTAACGCAGGATCGCGCGACACATCAATCATTATTGATACGGAAGATTTCCACCGTATCGTGCATCCGAAAGAAATCGACTTTTTAAAGGTTTAGTACAAAAACGAAACCCTTAGAACCACGGGAAATCGCCATCGCGCGATTTCCAGGGGTCGATTGTCACATCGACGCTTCGGACGACGCCCGACTTATCAAACTGCGGCCAGACGGCCATATCAAAACTTCCGCCGTCTTGGTAGCGATACATCCAAGCATGTTCTCCTACGAGAGGAAAGTTATATTCCTCAGCGCACTTACCCCACAAAGCCCAAACATCAGCCTCTGTTGATTCACCGACTTTAATCAAAGAGAAGTACTTTTCTTGCAGTCCCTGCTCGCGGGCTACGACCTTATTATCTTTATCTAAGAAAAGCCACCAAACCGCTTGGCCGTAAGGTTGCGAAGAATAGGTCCAACGCACGGTGCCATCTGGCATCGGAGTCATCGCCTCTGGCGCTCCGAGTCTATCTCGCACGGCATCGGCCGTATCTCCCATCTTCACAAGCTGTGGGTGCGAGCAAGCACAAACAAGGGCCGTTGCGGCAGATAAAACACCAAGACGCAAGAACTTTTGCTTCATAAAGAAAATCTCCAAACACATAAGGATTGCCTCTATTGTACTCATCCAATTCTTCGATTTTGTTAAGAAACTTTAAGAAAAAACTAAGGAAAACAGCCGAAGTTTCTTTCAATACTCTATTTAAAGGGTAAACTTTTGGGCGGGAAATTTTGTCTATGGTTGTCTCCCGTAGCGGAGACGTAGTTTTTTGCGGCCTAAAAAAGTAGTCAAGGGCCGCGAGTTGAGGAGTACCTATGCGTACCAATTACTGTGGCCTGATTGATGAGAAATACATCGGCCAAACTGTCACCCTCTATGGGTGGGCTCACCGCCGCCGTGACCATGGCGGTGTCATTTTTATTGACTTGCGCGATCGCGAGGGCTTAGTTCAGATTGTTTGCGACCCAGATCGCCCCGAAGTGTTTGCTGCTGCCGAAAAGATCCGTAATGAGTACTGCTTAAAGTTAACAGGTCTTGTTCGTCCGCGTCCAGAAGGCACAAAGAACGATTCCCTTATTTCTGGCGGCATTGAAGTTCTTTGCCAAGAGCTCGAAATTCTGAATCCGTCTTTGACGCCTCCGTTCCAGCTCGATGATGACACAGTGAGCGAAACAGCGCGTCTCACATACCGCGTGCTCGATTTGCGTCGCCCGCAGATGCAAAAGAATATGAAGTTGCGCTTTAAGGTCACACAGGCCGTCCGCCACTTCTTAGACGACGAAGGCTTTATTGATATTGAAACACCCGTTTTAACGAAGTCCACTCCTGAAGGTGCCCGTGACTACTTGGTTCCTTCTCGCGTGCAAGACGGGATGTTTTATGCTCTTCCGCAGTCACCGCAGCTCTTTAAGCAGATGTTGATGGTCGCGGGCTTTGACCGCTACTACCAAATCGTCAAGTGCTTCAGAGACGAGGACTTACGTGCTGACCGCCAGCCTGAATTCACACAGATCGATTGCGAAACAAGTTTCTTAAACGAGCACGAAATTCGTGACCTCTTTGAAAGACTCATTCGCACCGTCTTCGATAAGGTTCTTAACGTCAAACTCGTTGCCGATGGCGAACGTTTCCCTGTGATGCAGTACAGAGAAGCGATGGCGCGCTTTGGTTCGGATAAACCCGATTTACGCGTGAAGCTCGAACTCAAAGAAGTCACCGATATTGTGAAAAACAGCGACTTCAAGGTCTTTAGTTCTGTCACAAGTTTGCACAATGGCAAGGTTGTGGTGCTTCGTGTTCCAGGTGCCTGCGCAATGCCGCGCTCGGAAATCGATAGCTACACAGAGTTTGTGAAGATCTATGGCGCTAAAGGCTTGGCCTACATCAAGGTTAACGAAAAGGCCAAGGGCCGCGAAGGCTTGCAGAGCCCGATCGTGAAGAATCTTTCCGATGAGATTCTTGCCAAACTCTTAGAGGTCACAGCCGCTCAAGATGGCGATATCCTCTTCTTTGGCGCCGATAAGGCCAAGGTTGTTTACGATAGCCTTGGAGCCTTACGCTTAAAGATTGGTTTAGGTGAATTCGGTCAGAAGCACGGCCTCTTTGAAGCCGGTTGGAGACCGTTGTGGGTTGTTGACTTCCCGATGTTTGAATACTCTGAGGAAGAAAACCGCTGGATGGCTTGCCACCACCCGTTCACGTCTCCGCACGATGAAGACGTCGATAAGCTCGAGAGCGACCCTGAGAACTGCTTTGCTAAGGCCTACGATATGGTCTTAAACGGCTGGGAAATCGGCGGCGGCTCTGTGCGTATTCACGATGCAACAGTGCAAAGCAAGGTCTTCTCTGCCTTAAAGATTGGTCCAGAAGAAGCGAAGATGAAGTTCGGGTTCTTACTTGATGCGTTGCAGTACGGCGCTCCTCCTCATGGTGGTATCGCCTTCGGTCTTGACCGTATCGTCACCATGATGACAGGCGCTCCCTCGATTCGTGACGTGATTGCGTTCCCGAAGACACAGCGTGCACAGTGCTTATTAACGGGTGCTCCAAGCCCCGTTGATGAAAAGCAGTTACGCGAACTTCACATTCGTTTGCGTAACGAACCGAAGGCCTAACGGCTAACGAAAGGAAAGTAACAAGGCCGCAGGCATGAAAACCCTGCGGCTTCTTTTTCCTAAAGAGAAATGACTGAGAAGCTTTGTAATCTTTGCCCTAGGCGCTGCAATGCAGACCGCGAAAGTGCGGCGGGCATTAAGCGAGCGCTTTGCAAAAGCGCTTGGAGGCCGAAAGTTGCGCTTGTCAGTCTTCATGCGTGGGAAGAGCCCTGCATCTCAGGAAAACAGGGAGCCGGAACCGTTTTCTTTTCGCACTGCACGATGCGTTGCTGCTTTTGCCAAAACTACGAAATTAGTAACGAAGGAAAAGGAATCGACGTTTCAATCGAGCGCTTAACAGAAATCTTTTTAGAGGAAGAAAAGCGCGGCGCAGAAACGCTTGAACTTGTCACCCCAAGCCACTACGCTGATTCCATTATTCCTGCCTTAAAAGAAGCGAAAAAAGCAGGTCTTTCGATTCCTGTTGTCTATAACACCAACGGCTACGATTTACCCGAAACACTGCAGCGCTTTGCAGGTCTCGTTGACGTTTTCATGCCCGACTTAAAGTACTTTGATTCGCGTCTTGCGGCTCGCTACTCGGGTGTTCCCAATTACAAGGAAGTTGCCACAAAAGCCATCGAAACGATGTTTGAATTAGCCGGTCCCGCACGCTTAAGAGAAGATGGCATTCTTCAAAGCGGTGTTCTCATTCGCCACCTCGTTCTTCCTTGGCTCTACAAAGATAGTTTCGCGTGCCTAGATTGGATCTATAAGACGTTTAAAGATGCCGTCTATGTTTCGATCATGAATCAATATATGCCGCTTTACAAAGCGAACCGACACCCAGAAATTAACCGGCCGCTTACAACGCTTGAATACAATCGGGTTCTTGACTATGCAGAAAAACTAGGCATGAAAAAGGTCTATTTTCAGGCAGGACGAACAAATTCTGATATATTCATTCCAATCTTTGATGGAAGTCACGTTCTGTCGGGCAATTAAATCAATCCTTTTTACCCGATGCGAGGATATTCTTCCTCCTACTTAAATAGAGGATACCGAGGACTATGGCACTAGCTGTTTCAAAACAACGAAAGGCTCTTGGCGCTCGCCTAAGAGCTGAGCGCGAACGTCTCGGATTTTCTGAAACGCAGATTGCTCAGCTCATTGGCATTCCGCTTGAAAAGTACTTAGAAGTGGAAGCTGGGGACCTCGATCCTGGGCTCTTTTGCATGATGCGCTTAACCGCTTGCGGCTTTGATGCTAATTTCATCATCACCAACGAACGTCTTCGTCCTTTGCAGGAAGAAAGTGAACTTTTACGCCGTTTTCGAGAACTCTCCAATAAAGGCAAAAGTTCGATTTTTATGACGCTTGATGCGCTCGAACGTCTCGCTCCGAATCTTCGCTCCAATATTCGTAAGAACCTCCGGTCCAATTTCGACGCAATCAAAGATAAATTCAAGATTGACTGACCGGAGATTAACGAATGTCATTCGGATCGATTCTTCGTGAAACACCCAAAAAGATTGCTCGCTTTTTCGTTCGGGTTTTAAAAAGTCCCTTTGCGCTTTTAAGCTGCTTTAAATCGCGTCGTGCGAGTAACGCCTCGGCTGAAAAAACTCCGAGTCGCCTTAGAGCGTCTTTCTCGAACTTTTTCACGAAAACCGGTCGCATCCTTCATCGCACCGTACGCTTTGTTTGCTTTCTTCTAGGTGTCGGCATCATCGGTTTCGGTCTTTTTGTGGGAGCCCTCTTTTACTTTGTTAACGCCGATTCTGTGAAGGCCTCTTTTGTCGATATCGCCCACAAGTCAATCGGCGCTAAAGCGGTGATTACTGGTCCCATTGCAATTCAACGGCTTCCAAAGCTTACGATTTCAATTCCGCAAGTCGAATTCCTTAGCGATGCGGATAACTCTCGCATAGCAAGCGTTGAGGCCATTCGCACAGAGGTAAGCCTTTGGAGCCTTCCGCTTGGCGCTATCGGGCTACGCAATACAGAAATCAGTGGCTTAAAAACCGCCTTTTACCTTGAAGACTGGGTCGGTGATGAGGCCTTTAAGGCAACGGCCGCAAAAGTTTCATTCCCCAGTGACGTACGGATTCGAGAAGTTAGTTTTACTAACGCTTCTCTTGACGTTTTCCACGCAAGAGGAGAAACAGCTCCCTTTGCAAAACTCACTAGCGTTGAGGCGCGCCTAGGAGAACTCTCTCCAGAGCTCGAAACTGCCTTAACAGTGAGTCTAAGTTTTACTGAAGGTGCAAGCGCCTCTGCGATTAAAGGCGCTTTAAGTTTAGAAACGGCGCTTGATTTTTCGGCATCTTCCAAGACTCTTACGCTACGCGACTTTAAGGGAAGCGGCAGCCTTACAGAATCCAATTCCGAACATATTCTCTTGGCATCGGCCAATCGCTTACGCTTAAAGCCTACCGAAGTCACGGGACTTAATCTTCAAGTCGCATTAAGCGCTCCTGACCGCAGTAAAGGCGAATTCACGATTTCTCTTGCTGATTTCTTAGCCGATGCAACGCGCTTGGCAACTCCCGAAGTCAAACTCGTTTTCCAAAAAGCAACGGAGACTTCTGAGGCTAAATTTGACTTAGCCGCTGGCGCCAATGTCGATTTAGCCACGCAAAGCATTCGCTTAGCTGACATCACAGGCTCCTTCTCTTCCAAAGGCCTTGAAGGAATTCCCGATGGTCTTACAGCAACCGTCAAGGGCGAGGCCTCAGGGAAGCTTCCTGATGCCTTAAGTGCTGTTACCTTAGCGGGAAACGTTGGCGCCTCCTCCTTTACCTATAACGGATCTTTGGAGTGGGCAAATGCGCCCCTTCTGAAGGGAAAGCTTTCGCTTACGAGCCTAAATTTTGATGCAGCGCCGACACTGACGAATCTTTCGTGGTTACATTCCTTGGATTTTGATGGAGAAATCCGCATCGGAAAGCTGCAAACCAAGTCCTTGGTTGCCGAGCAATTCCAGGCCAATGTCACGCTTTCTAACGGCGTACTGCAAAGTAAGAACGCGATTGCCAATGTGGGTAGCGGCCGAATTGAAACCATTGTGAGCCTTAAGGATTCAGGCGATTGGGCCACAGAAAGTCACTTTGATTCTGTTTCTTTTGAAAGCCTTTTTGCCACAAGCCCCATCACTGGGAAAACAAACGGCACTTTGAAGTTATCTGGGAAAGGAAACAACCTTTCTACCCTCACGGGCTCTGGAAAACTTCGCCTTTTGCGTGGCGAACTTTTAGGAATTGATATTTCTCAATTACCAAAGAAAGCAGCCGCAACGGAAAAAGGAACGCCCAAAACACCCTTTGATGAGTTAACAAGCGATATGGCAATTGCAGACGGGATTCTCTCTTTGAAAAATTTCGTCTTACGTAACGCTGCAAGTCGCTTAGATGCTGACATTCGCATCAATTTAACGGATGAGGCGATTTCGGGGGCGGCAAACATTTTGCAAACCCTTAATGTTGCCGCCCCCAAACGCGATAAGGCGCTCTTTTCTGGAGCGTGGTTCGATCCGGTGTGGACTATCGAGCAGAAGAATGCCGCGCCCGACAAAGACACGGATTCTGAATCGAACTTTACAAAGAAACTTCAGATTTGGAAGAACTTAAAAGATTTCTTTAAGTTCTAGCGCTTGGGATCGATCTCTTCGACAATGACGGCATCTTCAACTTCCGTGACGCGTTTAACGCCCACGCGAGTTTGATTGGCGCGCTTTTCTTTTTCAGGCCGAGTAAAGGGCTCTTCGCGAGGTTCTCCCTCTGCGCCCTGCATCCGTGCGGCAAGCTCTTCTTGCATGCGCTTAATGGGGTCGCCATGACGCCAACGCCAGTAAATACCGTAAAGCGCCACACAGAGAACAAAAATAAGAAACGCGAGGAGCAACCCCCCGATTACGGGAAGCAAAAGGACTCCAAGCACAACGCAAAGCGCGATGACAAGGATTGTTGCAAAGGGGTTTACCCCACGGCCATTGATATAAATCATGTAAGCAACGCCATAAAAAGAACCATAGTTTCCTGCGATTGTAGCGATGAACAAACGCGCGATGTGTAAGCAAGTTTTAAAGTTTTATGGGAAAATTGCGCCCCATCATGTCAGATATTTTAAAAAACACAATGACTTCTTCATTACCCGATGTCCAAAGTCTTGAGGACACCCGTCATATTTGCATTGACCGCGTTGGTATCAAAGGACTCACGTATCCGATGATGATTGCCGGTAAAGACGCCACGCAACCAACGATTGCCAAAGTCGATATGTACGTCTCTTTAAGTCCCGAGCATCGCGGAACACATATGTCTCGCTATGTGGCTCTTTTATCGGAAAACAAAGAGCCTCTAAGCGCCAAAATGGTCGAGGGCCTTTTAGGGAAAATGCTTTCTTTACTTGGCTCGGAAAGTGGCTACATCGAAATTAGTTGCCCCTTCTTTGTTCATAAGAAAAGCCCTGTTTCTGAACTGGTTTCCTTGATGGACTATGAGGTGCGGTTTTGCGCAGAAAGCGTTAAAGGCAAGGTAAGCGTCATCCAAGAGATTACCGCTCCTGTTACAAGCCTATGCCCATGCAGCAAAGAAATTAGCGACTTTGGAGCACACAACCAACGCTCTCGCATCACAATTGGCGTTCAAAGCGATGGAACACTTTCTTTGGAAGAGCAGATTCGCATCGCTGAGACAAGCGCTTCGTGCGAACTTTGGAGTCGCTTAAAGCGTAGCGATGAGAAGTTTGTAACCGAATACGCTTACGAGCACCCGAAGTTTGTCGAAGATACGATTCGTGATGTGGCTAGAAAACTTGATGCCGATAGCCGCGTTGTTGCCTATCGCGTCGAAGTGGAAAACTTTGAATCTATCCACAATCATTCGGCCTGCGCAATGCTAAAGCGCGATAAGCGCACGAATTAGCCCCGAAGAAAAGCGCTTTAAAAGAACCGACGCGATAAAAGAGCCGTCGGTTCTTTCATTTCTCAAAAGAAAAAAGCGCCAAAAAGCAACAGCTTGCAACAGATTCTCGCAAGGTTCTTTGCTAGAGTTACGGGTTACGGATTTTTTGAATTGGTTTCAGTGGCTTAGTCAAAATGGAAAATGAAAAATTGCTTGAGCTAGTCTCGCGCGCTCTTAAAAAAATCGGTGTGACAGATATTGTTCCCCGTATTGAAAAACCCAAAGATCTCTCGCACGGAGATCTCGCTTGCACCGTCGCGATGCAATGCGCTCGCGCCTTAAAGAAAAATCCACGAGAAATTGCTCAAGCATTAGTTAGCGCTATCAAAGAAGATCCCGAATTCTCAACTGTCATCCAGACAATTGAAATCGCAGGTCCTGGCTTTATTAACTTTCGCTTAAATACCGCTTCGAAGTTTTCCGTCATCTCGGAAGTTTTAAAGAAAAAAGAAGCCTTTGGATCGAGCGAAGAATTTACTGGAAAAAGCGTTCTTCTTGAGTACGTTTCCGCAAACCCCACAGGGCCCTTACATTTAGGGCACGCCAGGCAAGGCGCCTTGGGCGACGTTTTATCTCGCATCATGGCAACGCAAGGCTACAAAGTCACGCGTGAGTTCTACTACAACGATGCCGGCGTTCAAATCGATAACCTGACGCTTTCTGTTATTGCCCGTGCCCGTGAGTTAAAGGGACTCGCTAAGCCTGAGGACTTCCCAGAAAACGGCTATCACGGCGACTACATCACAGATATCGCCAAAGACTATTTAAATGGCGTCGCGATTCTTGCGCCTGACGGAAAAACAATTGAAAGTAAAGGCGACATTGACGAGAAAGAAACCGTACGTCGTTACGCGGTTGCCTACTTAAGAAACGAACAAGACACCGACCTTAAAGCGCTTGGCGTTGGTTTTGATAACTTTTATCTAGAAAGCTCTTTGTATTCGGACGGGCGCGTTGCTAGAGCCGTGCAAGCCATGATTGACTCGGGATACACCTATGAGGCCGATGGCGCTCTTTGGCTAAAGACCACAGACCCGAAATTTGCCGACTTTCACGATGATAAAGATCGCGTGATGCGTAAAAAGGATGGCCACTACACCTACTTTGTTCCTGATGTGGCCTACCACCTCTCAAAGTTTGAGCGTGGCTTTACGCGTGCAATCAACATCCAAGGTTCTGATCACCACGGCACAACGGCGCGCGTCAAAATTGGTCTTCAGGTCGCAGGGCCCGCTTTCGGGATGAAAATTCCGAAGACCTTCCCCGAGTACGTCCTTCACAAGATGCTTCTTGTGGTAAAAGATGGCGAAGAAGTGAAGATGAGTAAGCGCTCGGGAACCTATGTCACTTTGCGTGATATCGTCGATTGGGTCGGACGCGATGCCGCACGCTTTTTCTTAGTTTCCCGTAAGTCTGATGCCGAATTCGTTTTTGACGTCAACCTTGCCTTAAGTAAGAGCGATGAGAACCCCGTGTACTACTTACAGTATGCGCACGCACGTATTTGCTCTGTGTTTGCTCAGGCTAAAGAAAAGGACTTTGAGATTCCCTCTTTTGAAGAGGCTGCAAAAGCCAATTTTGCCCTCCTCGATAGCGCGGCCGCTAGTGCTCTTGCGCAACGCATCGCGGAGTATCCGAGAATTCTTTCGATTGCCGCTAGAGACCTTGCGCCGCACCTACTTTGCGTGTACTTAAAAGAATTGGCTTCAGACTTTCATGCCTTCTATAACGCCGATCGCGTCTTAGTTGACGATAAAGCGTTGCGTAACGCACGCTTAGCGCTTTTAATGGCAAGTCGCCAAGTGTTAGCCAATGGGCTTGCGACACTTGGAATTGATGCACCAGAACATATGTAAAAAGGGAGAGGACACAAATGTCACAGAAAAGTGAAGGTTATGGCTTTAAAGCTCTTTTTTGGTCCTTTACCTTAGGCGCTGTTTTTGCGTTTGCCGTTTCCGCGGGTCTTGCCCTTTGGATTACCAAGGCTCCGATTCCTTTTGTTGCAAAAGTGCAGCCCTCTTCTCGCTTAGTCGATATCACGCTCGACGGTAAACAAGATCCCAATAAGAATCTTTATGCCGAAGGCCAAGGCGTTGAACAGACCACAGCCACCGTGAAAACAGTGACCGCTGGCAACGAAGAAGAAGGAACGCTTCCCACAAAATTCTGGGTACAGGCTGGCGCCTTTAGCCAAAACGCTGACGCTGAAAGTATGCGGGCTCGCATTGCCTTTATTGGACTCGATGCGCAGATTGTTTACCGCAATGAAAAAGGGCAACGCTTATACCGCGTTCGCATTGGACCCTTTGATTCTGAAGAACAGGCCAATGAAATTAATCAGTCCTTAGCTGACAATTCAATTAAGGGCACCATTCTTCGCTTAAGAGACTAAATAAGATGACTTCTCGTCGCACATTACTCACTTGCACGGCTAGCCTTGGCGCCTTCGGGGTCAGTTCTCTTTGGGCCAAAGAGAAGTCTTCGGGTTTCGTTCTCGGAAAAGACTATCTTGCTGTTGACCCCGTCGTTCAATACCCCGCTCGTCCAATCATTATTCACGACTTTTTTGCCTACACCTGCTCGCATTGCTATCGGCTTGCTCCGTTAATGAATGAGTTTGCTAAATCAGTTGAAGGCAATCCAAGCGTAAAAGTGATTCACGTTCCTGTCTCTTGGGAAAAAAATTACGACTACTTTCCTGCGGTGTATTTTGCTTTTGAAGCGCTTGGCCGTTTGGGCGACCTACACATGGCCTATTGGGAATGGGTCATGCAACCTGAGCACCCGTGGACCAAGGTTGAGGATGTAAAACCCGATACCGACGTGTGGGTAAAAGAGCACGGCATTAATTTAGAAAAGTGGCATGCACTCCTTGAGAGTTTTGCCATTCAAAATAAGGTACGGCAGGCGACCGAAACTTGGGAAAAGTACAATATTGATTCGACACCCATGATTGGTGTTGCGGGGCGTTTCCTTACGGCCCCTCACTTAACGGGCTCGAGACCCAAAGCAATCGAAGCAACCCGCTGGCTTATCGATCAAATTAAGTCAGGAAAACTTTAGGAGAGCAGCTATGCGCGTTTTCATTACAGGAGCTTCAAGTGGAATCGGCGCAGCGCTTGCTCGGGCCTACGCTAAGCGTGGCGCCTCATTGGGTTTGCTTGCAAGAAATCCCGATAAGTTAAAAGAATTTGCCAAAACGCTTCCGAATTCGGAATCTCACGCCCTTTATGCGGCCGATGTCACAGATCGCGACGCAGTCATTGCGGCTGCAACAGACTTTGATAGTAAGGGAGCCACGGACCTCGTTATTGCCTGCGCCGGAATCTCCATTGGCGTCAAAACCGAATACCGCGAAGATTTAGACGTTTTAGAGCGCATCTACAAAACCAATGTCTTTGCGATGGCAAGTACCTTCCACGGTTTTATCGCTCCGATGAAAGCGCGTGGCCACGGTCACTTTGTGGGTATTGGCTCTGTAGCAGGAATTCGTGGGCTTCCAGGAAGCGAGGCGTATTGCTCAAGTAAAGCGGCAGTTATTTCTTACCTTGAAAGCCTAAGAAATGATTTACGCCCTTATGGGATTTGCGTCACAACGCTTTCCCCGGGGTTTGTAAAAACGCCTCTTACAGCGAAAAACCCCTACAAGATGCCCTTTTTATTAGAGCCCGATGAATTCGCAAGTGTTGCTGTTAAAGCAATCGATGCGAAACTCTCTTATAAGACCATCCCGTGGCAAATGGGCGTTTTAGCTAAGCTCATGCGCATTCTTCCCAATTGCGTTTTTGATGCCTGCGTTGCGCACCGCAAGCAAAAACCACGCGATAAAGAGTTGCATCCGAACTAAAAGCCTTCCTTTTCGATCGTTCGCTTTTCTCGCTTTCCAAAACAAAATCGAGCAGAGGTTTCACTTTCCCCTGCTCGATGGCGCTTTTACTTGAACTCAATAGTTCAACGAGTCTTAGAACTCTTTAGAAGGTATCGAAGTACTCTTGCAACTTCTTCACATCGTGAGTCTTTGTCAACCCAAGCATCAAGAGGATGCGAGCCTTTTGCGGATTCAAAGTTCCAGAAGAAAGGAATCCGTATTTGGCGTCATCGACTTCGGCATCCTTAGTTGTAGCGCCCGTTGGAACGCGTGAACTACGCACAACGGCGATACCGTCTTTGGCAGCCTTTTCAAGAACTGGGAAGATGTTCTTATGGATGTTGCCATTGCCGACACCGGCGTTCACGATACCGTCATACTTGGCTTTCACTAAAGCCTCGGCCTGCACCGCTTCCACGCCACCGTGCGTATAGACAATGCCAACCTTCGGAAGTTTTGTGAGTTTTGTCACGTCAAACGGTGTCTGATAGGTGTGCTTACGAAGCGATTTGCTTTCGTAGGTGACCTTATTGTTGAAGATTGTGCCAACCTTGCCGTAGTTACCAGCAATAAAGGTTTCAGGCTGAACGGTGTTGCTCTTTAAGATATCGCGTGCGCCGATAACGATATTGTTCATCGCTACGACAACACCCTGTTCGGCTGTCTTCTTTTCTGTGGCGGTTAAAACGGCGTTATAAAGATTACGCGGGCCATCGGCACCAAGACCTGTGGAAGGAAGCATTGCGCCAACGAGCACCACAGGCTTCTTGCAACGAAGCGTTAAATTCAAGAAGTACGATGTTTCTTCCATCGTATCGGTGCCGTGTGTGACCACGAAGCCGTCGTACTTGCTGCAATCTTCGTTGATAACCTTATTGAGTTTGAGCCAGACGTCGTCTGTCATATCCTGAGAGCCAATCTGAACGACCTGCTTGGGGGTGATTTCAGCGATTTCAGCTAATTGCGGAACTGCCGCAACGAGGTGATTGACAGAGACCTTACCTGCTTGATAGGCAGAACCCGTCGCTGAGTTGCCAGAACCCGCAATCGTGCCACCAGTGGCTAACACTTCAATCTTCGGCAATGTTGCTGCTGCAACCGCGGTGCATGCGCCGAGAATCGCGAGCGCTGTTAATGTTTTCTTAAACATATTTGTCCTACTCCATATTCAAAAAAAGTTGAAAACCCCTTTCGGGTAAATCACTCCCTCAAACTTTGCCAAGAAGAGGATCTCATATGTCCAGTTAAAATACTGATTTCTAAAGAAAATCCTCTCGGAAAGGCCGCTAGTTTTTTCATCCCTTCGTATAAGATAAAGAAACTAGCTTTTTTAATTATCATCAAATTAACTAAGACATGCAACTTAAAACTGTAACAGGTTTTTTCAGGGCAAAAATAGCAAAAGAAAGCCCCTAAATAAGCCTGAGAACTCTTTTAAGAAGGGAAAAATTAAAGTGGGAAAGAGGAACTATTTTTCCTCTTTTAAAAGCGCTTTGTAGATAGCTTCGCGCTTAGCTCCCGAGGCTTTAGCGGCAATTGCGGCTGCTCGACTCACAGGTAATTGTGCGGCAATAAGACGTGCCCAACGAAGTGTTTCTTCGTCAACCGTATCATCGTTGGATTTCTTAGCCTCAGCCTCATCGATAAGAACGACGTATTCGCCCTTAGGTTCGTGAGTCTTTGCCCAAGAGACGAGATCTTGCGCTTTCATTTCGGTGAATTCTTCAAAGCGCTTTGTCACTTCACGGGCAATGACAATACGACGATTGGCTTCAAGGCTTTCGGTAAGCAACGCAGCTAAATCACGAATTCTGTGCGGTGCCTCATAAAGAACAAACGCTTCTTTTCTTTCGCAAAGGCGGCAAATCGCGTCTTTTCTTAACTTTCCCGTTGGCTCAACAAAGCCTGCGAATGTAAAGCGATATGCCTTTAGGCCCGAAGCGCTCATCGCGCTAACGACAGCCGACGCCCCAGGGACGGGCACAACGCGAAACCCGGCTTCTCTTACAGCCTCAACAACACGAGCTCCTGGGTCACTAACGGCAGGAGTGCCAGCATCTGTGACAAGAGCGATACGTTCTCCAGCCTTTAGGCGCTCAATGAGTTTTACAGCGGCCGAACACTCATTGTGCTCATGAACAGCAATGCAGGGTGTGGAAATTGCGTAGCGGTCAAGCAATTTTCTTGTTTCTCGGGTATCCTCACAGGCAATCGCATCACAGACTGCGAGAATCCATAGGGCTCGCAGTGTAATGTCTGCAGCATTGCCAATCGGAAGGCCTACAATGTAGAGCGTTGCGCTCGGAAAAGCCTGCTCGTCAAGCAATGCCGCTTGCATGAGCGGATTGTCGTCAAAATTACCCGTTTTTTCGGATTGCATTGTGAAACACCCTTTGTTCGTCCGTTTTTTGTCTGCGCTCGTGGCCGCATCGTGTTCGATTGGCTTTGCGCAAACTGCGCCTGTGGCGCCCGTAAAGGAGCATACTCTAACAGAGCCTGCAAATGCGGCGCCTGCCCCTGAAGCCACACCGATTAAGTTGGCTTTCATTCTTCCTCGGAAGAAATCGCGCTTTGATGCCGCAACGCAATACGCATTAGATGGCGCGCTCGCTGCCAATTATGCATCGGCAAATCCTGCGCAGATTCTTCTGATTCGGCCTGGTTCTGACGATAGCGTTGCCAAGCAATTAAAAAGCGCCGCTGCCGCTGGTGCCTTTGCAGCTATCGGCCCCTTAGATCGCGACGCAATCGAGCAAATTGCTCAGATGGATTACCTTCCATTGCCCGTTGTCACGCTCAATCAAATCGATCTTGATAAAGCCGTTGCCTTAACAGAAGAAGAAATCCAAGCGCAGCGCATGAAAGAAGAGGCGCGCCTTATCGCAGACGATGCCGCGCGAGAACTCAATGAAGGGACAAAAGCTCAGCAAGAAGACGAGATTCAGAGCAATCAAGCTCATCTATCTGAAGCAGAAATTGCCGCCATGCAAGGAGGCTCTATTTCTGTTGACCTCAAAATTCCTGGCCTTGTTTTAGCTAAAGACGTCCCGCCCGAATACGTTCGCTATGAACCGCGTCTATTCCCAAGAGGGCTCTTAATGACAAGCCTTTCTTTGGAAACTGATGCCAATTACGTTGCAGAACTTGGCGTTCGCGCACTTCCTCGCTTAACTGAGGCAGGAGAGCGCCCCAAGGTTCTTGTTATCGATCAAGATAAGCCCTTACAAAAGCGAATCGCTAACGCTTTTTGTAAGACATTAACCGATTTGGGTTACGCGCCTGATCGCCTTACGGTTGACTTAAAAGACCTTAATCGCATTTCTCAACTTTTTGAGCTTGTCATCGAAGACGACGACCCAGAGATTGAACCCGAAGAACCAATCGATCAGGAAGCTGACCCCGTAGCATGGCGCCAACAGCAACTGCGTCAAACGCGCGAATCGGCAGAAAGACGCGCCTACGCTGCCCTTGCTGAACCCCCGTATTACGCGGCCTTTTTAGCGCTCGATGCACCAACGGCCTCACAAATCCGTCCTCGCCTTCCTTTAAGAACGCGACTTTGGGGAACTTCCCTTCTGTATCCAGGAAATCCTGAAGTGGATTCCACAGCAAAAGCTCTCACCTACGACTTAAAACAAGTCGGATTCGTGGAAGCGCCCTTTATTTTGGATTTCAATGACGAAACCTTTGACGCGACCTATAAGGTTGCGCCTCCGGCAAGCCTCGTAGGTAAACAGCTCTTTGCTCTAGGCATTGATGCCTTACAGATTGCTAGCGCTATTGCGCGAGGCGAAATGGCAGGCGAATTCGAGGGCCTCACTGGGACGCTACAGTATGACTTAGAGAGTTCTCCTGTTGTAACGCGCCACGGGGCCTGCGCCATGATCAATAACGGCGCAATTCGCCGAATGACGCCTCAGGAGTTAATCGACTTTCACGTCATGCAACCTGGCACCTATAAGGCACTCAAGAACACAGAGAAAAATCAGGCTCGCCTAGCCACGGACGCCAAGGAAGTTGAGGCGCAGGAGCCCGTTACCAATGAGGCTCCAACACCAGCGCCAGAGCCAGCGCCCGAAGTGGCCGCTCCTAAAGAAAAAGAGACTGCTACGCAGACAAACTAAAGAAGCCTTGCGATGCCGATTCTGACGCTTTCAAGCGCTCTTTTAAGTTGGGGCGATTTACCTGTGCTCGATAACGCCGAGCTTACGTTAGAAGCGGGCGAACGCGTTGGTCTTATCGGGAGAAACGGCACGGGAAAAACCTCCTTTCTTAAAGTGCTTACCCGTGAAGTGGCGCTCGACGAAGGCGAGTTACGAACCGTAACTGGCTTACACGTTGTTTATGTTCCGCAAGAGCCGCAACTAACTTTAGCGCCCACTCTTTTAGAAAGCTTAGAAAAGCAACGCGAAACGTACGGAGCCATAGATGATGCGACGCGCTTTTCCGAGCGAGCGCTGCTTCGCTCTTATATGGAAAAGTTGCACGTTTCAGAAACACTACATCCTGAAAACACATCAGGCGGCGAGCGAAAACGCGCCGCTCTTTCCTTAGCGTTAAGTCTTAAACCCGATTTGCTACTTCTTGATGAGCCGACGAATCACTTAGATATCGAGACGATTCGTACGCTCGAGAACATTTTGAAAGAAGAGTTTTGCGCTAGTCGCGCTCTCGTGGTTGTCACGCACGATAGAGCCTTCTTGGATTCTGTTGTCACGCGCATTTTGGAACTCGACCGTGGGCTTTTACATAGTTACGACGGAAACTTTCAAGTCTACGAAAGACACAAAGAAGAAGAACTTCACGCAGAAAACCTTGCAAGGCAACGCTTTGATAAGTTTTGGGCGCAAGAAGAAGTCTGGATTCGTAAAGGCATTGAGGCACGAAGAACACGCAATGAAGGCCGCGTAAGGCGCCTTGAACAATTAAGACGAGAGCGCGAGGCAAGGCGAAGCCGCTTAGGAGACGTACGGTTTTCTTTAGATAGAGGAAACCGTAGCGGAAAGATTGTTTTTGAAACCAAGGGACTTACAAAAAGCTTTGGAGATCGCACCATTGTTTCAAACCTTGATTTCACACTCATGCGTGGCGACAAATTAGGGCTTCTTGGGAAAAACGGCACAGGGAAATCGACCCTTATTAAGCTCTTTTTAGGAGAACTTACGCCAGACGCAGGTTCAATTCGTCAAGGAACGAATCTTTCGATTGCCTATTACGACCAATTGCGAGAAGAACTCGATCCGACAAAGACAGTTGCCGATACCATCAGCCCCGGAAGCGATTGGATTGAAATCGGTGGCGTAAGAAAACACGTGATGAGTTATCTAGCTGATTTTCTTTTCGAGCCACGTAAAGCCAATGTCTATGTTTCCGCTCTTTCTGGAGGCGAGCGTAACCGCTTACTTTTAGCGCGCCTTTTTGCGCTTCCGGCAAACGTATTGGTTCTTGATGAACCGACTAACGATTTGGATATCAATACGCTTGAACTGCTTGAAGAAACGATCGCTAACTACACAGGGACAGTCATTCTTGTCAGTCACGATCGACGCTTTTTAGATAACGTTGTCACACAAACCTTAGCTCCCGTTAATTACGAGGCGCCTGACGGTCGTTGGCGTGAATACGTCGGTGGTTATGAGGATTGGCTTACTCAAAAAGAAAGAGAAGAGCGCCAAAAGCCTCTTGCAACAAAAGAAGAGGCACCAGAAAAAGTCAAACGCGTTCGCAATACATCGCTCGAACGCGTGCGCTTAAGTTTTAAAGAAAAGCGTGAGCTCGAATCGCTTCCTGCGCAAATTGAAGCGCTCGAAGCCGAACAAGAAAAGCTCACAGAAAAACTTCTTAATCCCGAGTACCACAAGAGCCCCGTTGAAGAAATCAAAGCCGACAAAGAGCGAATCGAAGCACTTCCCCGTTTGATTGAAGCCACTTACGCTCGATGGGAAGAACTCACGAAAAAAGAAGCGCTCGCTTCGCGCTAAGCCCCGCCTTTTGGATTTCCGCCATATTCTCCCTTTCTCGCCGTAAAATCCTTGCGTTCGAGAATGACGTCTTATGCACTATCCCGTTTTTTTGAAAAACCTTCCTGCCACAGAATCTCTGATGCAGCGCTTAAGAGAGGCGCCCGCTTTTAGCCGCGCAGAAGGTCTTTTGCTTGTCATTCTTTTAAGCGTCCCAGCGATCATTGCGCAATTAGCTAGTGTTCTCATGCACTACATTGATATGGCAATGCTCGGGCATTTGGGGTCAGATGAAGCCGCTGCCGTAGGTCTAGTCTCTACAACGATTTGGATGTTTTGGGGCATTGGTAGCGCAGGCATCACGGGCTTTCACGTGCTAGTTGGCCAAAGAATTGGTGCTCGAGACGAAAAAGCGGTGAAGTCTTTAATGCGGCAATCCTTGGTTGTCACATTTTTGTGGGGAATGATGTTAGCGATTGCTGGCGTTTTGATTGCTAAAGAACTCCCGCATTGGTTAGGCGCGACAGGGAAAGTCGCAACTCTTGCAACCGAATACTTTCAGATTGTTGTTGCCTCGTGGTCGCTTGTTCTTGTGAACTTTTTGGAAACCGGGATGCTTCGCGTAAGCGGAAACATGAAGGCACCAAGCATCCTTGGTATCTCGATGTGCGTGCTTGATGTGCTCTTTAACGCACTCTTTATCTTTCCATCGCGCACAACGACGCTTTTTGGTTTTGATATCTATCTACCAGGATTTGGCTGGGGCGTTGCAGGAGCGGCGTGGGCAACAGTGCTAGCCACAGCTCTCGTTCTTCTTGCAAGCCTTTGGATGGCCTGTGTGAAATCCGAACACCTCGCAATCTTTAAGCGTGAAGGCTCTTTTATCCCGCAACTTCTTGATTTAAAAAATTCCTTACGCATTGGGCTACCTGTGAGCATCCAGCGCATCGTGATGAATGGAGCACAAATCATTTCAACGATGATTGTCGCGCCATTGGGCACTGTCGCACTTGTCGCGCACTCTTTTGCGCTTACCGTTGAAAGCCTTTGCTATATGCCTGGCTTTGGCATTCGCGAAGCAGCAACCACCCTTTGCTCACAAACCATCGGTGCGGGTCACACCAAGAGAGCCCGAGAAGTCGGTGCGCTCACAATTTTTGTTGGTGTTCTCGTGATGAGCTTTATGGGGCTAGTGATGTTTTTCGGCGCGGAAGCCATGATGCGGACGATGACACCAGACGCGGAGGCCGTAAAACTTGGCGCAACAATTCTTCGCATCGAAGCGTTCGCAGAACCGATGTATGCCGCTTCCATTGTTGCCTATGGGTGTTTCTTGGGTGCGGCTGATACACTTATCCCAAGTTTGATGAACTTACTGAGTATGTGGATTGTTCGACTCCCGCTTGCCTTCTGGCTTGCTCAATCGATGGGGCTTGTGGGTGTTTGGATTGCGATGTGCTTGGAATTGTTCTTTAGAGGAGCCATTTTCCTCGTGCGTTTTTACAGGGGCTCGTGGCTCACTCGCGCAGGACGTTCCCGCTAAGAGCTTAACGTTTAAGCTTAAATTGGGGCATTGCCGTGACAAATCGCGCAAAAATCGGCTTTATTCTCGCCTGCTTTTTCTTAGATGCCTTGGGCGTTGGATTAATTGTTCCTGTGTTGCCACGCTTAATTGGCACGTTAAGCGAGACGCGCGATGCGCAGACACTTTGGTATGGCGCGATTATGGTCAGTTACGGCGCCATGCAGTTTTTAAGCTCTCCTGTGCTCGGAAGCCTTTCCGATCGCTTTGGGCGCCGACCCGTGCTTTTAACTGGAATCTTTGGCCTAGGGATTACGTTTGCTGTTCCCGCGTTTTTCGCATCGCTTCCTTTGATTCTTGTTAGCCGCATCCTAGGAGGTGCGCTTTCTTCAAATATCTCTGTTGCTCAAGCCTATATCGCCGATATCACCGCTGGTAAGCGTCGCGCTATGATGTTTGGTCGATTAGGCGCCGTTTACGGTATCGGCTTTGTTTTGGGGCCTGCCCTAGGAGGCCTTGCTGGACAAACAGATCCGACGCTTCCCTTTTTCATTGCGAGCCTCTTAGCGCTTTGTAATTTTCTTTTTGGATTTTTCTTTTTACCCGAGTCGCTCTCGGAAAAAACGCGAGCCTCGTTAAATTACTCAGCGTGCAATGCTTTTTTGACATTGCCTAAGCTCTTAGAGAAATCCGAAAGTCGTCCCTTCTTTTTTATCTTTGCCTTTAACGCGTTAGCGATTTTTCTTTTGCAGTGCACGTGGGCGCTTTACACGGAATATCGCTATGGGTTTACGCCGCTAGCAATTGGGCTTTCGATTTTCGCGCTCGGCGTTTCGATGTCTCTTATTCAAGGGTACTTTCTGACGTGGTTACTGCGCTACTGCAAAGCCTCGCGCATTGTCTTTTCTTCCCTAGTAGGAAGTGCTGCTTGCTTAGTTATTATTGGACTGACGAGAAACGGCGCTGTTGCAACGCTCTTTTGCTGCGCCTACGCTATTGGTGGCACAGTAGGGCCGATTCTGACAAGTGTCATTAGTCAGGTAAGCGCCCCTGAAGATCAAGGGCGAAACATTGGCGCTTTGAATTCTTTATCGGCATTGATGAGCGCTGTTGCTCCAATTTTCGGAACGATTCTTTTAAGCCTTGTCATCCATAGCGAGAGTTGGATCACGGCTGGTGCCCCTTACTTTGCTTCAGCCTTTTTGATGCTTTGCGCTTTGTATTCTTTTAAAGCGTGGGGCTCAAAGAAAGTGGATCGCTACGTAAAAAAGGCGCCGCGTAAAATGCCTCGCAAAAAGTAAAAAAAGAAGAAAATTTTTCTATAAGCGTGCTAGTCTACGGCAATCGATTTTTCCCTTAACAGGATTCTCACTATGCAGGCTCTAAGTCGCTACGCTTTTGCGCTTTGTCTTGTTCCATTAGCTTTTAGTGTTAAAGCGAGCACCTTTTGGGCTGCGCGCGGCGCCTCTGAGACCTTAAATGCCACAACGATTGTGGCCTATATGCGAGATGACCTTGCAGGAGAACAAAACTTCGTTGCGATTAACGATGAAGGAAGTTTTGCCTTCAAAGGTCTATTCGTTGGGAAAACACACCGCTTTGAAGCAGGTCTCAATGAACGAGGCTTATTTGTCGGACAAATCTCTGCGGCAAGTGTCTCGCGCGATACGCGACTTTCGCTTTTTTCCAAGCGCTTTAAATCAACTGAAGGCTGGCAAGGAGGCGAATGGCTCGTTCGTCACTGCGCTTCGGTTTCCGAGGCTCTTAATAAAACGAATGTCTTCTCTGGCTACCCGATGATTTATGTCTTAGCCGATAGGCGCGAGATTGCTTTTGTCGAGTGTCTACCCAATGGCCGCTTTAACATTCAAAGAACGTCTTCGGGAATCTTGACGCACACCAACCACTATGTTCTCCCTGAGTCGACAAAATTTAACGGGAAGATTCCCGCGAGTTCCGTTTCTCGCTTAGCGCGTATTGATTCGTTACTTGAAACCGAATTAAAACCCTTCCGCCTTGAGCAATTCTTATCGATGACGCAAGACGCGCACGCGGGTCCCGATTTAAGTCTTTTCCGCGTTGGTAGTAAACCGCGTTCTCCAAAGACCACAGGAATTTGGTTACTTAACTTTCCAGCAAATTCGGGAACGCTTTCTTATTTGCGCTACTTAAATGATGCCAATTGGGTAAGTGCGCGCGAGCGCTACCCAGCAGCTAAAGACGGAGCCACTATCCAAGCGCTAAAGCCTGAGGCTCTTACCACGCCCTTGGCTGCGCCAGAAAGCGCAGATGCGCCTCATGAACCCGTTAAGGAGTAAGACACCATGAACGTCTCTCGCTCTTTTCTTCTTTGTGTTTTAAGCCTTGCGCTTGCAGGTTGCTCGGCTCTTTTTAAAGATGCCGTCACTCCCCCTGAAGGAGCCTCTCACTCGCAAACATACTCAGGTACTGGCTACCTTCAGTTTCAGTGCGCTGTCGATAAGCACGGCTACTACTGGCGCTTTGTTGCCCCTGAAATTGAGATTCGTGACGCGGCAGGACGCCTTTTTGCAAAGCAAGGCGCTGACTTTACTTTCCTTGCTGCCGATGGCAGTAGTCTTAAATCGAAAATCACCTCTTCCCAAGAATCAAGTACGCGTGTTCGAGACGTCCTCTTTGAGACAACACCGAGAGGAAAACAAAACGGCGTTCTCTCTCGCATTCACTGGGTAAAACGAACTGAAGGCCGCGGAGGCGTTCCCGACGCTGGAAGTTGCAGCCGAAGAACTCTCGGGAATTTCGTGCGCGAACCCTTTAGCGCAAAGTTCTCGTTTTATCGTTAATTCTTAGGCTCTTTTGCGCGTTTCTAGGGGTCTTGGCCTGAAATTGCGCTTACATTGGCCCTCTTTTTCCTGTAAAATTAGCAGGTTAAATCCATTTTTTCTTAGAGGTTAACTGACCTTAACTGTTGTCAGGAGGTTTTCCTACCATGGTTGGTGCATCAGTCTTGGGTGTTTTTCTGCAAGGCTTACCGCCGGATCGGCGTGTTGCAATGGCGCGTGTTGCAAGTCTTATCCGCCGTGCCGCACGTGGCGTGCGTGAAAGCAAGCGCTTTGGGCTCGTCTTCTATGAGCTCAACGGTGGCCCGCTATTTGCGCTCGAATCTCGAGACAAATTACTGACACTTTTTGTAGCCGAAAAAGAAGCCGCTGAGCCCTTCTTTAACACCATCTCTGGTTTTGACTCTAAGCATAGTCTCATTAATTTTTCTGACTTAAATCGTCTTCCTCTTCCCGATATCGAAAAGCTCGTTCGCGCTAGCGTTGTTGCCCGTCGCGAAAGAGGATCGGCTCCTGATCAAAAGGAACTCCTTGAACTCTGGGGCGTCAAAGAAGAGGAAGCGGCTGTGGCGCCTCCCGTTGTTCGCATCTCGATGCGCACCGCTGAAGAAGAGGCCGCTGAAGAAGCCGCTCGCGAAGAAGCCGAGCGCCATGCCGCAGCCTTAAAGAAAATCTTAAAGCCCACAAAGCCAGAAAAGACGCTTGTGAAAAAGATTGCTGCCGCTAAGGCCGCTGCCCGAGCTCAGGCGAAAGCCGAAGCCGCTGAGCGTCGTGCTGCAGAAAAGGCCGCAACGCTTGCTGCCCGTAAGGCTGCGCAAGAGGCCCGTAAGGCTGCCGCTCTTGCGAAAAAAGAAGCTGCTGCGCGCCGCCAAGAAGAAAAGAAGGCTGCCGCAGAACGTAAAGCCTTAGAAAAGAAACTTAAGGCTGAGAAAAAGGCCGCGGCAAAAGCTGAAGCCGAAGCAAAGAAAGCCGCCGCTAAAGCCAAGGCCGAAGCAAAAGCTAAAGCCGCAACAAAAACCAAGGCTAAAAAGGTAAGCGCTCCGAAAAAAGTTGTTGCGAAAAAAGTTACGCCTAAAAAGACTGCCGCTAAGAAGGTCGTTACTAAGAAAGCGGCCCCGAAAAAGGCAACAAAGAAAAAGTAGCTTACTTTGAAAGAACTCTTTTAGTACGGATTCCTGAGGGTCGCTCTAGGAATCCGTTTTCTTATTGGGCGCTTTTGCTTTTAGCGCATCTTCGTATTGACTAGTCAGGCCGTTAATTAAACGGATGAACTCGTTTTTGACGCGAGTCTCTGAGCAACCCATGAGCACAGCATCGTCTAACGCTTCTTGAAGCGTTGAGCGGATTTCATTCCAATTTTCTTCGAGCACTTTGACTTTTTCTGTGCAGGCGACAACCGAGTCGTCACTGCGAAGCCAGTGCTTAGGAGGTGCAAGGGGTTTTTCTTTAGCCATGTGGACTTTCTTACAAAATCATACTTTTCGCATCATACGACATTTGCGTTGAGTATCGAAATTCGCCTGCTTCTGCTCTAAACTTAAGGGTTCTCGCATTTGGATAAAAGTACGTTTTGCAATGGATTTTTCTCACCCTCTGAAAAGCGCTTTCATTCCCCGCTCTGTGGCAGTTGTGGGCGCAAGTGACCGCAAAGGCAGTCGCGGAACGCTCATTTGGACTGGCGTTATGAATTCGCACAGAATTCTTCAGGCCTATCCGGTTAATCCTAAATACAAATACATTGGACTTACCCCGTGCTGGTCTAAGCTTTCTGAATTGCCTGAGAAAGTCGATCTCGTTGTTATCGCAACACCGACCTCGGTTGTCCAACAAATCCTTAAGCAATGTGCTTTACTCGGAATCAAGAATGTTCTTATCACTCCTGGGGATGATGCGCTCACCTCAGATCGCCTCTGGCGCCGAAAAACTGCCGAGTTTTGCAAAACCAATGACATTCGTCTCATCGGTCCTGGTTCCTTAGGACTCATTCGCCCGCAGATTGGTTTAAACGTCAGTTACTGGCCCACGTTACCCCGAATTGGGCACGTGGGTCTTATTTGCCAATCCTCTTCGGTTGCCGCCGCTGTTCTAGACTATGCAGCTCGCGCCGCCTTTGGTTTTTCTTCGGTATTAACCGCTGGTGCAGAAAGCGATGTGACTCTTGCGCAAATGCTGGATTTCCTCGCTGATGACCCCGACACCGAAGTCATTGCGATGCATATCGAAACTTTGGTGCATCCAAGGGCCTTTTTCTCAGCGCTACGGGCCGCCTCACGCACTAAGCCTGTGATTGTCCTAAAAACGGGGCGAGGTGCCTTCTCGGCGCGTTTAATCGCTTCTCGCTATGCAATGCCCGCCTGCGACGATGGCGCTTTTGATGCCATGCTTGAAAGAACGGCTTGCATCCGTTGCGATCGAGTCGAAGACTTCTGTGCCTCAATCGATGTCTTTTCCACACACAAAGACGCAGGAAACGGTCAACTCGCTCTTGTTGCCAATGGCCTCGGGATCGCTGCTCTTGCCACAGACGCCACGCAAGCCGGGCACGTCTCTTTAGCATCAGTGAGCGATGCAACTTCCAATGCCTTAAGTAAGATCACAAGCCAAGACGCGC